>JAZDLM010000031.1:0-7548 GCA_043801895.1 bacterium
AGCGCCAGGGTCCCCGCCGAAGCTAGCATAGCCCTGACCAGCCGCCACCCGGAATGTCTCCCGCGTTACGTTTGGCATCCAGGTCTTTGGCGGCATGAAGTCGCGCAGGGTCATCCCATCAGGCAAGGCAATGTTGTATCGCTTGGCTGAAGCATAACGACTGCCCACGCCCGAGGAGAACGCTTGCCCACCACCCTGAGAGCTACCGTAACCGTAGGTGGTGTAGCCGCCATAGACAGCTCCATATCCACCATACGGAGAAGTGAACACATTCTCCATGAACTCCATGAAGGTTTCGTCCGGCAATCCCAGCTCTTCGCGCTGACGACGGCCAGTCGGAACATTATTAGCGATCTTTGGATCGACCTCGACTAATCCAACGAACCAGTCGAGAGGATCCAGCTTGAACCGCGTGCCGTTAACAGCCAACACGCCGACGACCGATGGATACGCCTTGTCCAGGTTCCCCAGGACAAAGTGCAACCCATCGAACTCAACCTCGTCATCGTGGTCGGTACTGGAATGGAAAGCCGACATCGAATCGTGTGAGTGGATCGTGCCGACGAGCTGAAAACCGTCAAAGCGCACGCTGTAGTCGGCGTGGACACTAGCACCCGTCACCGTCTGGGGCGGAGCATCAAGTTTCCACTCGGTCGTGACCGGGTTGTAGTGCAAGGCCACCAGCGCTTCGCTTCCGCCGCGATAGCGCATGACCTGCCTGAAGAACATCACCGTCGTAGCGTAGTGACGATAGTCGAGCTTCTTCACCCGCATGATCGCCCCTTCGTTCACCGGCTTTAGCCCCGGGACTTGGTCCACCCTAACGACCGAAGCGATCAAGCCATTCAGCCGTCGGATGAAAATGCCAGTGCTAGCGATGATGTAACACTGGGGATGTCGTTCGGCTTCCGCGATGTCCTCGTCCGTTTGGACAAGAAACACCGAGGTGCCGAACTTATCTTGTCCGATCTTCATTGTTCTCCTCCGATTGGCGAGTTCAACACCGCAGAGAGCTGCAGTGGTTCCTCGATGGGAATCGTACCGGCAATCTCTCCGGCTAGCCGAACAGCGTCGGCCACCAGCGCACCAATGCGCTGGTTGGTTTCATTAGTGATCGGCCCCAGAGCCTCATCGGCCAGTACTGTGAGCCGAGCCTCCAGCTGGCGCCGGGAGTCGGCTACCACCTGGCCAAATACCTCGCCCAGGGTTTCGGTTAGGCCCGATCGATTTGGGGTGGCATCAAGCTTCAGCTGCCCTAAGTATTGGCTGAGGAAATTGCGTAGGTCCTCGGCCAGTCGGTCGGTAGCTTGACGAATTGCCGGTTTGACGGCTTCGCCGTCTGGGCCGGCAATCGTTTGGGTCATGCGTGCGATCAGCTTGGCCACGGTCGAAAACTCCTCGGACGCCGGCACCATCCTACAGTTCAGGATGAAGTTCGGGTCGCTTTGCTTCTCCCATTCTCGATAATCGTACAGGTCTGGGTTGACTCTTCTGTAATCCTCCCAGATGCCCCGCAAGTCCGTGTTGAACACCGACCACCAGAAATGACTAATGATTGCTGAGATTATCTGGCTGATGGAACTCAGCTGCCAAACTGTATCCGGGATGCGTAAGCAGAAATATCCATCGGTCTCGCCGCCCTGGTTGGTGAATGGCAGTAGCGATAGTGTCTCCTCGCCGTCGAGGATCGGTCGTTGAGCGGCCAGAACATGCAAGCTCACAAGCTCCCTACCGCCGAACCCGAAAGCGAACACCACGTATGGCAGCGCCACATTGAACTGGCGATTCCTGTCGCGCACCACATGTTCACGCCTTTCCATTCTTGCCAGGAGATTGTCCTCGATAGTAATCTGCCGTACCGTTGGCGGCTGCACCACTACAATCGCGCAACGGGCGCCTCTGGCCGCATAGAATATGGTGTTTGCGGGCAACATTGCTACCGGCGCATCTTCACCTGTCATCTGGCCCATGAGCAATGGCACTAGGCTTTGCTCGAGCTGCTGCTCAGCGTGACGAATTGCCGTATGGATTAGCGAATTAGCTTTGCTGGTTACCTCTTGAACAAACTGTCGCTTAGCACCATCGAAACAGTAACCATAGGCAGTTTGCACCAGTTTGGAGCCAGGCAAGCCAGTCGCTTGGCACTTCACCACTTCACAAGCTAGTTGGCTGAGTACGGTCTGAGTTGACGTCCTCCATCCCTTTGCCAGCGCGTCGCCGAACGTGGCGAAGTCTCGCACTGCCGTGCTGGCTACGGCTTTGCCGAGCCGCTTAACGAACCGACTTACGATCGCGGCCGCCGCACGTTGGAGCCATGGCTCGACCGGCTGTGGATCGGTCGCCCGCAATACCGGGAAGGTTATTGGGCGGCCTAGCACCCCTTCGCCAACTTGCTGGCCCACCACGGTAAGGCGGCGCACTGTATTGCTAGCCGTCACAATGTAGGCCGGACCATCAGCGCCGATCGCGTAGAGGTTATTTTGCTCGTGACGAGCGTCAACCTCCAGCTGATTGGCGCTATCCTGCAGCTTGGTCTTGCCAGTAGCAAGGAATTGCTCAACCTCTTGGCGGTGTCGGTCCAGCGCCTGCCGGTCGTTAGCCAGCCTCTTGTCGGCAGCCAACGCACCCCGGTCGAACGATGCCCGAATCTCCTGATCGTGCAGTCTCACCCACCATCTGGCTGCTGCATTTTCCGTACTCTCGATAACACCCCCGAGAATTGCGGCTAGCAACCAGCCTAGTATATTGACGACCAGCAGCAGCACCAGTGGCAACAATGTGCTTTGCAGTTTGACTGAGGTGTCCAAATACTCGAGACCCTTCGGCGCAGGTCCCCCATTAGCGAGCGGTGATAGTGTTATCACCACCACCGCGGCCGCCACCAGTGCGACAACAGACCCCAGCGTGGGCGGCGCGACTTCAATGCCGTCTTCACTGCGGTCTTCATACCGCCAACAGGTAATATACCAATAGGCGAACAGCGCGATGGCCAGCCCAAGGCTCGCCCAGTCGTTCATCCACCGGAACGGTGCGTCAATAGCTACCAGCCAATCGTTGATCAGCTGGCCATGCCAGAGAGCACCCCACCAGTAGGAGTAGTAGTCTGTCCTGGTCCAGTCAAACACCGCCCCATACCAGGAAGGGGCGGTAGTGATCAGTATGCCAAAGATGAGGGCCGGAACGGCCAACACCTTTGCCGTTACTCTAACTGCCGTCATTCTTGCCACCTCCTAAGGGGCTTGTGTTGTTTTGTTCAGATTAGAGAGTCTGCTCCTTGAATTCTAGAACCTAGTTTTCAAGGAGCTGGAAATACCTTTTACTGTACTTCAAACCGCCCTCTAGGTCAAGGGTTTCCTCGCTTTGGGAGCGAGTTTATGAAAAAGTCGGTATCCCCCTCCCCTATCGCCAAATTTCGTATTAAAAACCCGCCTATTAGGCGGACCTTATATCACCCCACTGGCTAGCGTGGGTTAGATTTGAGCATATCGATGCGATCGCGCAGCTCAGCCGCCTTTTCGAATTCCAGATTCTTGGCCGCCAAGTCCATCTCTTCCTCCAGCTCTTTAAGTAACGACTTCATTTCCTCGGCGTTGGCTTGAGTCGCGAATTTATTCAGCTCCGATTCTTCCGGCACAGCTTCTTCCCCTTGCTCGTGTCGGCGGATATCTTTAACCGCCTTAATAATAGAGGTTGGGGTGATGTGATGTTGTTTATTGTATTCGACTTGTTTCTCGCGCCGACGAGATGATTCATCCATCGCCCGCTGCATTGAGCCAGTAGTATGATCCGCGTACATAATGACTTTGCCGTCCAAATGACGAGCTGCGCGGCCGAAAGTCTGGATTAGTGCCGTGTCGCTCCGCAGAAACCCTTCCTTGTCTGCGTCCAAAATCGCTACCAATGAAACCTCCGGCAGATCCAACCCTTCCCGTAATAAATTGATACCGACCAGCACATCATATTTCCCCAACCGCAAATCCCGCAGAATATCGATCCGTTCCAGCGTTTCCACATCCGAGTGTAAATACTGAACTTTAATTCCGGCTTCCTGCAAAAATGTCGTCAAATCTTCAGACATTTTTTTAGTCAGTGTTGTTACCAGCACTCGTTGTTTTTGTTCAACCCGTTTATGAATTTCCTCCATCAAATCATCCACCTGCCCCTCTATCGGCCGGATTTCTACCTCGGGGTCGATCAGCCCAGTTGGCCGAACGATTTGCTCAACCACCTGCTTGCTTTTAGCCAACTCTTCATGAGATGGCGTAGCCGATACATAAATCACCCGGGCAATCAGCCCGTCAAATTCCTCAAAAGTCAGCGGCCGATTATCAAACGCGCTGGGCAATCTGAAGCCGTGTTCTACCAGCACTTCCTTTCTGGCCCGGTCGCCATTGTACATCCCGCGGATTTGCGGCACCGTCATATGAGATTCGTCTATAAATAGTAGGAAGTCATCTGGGAAATAGTCGATCAAGGTGGCGGGCGGGCTGCCGGGGGTTCGCTGCTCTAGATGGCGGGAGTAATTCTCAATACCCGAGACATAGCCAACCATCTGCAACATTTCGATATCGTAATTAGTGCGCTGTTCAAGCCGCTGCGCTTCAAGTAATTTGTTCTGCGACTTGAACGCCGCTAGTCGCCCGAACAGCTCCGCGCGTATCGCTTCCACCGCCGGTTTAATTTTTTCTTGTGGGGTCAAAAAATGCTTGGCCGGAAAAATTTCTAATTCTTTTTCTTCAGCCAGCAGCTCGCCGGTCAAATATTCTACTTTTCGTATCCGCTCAACTTTGTCACCAAAAAATTCAATTCTATACGCTTCTTCCAAGTACGCCGGGAAAATTTCTAAAATCTCGCCACGCACTCTGAAAGTCCCGCGTATAAAATTGATATCGTTGCGTTGGTACTGGATATTAGTCAGATGTCGTAATAACTTTTCCCGCTTGTATTCTTTCCCTACTTCTATCTTTACCGCCAGGCTCTCGTAGCTGGCCGGATTGCCCAAGCCATAAATACACGAAACCGACGCGACGATAATTACATCGCTGCGGGTTAGTAGCGCTTGAGTAGCCGCGTTGCGCAGACGGTCAATTTCGTCATTGATAGACGCGTCTTTGGCAATGTAAGTATCCGTGCGTGGGATATACGCTTCCGGCTGGTAGTAGTCGTAATACGATACAAAATAATGCACCGCATTATCCGGAAAATATTCCCGAAACTCACTCGCCAGCTGCGCCGCCAGCGTCTTATTGTGTGCGATTACCAAAGTTGGCTTCTGGATTTTTTCGATGACATTCGCCATCGTGAAAGTCTTCCCGCTCCCCGTCACCCCCAACAGCGTCTGATCGCGATAGCCCTTTTTCAAGCCAGCTACCAGTTCTTGGATAGCGGTCGGCTGATCCCCTGTAGGTTTAAAAGTAGATTTTAGCTTGAACTTCATTGATAGTTTTTGGAATGATGATTCAGCTGGCGCAGTCCGGCGTAGCTTTAGCGAAGACGGATCCCCGTAGGCTTCAATTTTGATTTAATCTTGAACTTATTCATAAGTAAGGCTGACTTGCCCCGTAGTGTCCCGAGCCCGCCGAGGGACTACTACCGGGGTCCCCGGCCGGTTTTAGCTTAGAGACTATTTTGAGTTTTTTACTTGCCATAATCCATCGCCCCTTCGTCATTCCCGCGTAGGCGGGAATCCAGACAAAAACATCAAACTGCCCTCACCCCATCTGTCTTATCTTAGCACCCCACACCATCAACCAAATTTTTCAATTGTTGGGTAGTGTTATACCCCTTGACATGCCCGAGGTACCCCAGATACGAAGGTAGGGCTTTGGTCAGTTCATCGCGGCCACCCTGGCCCAGAAGTTTACCAACCCTCTTAGTAATCCGCCCAATCGTCTTTCTTCTGGGTATTGAGTAGTGCGGCAAAGCCACATAACCAACATAGTCGATGCCCCATTTGAGCTTTCTCAGGATAATTTTACCGGGATGCAGCTGGAGTTTGAGTGAAGTTTTCAAGAGCTGGCTAACTTCGACTAGATATCCCATTAACTCATCTGGGTTATTAGCAAGAAAAATAAAGTCATCGGCATAACGCAGATAACATCTGGCCTTTAGCCGATGTTTCACAAACTTATCCAGAGAATCGAGATAGACATTTGCGAACAACTGTGAGGTTAGATTGCCCAGCGGGATCCCTTTACCACCGTTTGTCATTCCGGACTCGATCCGGAATCTAGAAAAACTAAAAATAATTTCTTTCAGCAGTTCCATCAACCGCTCATCAGCGATTCTGACCTCAAGCAAAGCCACCAAAGTTATATGGTTCACGCTGTCAAAAAACTTCCTAATATCCAATTTCAGCGCCCAACACGGACCGGTATAGTTTCGACTAATTTTACGAGCCATCGCCACCAACCTAGCAAATGCCTTGTGAGTTCCCTTGTCGTTTCGGCACGAGTAGCTGTCAAAAATGAATGTCGGATCCAACATCGGATACAAGATCCGGTGAATAGCATGGTGTAGCAGCCGGTCCCTAACCCTCGCTTTGCTAATCAGTCGTGGTTTGGGGTCAGTAATCCAAAATTGATAGTATCTGCCGTGGCGATAACGACCAGAAACTAAGTCGTCATGGAGCGCAAATATGTTATCTTCAAGGTGGTATTCAAAAGCTTGAACATCCAGTTTGGCTCGTTTCCCCTTCCGAAATTCCTTCCAGGCCAAAAATAAATTCTCTAGTGAAATAATCTGCTCGAATGCGCCGGTATGGAAAATGATTTTCCCATTAAGCCCCCCCCCCGGACGGATTTGGAGAAATCCCCATCGTCCACAAATTGTTGTTGATTTACTGCGACGTCCATCGTGCGGTTATTAAATTTCCCAAGACTGCGCGCTATACCGTTGGCCAAACTCTCCAAACCAGGCTGCTTACACTACTCGAAACTGTTATTCGCGCCAGTCGGGCAGACTTAGGCGAAAGAAATCGTTTTTTGACATCAGCTAGTGTCGAGCTAGACCTTATTAAAATTTTAATTCGCGTCTGCTGGGAGCTGAGTATCTTTACCGAAAAAGGATACGCCAGCCACTCGGCCAATCTTCAAGAGGTCGGCCGAATGCTGGGAGGTTGGATTAGGAGTCTAAAAAGTTAGCAACTCCGGGGGAGCAACGACGCGCCACCATAGTTGTCGTTCGGATTGCTCTGCCAGTTGGCATTGAGGTTGACCTTGTCGTCGTTACGATTGAGGTACGGGCAATTCGACCAAGCGTCGTCGTTCCAGTATTTACCCAGCTCTATCTATGTCAGCACCGACTAAAAATATGAATCGGCTGTATTTATACGGGCGCAGATTTACATCACCTCAAACTTAAGTTGGGTAAGGAGTGTCAAACTTTTAGGATTTTCTCTCAAATACAAATCGAGTATTCGAGACTCTAATCCGTGTACTTGTGACACAGTTTCGGCGGTCAGTCGGCACAAAACCAAACTGGCACATTCACCTACTTCTAAATTTATTTTACCCCAAAATTGAAGTGCGCCCACCCGGAAGTCCGGGC
>JAZDLM010000042.1:0-31442 GCA_043801895.1 bacterium
GTAGTGCTGGGGCTAACTAACCCGGCATCGATCCCGGCCGCCATGGTAATTACCTTAAATACTGAACCCGGCTCATAGACCTGGGAGATGTTCATATTCGTAAACTTGTCGATGTCTTCCGTATTGTAATTATTGGGGTCGAAGGTGGGATAGGCCGCCATGGCGACGATCTGGCCAGTTTTGGGATCCATAATGATTACACTGCCCTTCTCGGCTTGATGCTGTTCAACCGCTGCTTTCAGCTCTCGTTCGACATAATATTGGATGGCTCGGTCGATCGATACCACGATATCTAAACCGTCTTCCGGGTTAACTGTGCTGCGCTTACCGAGCGCGATCTGCTGGCCAAAGGTATCTTGTTCGGCCTCCAGAAATCCCGCCTTGCCGCCTAGCTCACGGTTGAAATAACTCTCCACCCCGTACTGGCCAAGATTGTCTCGGTTCACGAACCCTAGCAAATGAGCCGCCATCGTTTCTTCTGGATAGTAGCGGTATTTCTCGGGGGTTAAATGTACACCGGTCAAATTCAAGTCATTGATCTCCTTGGCTTCCGCCTCGTCCAACCGCTGTTTCAACGGCGCCAGGTATACTGCGCCGGATGATAATTTGGTCACTAAATCGGCCTCCTCAATATTCTCCAAGTAGGGCATTAGCTTAGAGGCGACCAATTCCGGCCGCTTGATCTGATTTGGTACTGCTGTCAGCGCCCATAATGTCACATTGGTCGCCAGGGGGTAAAAACTGTTGTCGTCGCGCTCCTCCGCCAAAATTTTGCCGCGTTGCGCCGGTACGATCTGGCTGATGGTGTGTTGCTCTCGAGCCAATGCTGCGAAATGTGGATACTCAAATATCTGCCGTTGTACTAGTCGGCCCAACACCATAGTTATGAGCAGCAAAAAAACTGCGCCGATCAGCCCAATCCTGATTTTTTGTTCGGTCTGGAGAGTAGTGGTCGCTAGCATAAAATCTACCGACTAATCAGTTGGTATCCCATCTATTATATCCGAACTCTAATGTTTATCTCTGAGCGAGGGTGGAGTAGCTGGGCAGATAGCGCTGGGATTGGGTCTGGACCATTCTCGGGACCATGACTACCTGTTTGTTCTCCGGAACGGCAGAAGTGAGATTGGCGGGGGTTTCTTCCAAGTCCCCCACCTTAACCTCTTTAGAAGCGCCGTCTTCGATCACCCGCAAAGCTTTCAATCGGGCTGCTTCCACTTCGAGTCGTTCATTTTCGGCTTGTAAGTTGCGGTTATCCGTCTCGATATTGCGCATCACCGCGCCTTTGTTGGCCACGAAGTTAACCGCGAAAACATAAACAAAACCAATGGCGAAGAACGCAAACACCGCTAGATAAGTCACCGAGAGTGGCTTAAACCGTACCCGGGATCGGGCAAGCCGCGGTAAGGAATTTAATCTAAAGAATGGCTTCATAATTTTTCTACTGCTCTGAGCCGCGCGCGGCGCGCGCGACGATTGGTTCTTACCTCTGACCAAGAAGGCTGAACTGCCTTCTTGGTCAGTAGTCTAACACTTCCCCCAGTTGCCAAAGTTCTAAAGTACCGTTTGACGATCCGATCTTCTAGAGAGTGAAAACAAATGACCGCTAGCCGTCCGCCCGGTTTTAACAGTTGGACTGCTTGGGGCAAAGCTGTTTCGATCGCCTGTAATTCGTCATTAACGGCAATTCTCAATGCTTGAAACACGCGTGTGGCTGGGTGGATCTTGCCGGGACGACCCCCGATCAGCCCCACTAATTCGGCCACGGTGGTAATTGAATGTCGGCGCCGCGCCTCAAAGATCCTTTTTGCGATCTGATCGGCTTTGGGCTCTTCACCAAACTCCCGCAAGACTCGGGCGAGTTCCTTGGCCGAGTAGTGATTTATTATCCACTCAGCCGTAAGCTCGCCGGCGGCATCCATGCGCATGTCCAATCGATCCGATTTGTTAAAAGAAAAACCCCGCTCGGGGTCGTTTAGCTGAAGAGATGAGACACCCAGGTCGAAAAGTATTCCGTCAATCCGTCTGCGTTGGGCGACAGATTCAACCAGTTGAATAAGGCCACGGAAATTACCGCCGACCAAAACCAATTGGTCCGCGTAGCGTTCAAGGTTGCGCTGAGCGATATGTAGGGCTTTCTCATCTTGATCAATTCCGATTAGTTTTCCGCGCGGCCCGAGTTTATCTAAGATCACGGCCGCATGTCCCCCCAAGCCAATCGTTGCATCCACGAACACCTCGCCAGGCCGGGGATCAAGTAGTTCGATCAGCTCGCGAGTTAAGACGGGCTGATGCTGGAAATCATTCATTATATTGTTAAAAAATCGTAGCAGCCGGCAGCCTAACGCGGGTTTGTTGGGTTGTGTCCAGGGGTGACAAGACACAAGTTAGGAGGTGAAAGTTGCGGATAGGATAATAGCTTGATGACTAATTGTGGGTGGTTTGCCCGGGGAGGGCAAACAACTAATTGTATCGTCAAGCTGCCAGCTACACTTTGTTGTCAATTTGTTAAACGAACAGTTGCTCGGCGATCTTTTCGGAATCCGGTTCGGTCTTTTTCTTGTAAGCGCCCCAGCGTTTGGTGTCCCAGATCTCCAAGCGGTTCATCAGTCCAGCAATAATCGCGGTGGTTTTTAACCCGGCGAATTCGATCAAATATTTCGGCAAATTGATACGGCCCTGAGTATCAATCTTCACCGGCATGGCTCCGGCCAGCATCAACCGCGCAAAAGCGCGGGCATGGCTTTGGGAGATGGGCATCTGGTTCAGTTTAGCGACCAGCTTTTCCCACTCGGCGGCATCATAGAGGAACAGACAGCCATCGAGCCCCTTAGTGACCACGGCTCCTTTTTTTAAACTGCTGCGGAAAGATACGGGAACGGCAAGCCTGCCCTTGCTGTCCAGCGTGTGGCTGTACTCACCAATAAATGACTTATCCACAAATCACCTCCACTTATCCCCACTTCTATCCACATTGGTTTCATTGTACCCCACTTAGATTATATCTGGCAACACTCCCCTCCCCCACTTTTTTATACGCAAATTGTTCGCACGGGGAGCGAATAAATATTTATATATAGATAGTCGGCAACGGAGTTATCCACATTGGCCCAACGAAAAACCACGCCGTTGTAAGAAACGGCGTGGCGTATGGGCCTGGATCGCTTGCCCGATCCAGAGATACATTGAGTATTATTGATAAGTAGGTGGCGTCCCTACGGGGAAGCCGATATACCCTGGGAAGACGGAGGCGACAGGATGAGCCCAGCGGCTTCTGGCCAATGCGCCTCACGCGCGCTGGTCAATCGCTTGCCCTTCTTGCCACCATTGCCGTCGGCAGCCGCACTAGCTTGGCACGCGGCCTCGCGTCGCTGCCGCTTGTGCTCCTTCATCTTCGCCCTTTTCCCGGCGCCAGCATCCGGTCTACTACCCATCAGCTTATTCCTCCTGCGGAATGTAGTAATACTCAAAAGCAGGGTCATTGTAAAAAACTACCCCAGGCTAGTCAAATCAACCCCTCCGCCCCACAAAAAATCGGCCCCGGTCGAAACCGGAGCCATGAATCATCTCGACAACATGTTTCGGGGTGCTCTAGGTAGAGAGTCGAGGAGACGGCCAAGAGACCGTATAGGTGCAATCCCAGCGAGCGTTTTCCCCAACCGGGTTCCCCAGCTCTTCGTGTAGACGCCGCATCACGCCCCACAGTCGAGCCAGAGAAATAGTCGGACGGCCACTCTCCAGGACAAGATACGGAATAATGTAATGCTCCCTATCCCCGTCATCGCCCTCCAGTTTAGTGGCGCACGCCACCAAACTGGCAGGGAGCTTGATCGGCACGGGCTGCTTGATAGCAATGGACACAAACAGATGGAGGTAATCACCCAGCCGGTTGCTGAAAAGCTGGATAACCCCCTGAACCGGTCCCACCACACCCTCCTTGTAGCCCTGAAAAGCGATTACAGCTGCTTTGTCAATATCAGGAGCGTTCGTCGGTCTAATTTGTCTGGGCAGATTTTCCAGACGACCAATGGCCACCACCGGGCCAAGCAGTGCTACTACTGTATCCCCGTCTTTAGGATCAAGCAACTGACTGGGCTCAACCGGCCGAACCTTCATCAATCTTCCCACGAAGTCCTCGATCTCCTTTCTCATTGTTCCACCTCAGGAGCAAAAACTGGACCCAGCCTACCAAAAACCGCGCTCCTGTCAAGCACGCCCTTATTTACTCTTGCAGTTTTTTCTGCACAAATTCCCCGACATCTTCAGCCTTGATCCGCTCTTGCTTCATCGTATCTCTATCCCTCACCGTCACCATCCCATCTTCCAAACTATCAAAATCCACGGTGATACAAATCGGTGTCCCAATTTCATCTTGCCGACGATAGCGCTTCCCCACCGTCCCAGACTCGTCGTATTCCACAAACCAGTTTTGCTTGAGAATATGGTAAATCTCCTTAGCCTTAGCGATTAGCGGCTCCTTTTTGACCAGGGGTAAAATCGCCGCCTTGATCGGCGCCAGTCTTGGATGCAGCGCCAATACCACCCTAGTTTCGTCTTTTACCTTTTCTTCGCGGTAAGCGTCCACCAGAAACGCTAGCGTCGCCCGATCCACCCCGCCGGACGGCTCGATCACAAACGGCATGAGCTTGCTGCCATCATCATTAGTGTATTCCAGAGCTTGCCCGCTAAACTTCGTGTGTTGGGTCAGATCGTAATCCCCCCGATTAGCGATCCCCTCCAACTCACTCCAGCCAAACGGGAATTCATACTCCACATCGGTGACCGATTTAGCATAATGCGCCAAATCTTTTCTATCATGCGATCGGGGTCGTAGCTTATTTCTATCGATACCGAGATCAACATACCATCGCAGTCTATCTTTACCCCATTGCTTAAATGCCGCATCAGCTTGATCAGGTGCTACAAAATACTCCAGCTCGAACTGCTCGAACTCTCGGGTGCGGAAGGTAAAGTTGCCCGGAGTAATTTCGTTACGGAAGGCTTTGCCGATCTGGGCGATCCCAAACGGCAATTTTACCCGCGTGCTATCCAGCACATTTTTAAAATTGGTGAAAATCCCCTGCGCCGTTTCTGGCCGTAGATACACCATGCCGGTAGTATCCTCCACCGGCCCAGCAAAAGTCCTGAACATTAAATTGAAATCTCGCTGCTCGGTCAGTTCACCGCCGCAAGCCGGACACTTCCCGTTTTTAACATCGTCGGCCTTAAACCGCTGTTTGCACTTTTTGCAGTCCACCAACGGATCAGTGAACGCCTGCAAATGCCCACTCGCCTCCCAGGCCTTCGGGTTCATCAAAATTGCGCTGTCCAACCCCACTACATCATCGCGGGATTTTACCATCGCGTCCCACCAGGCAGTTTTAACATTATTTTTTAACAGTACCCCGTAAGGGCCGTAATCCCAAGTGTTAGCGAACCCGCCGTAAATCTCGGAGTTCGGATAGATAATCCCCCGCCGCTTGCATAACGCTACAATATCTTTCATGACATCTTTATTCATTGGGCCTCCACTACCACTTTAAACTCCGCCGCCTGGTCTGGCGATACCTGGTAAATTACTCCGTGCTCACCAATATGCTTGATGGGCTCTGAAATTGTGATCAACCCGGGCGATAACTTTATGCCCAGTTGTTGTTTGGCCGCCTGGGCGATCTGCCGCTCGCTAATTGCGGCGAATAGCCCGCCCTTGGGGTTAGGCTTGGCCTGGACCCTAACTTGCTGACCCGCCAATCCGCTTACCTGCTGGCCCAATTCCTCCCGGTGCCCTTCGGCTTGCTTAGCTTTGGATTCCGCCCGCTCCATTATTTCTTTTAATCGCTGATCGGTCGCCAGTTCGACTAAGCCTCGCTTGAATAAAAAGTTGCGCGCATAGCCTTCGCTGACTTCTTTTACCTCGCCCTTATGGGCGACCCGAGCTACATCTTTTAGAAATATTACTTTCATATCATTTTGTAATTTCTTTAATTAAACTATCGCGAGCGGCTTGCATTTGCAAATCCTTATCTACCGCCGGATCGTTTTGAACCACCCGATCAGGGCGAATTCCTCCATCGCTGATCGATTTACCGGACGGGGTGTACCATTTGGCGATGGTTAACCGCAAAGCCGAACCATCGGTAAACGGCTCTACCTCCTGCACGCTCCCCTTGCCAAAGGTTACTTCGCCTATCAACTTGGCCCGTTGATTGTCCTGCAAGGCTCCGGCGACGATCTCAGCCGCTGAGGCGCTCCCCTCGTTCACCAGCACCACCAGTGGGATTTTGGTCAGTCGCCCGTTGCCATCGGCGTAAAACGGAGTTTTCTGTCCATCTTTAAACCGCTCTTCCAGAATTTGCCCCGTGGGTAGAAATTCGTTGGCCACTTTAATGCCGGACTCCAAAAATCCGCCTGGGTTGTTGCGGAGGTCAAGAATTACTCCCTTCGCCCCTTTCGCCAACACCTCGCTGACTGCGCCCTTAAATCCCGGCTCGGTATCACTAGCAAACCGATTAATATTAATAGTCGCGATCTTGTCGGCATCGATCTCCACCGATACGCTAGCCCGCCGCACTACCCCGCGGGTCATTTCCACTTCGATCAAGTTCTGTTCGCTGGCGCGACCAATGGTCAATTTCACTTTCGTCCCCACCGGACCTTTGATTTTCTCCACCACCTGCGGCACGGTCATCCCCCCTACGCTTTCGCCGTTGACCGCCATTATCTCATCGCGAGATCGCAGGCCCGCTCGAGCCGCCGGCGAATCTTCCAACGCCGCCACAATCACCAAATGACCGTCGATCAAATCCAATTCCACCCCAATACCTTCGTACATCCCATCGAGAGCATTGAAGAATTCCTGATTTTCCGTCGGGTCGGTGAACACCGAATACGGGTCGCCCAATGCCGCCACCGCGCCTTTGATGCTGCCATATAACATATCTAAATAATTGACCTCGCCGATGTATTTGTCTTTGATCAAGCCGGTCACATCCCAAAACAAATTCAAATCGGTCGAGCCGAGCGTGCCATGGCGAAGTTCCTGGTCAAAAATTTTCCCGTAATTATTCAGGCTCACCCGGCCATAGTATCCGCGAGTGACGCCCAGAAAATATACCGCCACCAGCAGCACTACCCCTCCCCCGATAGCTACCCAGATTCTTGTTTTGTGATTCATGGTAAAAACTGCCTCCTAGAGGTATTTTAGCATGCTCATAAAAAAATAAGGTGGCGGGGGGAACCCGCCACCTATGGGAGGTAGGGGGCTGCCTCTTCCGTGGTCTAAGCGGAAAGGGCGCCTACAGTATACCAAAAAACAATCCCCCTACGACACTTCTCCCCGTCGAGCAAATGAGTAGTCGAGCAAATGAGTAGCAGAAAATTATCCTACCAAATAAGCCAACGGGTTCTGCGCTTTGCCGTTCAGCCACACCTCAAAATGAAGATGCGGCCCCGTCGTCAACCAACCGGCGCCCAGAGTACCCGGAGTAGCCCCGGTCAAACCGATCACTCCACCCGACGGCACAAACTGGCTGGTCGACACCATGATCGCGCTCACATGGCCATACACCGTCACCATTCCGTTGCCATGATCGAGCATGATATAGCTGTACCCCATCCCGCCATCACGCACCCTGGCCACATAGGCGCTGGCCGGTGCCCGAATTGGCGTGCCCTGCGGCGTGGGGATGTCGATGGCATCATGCCGCAAACCAAAGGTCTTAACATAGTCCTGATCGTGAAAACCGGCCGAGATCTTCCGCGCCGGGATCGGCCACATCAAACTATACTGGCCTTGGTTCAGTTCCCCTTTGCGCGAGTTGGCCGCCAGGCTGGCAATCTCGTTCTGCAGCCGTTGTTGCTCTAGTAACGAGTCTTGTAGTTTTTTCTGGTACTCTGCCTCGGTCATTGTGGCATCATGCAGCAAAGCTTGCTTGGCGCCCATTTGAGTGTTCAGACTTCCCTGCTCCAACTGTTTGGCGGAAATGAGTTGCTGCAATTGTTTATCGGCTGCCTCCAGCTCTCCCTTCTTAGCTTTCAGGGCTTCATTTAAGTCTCTCAGTATCACTAAACTAGTAGTAATCCGATTCTCAATGGCAGAAATATATTCCAATTGGCTGATCAGGTCTGACAGGTTCGATGAACCCAGCACTACCTCCAGCATGCCAGTCTGCCGACGAGTATAGGCGTCCTTGATGGCGGTTCGCAACACTTGTTTTTTATCGAAAATTTGCACCTCGGCGTCTACTAATTCACGGTCGATCCGATTCATGTTGGCATGAGTACTATCGATCTCTACGCCTAGCTCCTGCAATTGGAGTTCGGCTAAAGCGATTTGCTGATCAATAATGCTCACTTGGTTTTTTAAGCTAGCACTGCGCTTACGCGAGGCATCGAGTTGTTGCTGCTGTTGGTCGATCTTTGCACGCAAACTTTGCAGCTCGTCATTCTTATCGCTCAGTAAGTCGGCAAAGGCCGGCATCGCCGACATCGCCACCATAACAACCAGCATCAATTTTACCGAGACTGCTAAATAGCGTTCTTTCATCTTTTCCCTAGCCCTTAACCCCTAATCCTTAATCCTTAATCCCTAACCCTTATATACTTAAATGCTTTCTGGTCGCCAAATAGCTACTCATCCCACCGACCACCAACGAAGCAGCCAGCTGCAAGGCTAGCAGGAATAGCACAAAACCAGCCGAGAAGACCGGGTTGCCCGAGGTAGAAATTAGATAACTGTCGGTCATTGGCTTCACCATCGCAAAGTAGCCCAGGGCCAATAACGCCGAGCTTAGCACGGTGGCGATGATGCCATACAATATCCCCTCAACAATGAAGGGCCACCGAATATACCAGTCGGTCGCGCCCACCAACTTCATGATCTCGATCTCCTGCCGCCGAGTGAAAATGGTGATCCGAATCGTATTGAAAATAATCAAAATAGCGATGATGATAAACACTAATGCCAATAACAAACTCGCTCGCTGGATGAAACTGCCGATATTCCGCAGTCGCTCGATGATTTTTTGGTTGTCCTCCAAACTGGTCTCGGACATGAACTTAGCCTGGTCGGTTGCTCGTACTTTTTCAACAATTCCCTCGATCAGATAAGGATCGGTAACTTTAATCTCCAAACTGGCGGGCAAAAAATTCTCATCGGCCGGGATCAAGTCTCGGATCACCCCCCGGTTCCGATTATCGGCCAAGAACTTGTTCATGGCTTCTTTCGATGAAACATAAATCACCTGACGCACCCCATCCCAGGTTTGCACCTGGTCTTTCAGCGCCAATACACTAGCCTCGCTGGCGGTCTCCTTAAAAAAGATCGCCACATCAATTCGAGAATGGATCGCCTGGATACTAGCGCCGATCACCACATTGAGCGATGCAAAAATACTGATGATCAGCAAAGCCTGCGTCATAATGAACACTGTCACCAATGACAGCCACCCGTTCCTGAGGAAACTGGCGCCGGCGGTTTTAAAAATTCTCTGCCAAAAAACTATCATAGGTCATCGATAATCATATTTACCCCGCCGATCACGAATCACTCGCCCCTCTTCCAGCCGGATCACCCGCTTACGCAAAGCATCTACCACATCGCGATTGTGTGTTGCCAGCAGCACGGTCGTCCCCAGCGCATTGATCTTTAGCAGTAGATTGACGATTTCCCAAACATTCTTCGGGTCCAAATTGCCCGTCGGCTCATCAGCGATCAATAATCTCGGCTTGAACACCAGCGCCCGCGCGATGGCCACCCGCTGAGTTTCTCCGCCGGATAATTCTTTAGGAAAATTGTCGGCCTTCTCTTTTAATCCGACCAAATCCAGGATCTTCATCGCCTCGCCCTGAATCTCATTATCCGGCTTGCCCGACACCTCCAGCGCGAAAGCCACATTTTCCACCACGGTTTTACTCGGCAATAATTTGAAGTCTTGAAATACCACGCCAATCTGCCGCCGATAATAAGGAATATACCGCTCCTGGAGCAGGTGAATATCCTTACCGTCGATGGTGATCCGCCCAAAAGTCGGCTTCTCTTCGCACAACAGCAATTTGATCAGCGTGGTCTTCCCCGCTCCCGACGGCCCCACCAAAATCACAAATTCGCGTGGCTTAATCGAAAAGCTGACATTGTCCAATGCCTTATGCGAACCATAGTGCTTAGTAATTGATTCGAAGACAATCACCTTAGTGTAAAACTTACAGAGCTAGATCCCGAGTCCGAGCAAGGTCCCGAGCTCGCCGAGGGGAGGGACAACCTTAGTGTAAAACTTACAGAATTGGATCCCGAGGAACCAGCAAGGTCCCGAGCTGACCGAGGGGAGGGGCAACCTTAGCGTAAAACTTATTCTATTAAATCCCGAGCTTGCCGAGGGGAGAGACAGCTTTAATTTGTGTAAACCTCTCCGCGAATCAACTTACCTTTCTTCAAACGACCCCAGTTTTTAACTCTGCGCTCGAATGCCCGCGCCTCCATCTCGTTATCAAACTCCCGTGCCCAAACCAGCTTAACCGGCGCACGAGCGGATGTGTATAAACTCCCCCGCCCCGAATTGTGCTGCGTCAATCGAGCTGCCAGATCCGTCGTAAGCCCGCAATAATAACTTGCGTCGCTACACTCCACAATGTAAACAAGCCACTGGTAGCTAAACTGTTGCACAAATTAATTATAAGGTATCTCCTCGGTTCCTCGGAGAAACAAATCGGGATACCTAGGGTCGAGGGGGTTCGGTTCTCCAGCCCATCAATACGCTTATAATTACATCGTCGAGCTCGCCATTCTTGATAACTTTATCTACCTGAGACGACTCAAAATTACTTCGATGGTCTTTAATCTGCTGATACGGATGTAGAGTATAGCTCCTGATCTGGTGGCCGAAATCTGCCGACGCGGTGGCCGCTTTCAGGCCGCGCTCCGCTTCTGCCCGCAGCGCGTGCTGTTGAATATACAATTTATTTTTTAAAATTCGCATCGCCTCAGCTTTATTCTGCAGTTGCGAGCGCTCATTTTGGCAGCTGGCCGATAGTCCGGTCGGAACATGAACTATTCGCACGGCCGAGTCGGTGGTATTCACGCTCTGCCCGCCGTGGCCGGAGGATTTAAATGTCTCTATCCGCAAATCGTCTTCTTTAATCTCTACATCCACTTCGCCCAAATCAGGTAAAACCTCGATCAGCGCAAACGAAGTCTGCCGTAAATTTTGCGCGTTGAACGGGCTGAGACGAATCAGCCGATGCACTCCCGCCTCGGTTTTTAACCAGCCATAAGCGCGGTGCCCTCGAATTCGCACTGTCGCGTTTTTCATCCCCGCCTCTTCGTTGTCAGTCCTTTGTAAAATCTCCGTCTGCCAACCTTTTTGCTCAGCATATTTCAAATACATACCCAACAGCATCTCATTCCAGTCCGCCGCATCAATTCCACCCGTGCCTACATGGAAAAACAGATAGACATCTTTATCGTCATACGGTCCATTAAATAGTGTCTGGGATTCCAGCCACTTCGCGATTTCCCCCGCCTTGGCCAGACCCTGTGGGACATCTTTATCCGCCCAGGTGGACTCATCGTCATTCATTGCCTCGCCCACTCTAGCCAAAGCTTCGCCTAAATCCTGTTCGGCTTGGATTATCTTTTGGTTCAGATCGAATTTAGCCCCCTTGGCGGCAGCGGCTTTTTGGTCTTTCCAAAAATCAGGAGAAGACATCTCCGTCGCCAACTCCTCGTTTTCAGCTTTCAGCTTATCGAGGTCAAAGATAGTCCTGCAGTTGGGCGAACTGCAGGCGGATAGCTTCGTATTGCTCTCGATGAGATAGCGGCATAGCTCATTCAGTATAACAAAAGGCCCGGCGTTTAGACCGGGCTCTACTAGATATAGTTTGGGCCCCGACAAGCGGGGCCCTAGGAGTGAATTCTGGTCTCTGCGCTTCGCAGCGGAGAGTTGCCTATCGACCGAATTCTTGGCCGTCCATGTTTTTAACGAGGCGCTGGTCCCCTTGTGCGTGGAGCTCTCTGTAGGGATTTCCCGGCCGAAGCCATAAGGGGGGAGCTCCTACCCTAGGTTCGCACAAATCCTATCATTGCGTCCTCCCTAAGAACACGTTGTGTGCAGACTAAGCGATGCTTAGCTGTTATCGAGAGCTACACCTTCTTTTTCTTTCTCCCTCCTCCCCTGTAGAATCTTGAGAATTACTCTGGCGTCTTACGCCAAGAACAGGCCTCCTATCTGGAGACCCTCCTGTCTGTTGCTAATTATCAAGCTGTTGGCTCCTCCAACCTTGTACTTCCATTGTATATCGAAATCAGGCTTCAGTCAAGAGTTTTTCCGCTCCCAGAGCTGGTTTCCTCCTATGCCGCAATCTAACCAATTTAACCCAATCTATCCCCCGCCCTCACCGATACGACGATGTGTTCGGGCGGGCAATCTAATCAAAGGGGGAGTTGGTGAGATTGGTAAGTCCACCAGCTGGCGGAATCCGACAGCAAAATTGGCTCGTCCTGAACTCGGCCATCGGCGTAAGGTCGTACCGTTTATCTATTACCCCGTCGAGCAAATTGCGTTAGCCAATTAGGGAATCGCTTGCTTGGGTTAGCATTGTCTGAAGGAGAGCTTTAGCTCTCCAAGTTTGCGTTAAAACCCAGAAAGGGCGATTCCCTATTTTGGGTAGCAATTTGTGAGCGGGGTGCCCTTTTGGCGCCACCGTTTTGGGCAAGCAAAATGGTGGCAAAGAAGGAATACAAAAACCCCCGGATTTCTCCGGGAGCCTTTGTTCTAATGTCCTGCCTATTCCCTATTTAGAATAGCAGAGGTAGTTTTACCAAGTTAATTCTGTCGCGCGTCGACGATTCATCAGCCCGTAAGTCAGAGTGGTCAGAGCTAATGAAGCCAGGCCGATCGCTAACCAAGTCCACCACTCCACGCCAGTACTGGCTAGGGGTTGGGTGGGAGTGACCGGACCGCCTTGACCGCAAGTGGAGAGAGCATTCGAGTTTACGTTGAAGCCAGGCTTCTGGTCGGCGCTAACGAACATGGTCGCGGTGATCTGAGTCGGCACCGTCGCGAGATTATCGTTCACTCGCACCCGCAGCAACATGGTCTCCGCTTGACCAGAGTAAAGCGTACCGGCATCCCAGGTGATCATATTCCCGGAAATCCGAGGATGGTCAATATTCGAGGAAGCCGATAAGAAACTGGTTCCCTGCGGCAACGCCATCACCATCTTGGCGCCGGTCACGGTAACGGATTGAGGATTGGTGATCGTGATCGTGTAATTGATGATGTCGGCACGGCAAGCCACATCATCGCCCTCCAGCCGGCCAACAATAGAAGCCCGCAAGTCGGTTGGGGTCGGCACAGGAGGAATAACACCGTTGTCGATCAGAACACTGATGACATTGTCCGCCGTGCGACCACCATAGTAAGCGGTGATTTTAACCACGGCGTAGCCGGTAGCGTTTTGGGCAACCAGTCTGGCGCCGTATTGGCTATTTACATCACCACTCAGGTAGCCCGGGCCACTAATCTTATCCCAGTGATAAGTTGCGTTGAGATGATTACCTAAATTGCTCCAGGCTTGAGTCGAAAGATTAGTGGACTCGTTGTAGTGAAGATAGGTCCGGTCGGCACTGATGTCGGTGCGCACCAAGTATTCTTCTTGGACGATGATATCCGACACGCTGACGCTCATCGAGTCGTGGACCGACGGGTTAATGCGGCACGCTGCCGTCAGAGCGAAATTACCCTGAGCAGTCGCATAGTAGGTCTGGGAATTGGCGTTAAAGAAGCCGCCAGTCCAGGTCCACTGGATCTCGTCCGGGTCCATCGAGCTGCCATCGGTCTTCAGAGCAGTATAGCCAATGTATTTGGATTCACCGACATACAGATTGACCGCTGAATCACTAATGTTGACGTACGAACAAGTTGCGGCCGGGGGAGTTTCCCGAGTGATGGTGATATACGACACATCGCTCTTTGTCGCACCCTGATAATGGGCCGTGGCCGTTAGGGTCGCGGTGCCTGACTGAGTGGAAGTGTAGCGGAAGACCGTACCGTCAAAGTAGCCGGTACCAACTCCCTGGAGATTCCAATCGATACTGTCAGGCTGCGCGAACACGCTGTTGGACAATCTTGAATCGTAAGTGAAGTTCTGGCTAGTGCTGCCGCCCATCGCTGGCAAAACTCGAGTAATGCTGGGCGGGTTAATTTCGAATGTCACCCAAGTCGGCTGAGGCTGAGCGTTCGGAGTAATGGTTACTCGTGCATAAGCCGCCAACACACCGTTGGTCACTTTCACCGCGTTGGTGTAGGCCCCAAGGGCGTGACTAGCGGTGAACACACCGCTGCCGTTGATCGAACCAGCCGCCAGTTTATTCATGCTCCATTGCGGCACGATAGTCATCGGATTCATATCCTGATCGTAAGCCTTGTATCCGAAAGTGTGGCTAGTACCTTCCTCGATCGTCAGTTCAAGCGGATCGGTATAGAGATAGGTAAGTTTTTGAACCGGCGGTGGGGGGCTGGTGTTATCTTTCGCCACTACTACAGCGGCGTAAGTGGACAAAGCACCAGTGGAAAGCTTGATCGCGTTGGTGTAGGTCCCAAGTGTGTGGCTAGCGGTGAACACGCCGCCACTGGTAATCGAACCAGCCAGAGTCTTGTTCATGCTCCAGGTCGGAGTCACGGTCATCGGTGCCCAGTTCTGGTCGTAGGCTTTCGCCTTTACCGTGTAGGACTGACCCTCGATGATCGACAGAGTCGAAGGCTCAATGTAGAGATAGGTGAGTTTGGGCACATCCGCGTCCACCGATTTAACCGGCATCAACCCACCAAAGTTCATGGCGATGAGCAAACCGCCGAAAATTATAACTCCAAACTTGCGCCAATTCTTTAGCGCTTTACTCATCCGCCGTACGCGGTAGTACACCCCCAGACCAATGGTCTTGAAGAAGTCCATATTGTTCACCCTTTCCCTTTAACCCCACAAACAAAAATTATTATATCACCCCCTCCTTCGATCTGCTTGTCTCATCTCCCCGCCGTAAACAAACTGGGGGAAATTTGTCTACGGCAGGAGGATAAGCCAACCAGAGAAAAAAGACTGGGGCCTGGTTCATGCCGCATGGCAGAACCAGGCCCCGGAAATACGCAAGAGGTTACCGGTACTCGTGCCGGTGAGTCGCCGGCGACACCGGAACATCCACCCTAGTCTTGCCCGGTAGCTACGACGGCCATTTCAGCTGAGACGGGAAGTGATCGCGGTCAACGACCCGCAGCGTCCAGTGGAACTGGTACTGCGTACCGCTGTACATGAATGTCGAGGTGATCTGGAAGTCGCCTGGGTTCACCCAGACGTTCTCCGGATCTGTCGGATCCGGCGCACTGGGGTTAGCCCAGAGCGCCGTATCCACCTCGCCGTTCGCGTCGTCGAACACCCAGAACGGTAGAACCGATTCATGGGTTATCGCCAGCGGGTTGATCGTGGCAACGATGGCGTCAGTTGCAGCATTCCTAAGCTGCCAGCTGACGATCTCGGAATTGCCTTCATCAATCGACACGATCCCGCCATTGAGGATAACTCCGTTCGTCCCCGTGATGATGGGCTCGAGCACCACCGCGCCGCCGCTGACCGTAATGGTCACCGTAGCGGTATCAGTAGCGCCATCATTGTCTCGCACCCTCACCGCAGCCGAAAAAGTTCCTGCGCTGGTGTATTGATGTGAGAAAGTTGGCCCGCCATCCGTGAATGTGCCATCTCCCTCGGGGTCCCACTCGTAAGCGGTGATTGTCCCGTCGGAGTCGCTGCTGCCGTTCGCGTTGAAGCTTACGGTCAGCGGCGGCGAACCCGACAAGGGCGTTGCAGTAAGAGCCGCATTCGGCGCCTGGTTTTGCGCCGGCTGGCCCACCACTACGACCACGACCGTCCGCCAGACTAAGTAGGAACCTGGGGCGTGCGGACAGCGAACGACAACGATCCATCTCTGGTTCGTCGCATCCCAGGCGTGGGACACGATAGTGAACCATTGGAAATCGACATCGTCAGGCGGCCATGTCCCGGGCCCGTTCACCATCCACACATAGATGGTGATTTGCTGGTCTGGGTCATACGGTCCCGCCGGGCTCAGCGTTACATTCACCACCGCCGGATTTCCGGCTGGTGGGGGAGTCGTACTGTCATCGACGAACATTATTCGCCCAGGCGCCTTCCAACTTGGGCACAAAACCGTGGCCGAGGCCTCAATTGCACTTGCAAGAAAGAAGCCAAAGGCCCCACCGATGCCCAGAAATCCGCCATCATTGTTCTCGGTCTTAGTAACCGTGAATGTGCCAGGCTTAATTTCCCACCCAGCAAAATCAGCAGCTACGTGACCCATCGATTCGGCTGGCGCCCAGACCAGAAATTCGTATGGAATCCATACGTTTTTCGGGTACTGAGACGCCATCGCCTCAAGAGCCGTGTCAGGTCCGCCCGCGCTCCACGACACTATGGGAGGGTATCCCTGCAGTGTCAAAGAGTACCTAGCCAGCGGATTCCCAAGTACATCGATCGTATCAAGCTGCTGCCTTTGAGTCGCAGCATACTTGAAGTACGACCACGTGCGTCCGCTGAACGTCACTCCAGTCTGATTGGCAGGAACCTTGATATCCCCGCCGACCTTGACACCGTTGCCGTCGCCGGTTTCAGTGCGTATCGCTTGAACCTCAAGTCGCTCGCCAGGATGGCCAGGAACGTCTATCAGGACATCCCCGTAGGCCTGAACTTCGGTGAGACCGGGATCAAACGTTGTGGTCGTGCTGCTTCCGCCGCACGAGACGAGGCCGTAAAGGCCGGTGATCAGAAGGGCGCACAGCAGCGCCCTCACGATAGTGAAGATGCGCATCATCTGCTCCTTTGGACGCCGCTGTTTTTGCGCCCGAAATTCCGGTGAAGAGAAGACTAAGACTCCGACAACGCCCTTAAATTGTCTCAAAGGCATATAAAAAGAAATCCTAATCTCTGCGTCACCAGAATTCCGAGCGCAACCAACTCATCAAACAAAAAACCAACACGCCCCCGTGTTAGCTTTTATTTTGATGAATTTTTAATTGTTGCCCCGCTGTTTCTCGACGAATATCTCTTGCATACTTTGTCGAGGTGCAACATGAGCCATTGACTCAACTGCTCCCAGCCTACACGAAGACAAGCCCTTTGTCAACAAAGAAAGCGGCTCTCAGACAATAAAACTACCGGATAATCCCCTTTTCTAATGGCACAAAAACAGGTTAGAATTTGACAATATTAATAAATTGTGGTATACTATAGACAGTTGCCAAGCCAAGCCGCCAGATATGGCGGGCTTTTTATAACCTATTTATCCCCTCTTCCCTACCGAGCCAGGGCAGCTCTCTCGACGGCAAATAATCGGATCGTTTCCGCCACTTCTTCGGGGATACCGGCAATACACGGATACTCTTTGACTTCCTCGGCGTTTACCCAGGCGTAGTCAGTAAACGCTCCCTCTTCCAGCTTCACCTCTCCGCTTTTATACTTGGCCGCGAACTTCACCAGCACCACCGGCGTCTCGTCTGGACGAATGAACGCCACGCTGTTGATGTACTTCAACTTAGGCTCAATTTCCACCCCCGCCTCTTCGCGGGATTCGCGCACCAACAAATCTTCAACTTTATTTTCGTAATCCATTACTTCGTCATGCACGCGGGTCGGCTCATCAAGCGGTAGGTCGCCCCATTCCAACTTTCCGCCCGCTACCGCGTATTTGCCCGGGTGCGCAATCTCTCGTTCATCACGCTTCATGATCAGACATCGACCATCCGATTCACGATAAATCACCACATTAGCCACAAAATAAAATAATTTATTTTGCTTCGCGTTATCTACGCTTATCTTCGTCGCTGTCATGCCGGTACCTCCATTGCGCTTAATCGATGTTCTAAAATTTCATCATCTTCGGGCGTATTGTATAAAAACCAGCCTTCGAATTTTTGCCCCGCTAATGCAAGCGGCATCCATTTCCGATCCGCCCCCCACATTTCTTCGTAGGGCACTGCATCGATCGCGAACCACTCCGGTTTCATTTCATTTGTTTCCATCGGTTCGCCACCCGCAGTATCGGTAATAAAGATATGCATCTCGCGGATTTTGCCTGGCTGACTAACGAATTCGAAATTAATTACTCCTATCTCCCGCAAGGTTTTAACGGTTAGCCCGCACTCTTCCGCCATCTCTCGTCTGGCTGCTTGTTCGATGGTCTCGCCCAGATCAACCTTTACTTTTCCTCCAAATCCGTTCCACCGCCCCGTCCCAAACCCCTCTTTTTTCATACCCAAAAGCACCCGACCATCTTTCTGATAGAGACACAGGGTTAGCAGTTTAATTTCTTTATCGTTAGCCATCGCCGCGTTTAAATTTTTACACCCGCCCGGCGCACAATCTCCAGATGCGGGGCTAGCATCGAATGGAGCGGGGTCGGCAAATTATCAGAGTAAAACCAGCCCAACTCATCTACCTTATCGGGCTCCATTATTCTTACCGCGCTAGGGCTAACTTCTGCCGCGAAAATTACCGCGATCCAATGAGTTTTTACCCCATTGTTATCACGCACGACATTGGTTACCCCGCAAAGTTTAAGTTGCTTTGGCGCGGCTCCGTATTCCTCGCCAATCTCGCGCGTCACCGCTTCTTCAAAACTTTCGCCAAACTCCATCGAGCCACCGCCGCAATCCCACCGCCCCACCTCATCGCGGCATTTACTACCACGCCTGTGCAATAGAATCCTCCCCTTATTGTCATAACAATAAAACGGGGTCGTCACTCCGATGTAATCGATCCCCCGTCGCGCATCGATCGCTTGTGAAGCATCCATATAATCTTTAGTCATCGTAAAAATATCTGCCGTTGCGGTACGCTTCAATATAGCTTGGGATCGTACTAAATAACGGCTCCGGCAAATCATCTAAGTCATACCAGCTCCATCCTTCGCCCTTGTCCGGCTCCACCAACTTTGGTTCCCCGCTCTTCCAGTCAGCCACTAAGCCAATATCAACATAGTGCTTCGGAGCGTAAGTCTTAAGATTCATCAAACGCAAAAATCGAACATTGGCGATCTCGATCCCTGCCTCCTCCATCGTTTCTCGCTTCGCACAGTCTTCAAAGGATTCCATATATTCCATATGCCCACCTGGCCAAGCATAGGTATTTTCGCCATGCGCCCCCATGCGTTTGTGCATCAAAACCCTGCCGTCCCTCATAACCATTACGCCGATCCCAACTTTTACGCGTTGCTCATCGTTCATATCTTGTGCCCCACTATACTTTTATACCCCCTGCCGTTGCCATTCCATCCGCTGGCCTTGCCGCAGTTTATCTGCCATCGCCAACTCCTCGTAAATTCCATCTAGTAACTGATAGTTTTTTGCCTCTTCCAAAGAAGCCCAAGCAAATCGGTCGGTCTCCCCCTCCTGCAGCTTAACTTCACCGCTAACATAATCGGCCATACAGGAAATTACTAACGATGGAGCGCCATCAGCGTGTACGGTGGCCAGGCTTGTGACATAAATAATATGCTCGATCTCAACTCCCGTCTCTTCTTGCACTTCTCGCCGCAATGCCCGCTCCAGCACGTTGTACCAATAATATTCAGTATCTTTTGGTAGAGCCAAATAGTCTTCAGTGTCCAATCTCCCGCCTGGTACCGTCCACATCCCCGGGAATCTTTTCTTAGTTAAAGCTCGCCGGGTAATCAAATATTTACCGTCCCTTACAATAATGGCTGTAATAACTACTTCGTGTAGATATTGATTATTTTCCACAATGTTTCTTGATCTTCAATACTAGTCCGCGGGGATTTTAGCCAAATCTACAATTTGATAATCTATCACCTTAGCTAAATCCTCTGTCTTGAATTCTAATCCGTATAGATGATTGCCAGAACCACAATTTATTCTTTCCAAATCCAGCACTCTTTTATCTACCAATAGTTCCGTATTGAGCAGTAAGGGACAGACTGCCCCCGGCTCAACACCAGCTATTTCTTTCACCTGTTCCTCGTTAGCAATCGTCATTTCCTCTCCGAGATTTTTTTTCGCTTCTGAGAAATTCAGTTTGTCATTACCCCTTAACAGAATTGCAACTTTCTTCCCTGTCTTCTTTCCTCGCAAAATTATTGTCTTGCAAATCTCTTCAGATTTTACGTCTCCTTCTGAATATTTTACTACATCATCAACCGTATAAGCGTCTTGAGTTAGCTTAATTAATTTATACTCAACCTCTTTTTCTTTCAGTAATTTTCCGACTTGTAGTTCCATAATCATATTCCTACGCCCCATGGCACTTTTTATATTTCTTGCCCGAGCCGCATGGACATGGGTCATTTCGGCCAACTTTGTCTTTATGGCGCTCTTGCGGATCCCGCACCGCTCGATTCACCAAGGCATCTCCTCCGTTCGTCGGAGAAACACTTCGAGAACTAGAAGATGCTTCCCCGAGGGACCGAGGGGCTACCTTATTGTCTTCAGCCGAAGGACTAGCCCCTAATTCCTTCTCTTCTTCTTCAAAATCCCCCGTTGGCTCCGCGCCACCTTGTAAATTAACATTCGCGTCCGGCGTAGCCTTGGCGAAGCCTGGGTTCTCAGCCCCCTTAAGCGCCAGTTTCTTTTTCTCCTCTAGTTCCTCCGCTTGTTTTTGTTGTTCTGGCGGAGCGGTGAATTTCACCCGCAAGATCATTCGCGCTACATCCTCAGCAATAGCCGCCTGAAGCCGTTGGAACATCGCATAAGCCTCTTGCTTATACTCGGTTAATGGATCCCGCTGCCCGTAGCCGCGCAGACCTACCGCTTCGCGCAATCTTACTAACGCATCGAGATGCTCCATCCACATTAAGTCCATCACACGAAGTAGCACCGCGCGTTCAACCTGACGGAAAAACTCCGCCCCCACTTCCGTCTCCTTAGCGGTATATTGTTTCTCGGCTTCCTGCACCAACAGTTCTTTCACCGCCTCGGCAGTTCCGGCATTATTGATCGCCTCCTGCAATTTGCCGCTCAGCGGCATGATCGCTTGCACACTATCGATCATGGTTTTGTTGTCGCCAGCCACCCAAAGATTGGCTAGTAAACGCAGCTCGTCGAACAAATGGTTCTGAACAGTTTCTTTAACATCACCTTGTTCAAGGATTTTTTGGCGCTGACGATAAACTGTAGTTCGATGTCGGTTCATCACATCGTCAAATTCCACTACTCGCTTGCGAATGTCGAAGTTATGGCCCTCCACTCGCTTCTGGGCTGATTCAATGCTCGAAGAGATCATTTTATGTTCAAGCGGCTGATCTTCCGGGATCTTGAGAGTTCGCATCATATTCTTCATCCGCTCGCTGCCGAACAAGCGCATCAGATCATCTTCCATCGACACGAAAAACTGAGTTCTGCCCGGATCGCCCTGGCGTCCGGCGCGGCCGCGCAGCTGATTATCGATCCGACGAGATTCATGCCGCTCGGTCCCTAAAATATGAAGACCGCCTAGCTCGACTACGCCCTCGCCTAATTTAATATCAGTACCTCGGCCGGCCATGTTAGTGGCGATCGTCACCGCATTCTTTTGGCCAGCGTCTTTAACTATCTCTGCTTCCCGTTCGTGGTGTTTCGCGTTCAAAACCTCATGCGCCACTCCTTCTCGCTTCAACAAATTCGATAACAATTCCGATTTTTCAATAGCGATCGTGCCAACCAGTATCGGCTGACCTGTTTCGTGGCGTCGCTGGATTTCTTTTACCACCGCATCAAACTTGGCTTTCTCGGATACATATATCAAATCGTTAAGATCCCGACGAATCATTTCCTTGTTGGTCGGGATCGTGATCACTTCCAGCCCATAAATTTTCCAAAATTCCTCTTCTTCGGTTTTGGCGGTCCCAGTCATACCGGACAATTTTTCAAACAGGCGAAAATAATTTTGGAAAGTGATAGTGGCATAGGTGCGACTTTCTCGCTTGACCTCAACTTTCTCTTTTGCCTCAATCGCCTGATGCAACCCTTCAGAATAGCGTCGGCCGGGCATCAAACGACCAGTGAATTCATCAACAATTAACACCTCGCCGTCTTTGACCACATAATCCACATCCAGTTTATAAACCGTGTGAGCCCGCAACGCTTGTTCGATATGATGCGCCAACAACACGTCGCCGGATTCATAGATATCGTCGATGCCGAGCAGTCTCTGGACTTTTTCAATTCCCGGTTCGGTCAAAATTGCCGAACGCATTTTTTCGTCCACCGTGTAATCAATTTCCTTGGTCAGTTGCGGCACGATCAACGCAAACCGTCTGTAGTGGTCGGTGGATTCTTCAGCCGGCGCGGAAATGATCAACGGAGTTCTCGCCTCGTCAACTAGAATCGAGTCGACTTCGTCCACAATGGCGAAATGCAGTAGCCGCTGCACTTGCTCTTCTTTGGCCGGCGCCATGTTGTCACGCAGATAGTCAAAGCCGAATTCATTATTGGTACCATAAGTCACATCGGCGGCGTATGCCTCGCGCCGTCCGGCGGTGTCTTTCTCGTGAGTGACAACTCCAACCGTTAATCCCAAAAATTCGTAAATCTTGCCCATCCATTCCGAGTCGCGTTTCGCCAAGTAGTCGTTGACCGTTACCACATGCACGCCCTTGCCCGTTAACGCGTTCAGATACACTGGCAAAGTCGCTACCAAAGTTTTTCCCTCGCCCGTGCGCATCTCGGCGATCTTGCCCTGGTGCAACACGATGCCGCCCATTAACTGGACGTCAAAATGCCGCTCGCCCAAGACTCGTTTGGCCGCTTCGCGCACTACCGCGAAAGCCTCGGGCAGCAGATTATCCAGGGCCGCGCCCTGCGCCAGTCGCTCTTTGAATTCAGCCGTTTTATCCCGCAGTTGTTCGTCAGTCAGTGCCTGAATACTTGGTTCAAACGAATTAATCAGGGTCAAAATCGGCTTAAGCTTGGCTACCGCCTGTTTGTTCGGATCCCCCAAAATCCGGCTGAGAAAGTGGGCCATTATTTTATTTCTTTGAATCCGCAATACGGCTGCAGTACCTTGGGGATTTTCACGCTGCCGTCCGCTTGTTGATGATTTTCCAACAATGCTACCAGCAGCCGCCCGATCGCGACGCCAGTCCCATTGAGCGTATGCACGAACTCTATTGTGGATTTAGAGGTATCTCCTCCGTTCGTCGGAGAACCATTTTTGTCATCCCGAGGAACCGAGGGACTACCTTGAACTTTATATCGAATATTCGCCCGTCTCGCCTGCCAATCGGTGCAGCTAGAACAGGAGTGGGTCTCCCTGAAACGTCCTTGTGAGGGAATCCAGCTCTCCAGATCGATCTTTTTCGCCGCCGGCATCCCCAAATCCCCTGCCGCGATCAGTACTTTCTGATAAGGAATTTCCAGTTTCTTCAAAATAAATTCCTGAATAGCCACTAAACTTTTCAGCTCTTTTTTGGAATCTTCTGGTTTTACAAACGAAAACATCTCGATCTTGTCGAACTGGTGGGTCCTGATAATGCCCTTAACATCTTTACCATAACTCCCCGCCTCTCTTCTGAAACAAGTCGAAAAGGCGGCATAGCGTTTGGGGACTTCAATGATCTCCTGCGCGTGATAGCCAAGAATGCTCTGTTCGGAAGTGCCAATTAAATATTTTGCTGGCTCATCATCTACCTTGTATACCTCAGCCGCATGTTGTTCACTTTTATCAATATAGCCAGCATCTGACATGATCTCTTCGGTAAGCATCTGCGGCGGCACCATCAACTCGAAACCTTTTTTCTTTAGCAGTTTAAAGACCCAGCGAACTAACGCAAATTCTAACTCCACCGCCTCGTTCTTTAAGTAGTAAGAGCGAGAGCCAGCAACCTTCACCCCCCGCTCAATATCGATAATATTCAACGCTATGCCTAAATCCACATGGTCCTTAGGTTGTTCTCCGCCAGCCGGCAGACTCTTTGGCTGCAATCGAGAGTGGCCAATTACTTTACTATCCTCTTCTCCTCCCGCCGGCACATCTTTGGCTGGTGGGTTGGGAATCGCTCGCCACAGAGGCGTGAGTCGGTTATGGGCCTCTCTCCAGTCACGTTCAGTATTACCCACCTTAATGGCTAACTCCCTGCCCAGATCAATAGCCCTATCCTTAATCGCCCTGTTGTGGTCTGCCCGCTCTTGGTCTAGTCTGGCTCCCACCGATAATTCCTCCTGAGCTAACTGGCGAACCAAAAAGAGATCGCCAGCATAGCCCTTTAACGCCAAGCGCTCGCCGAGTTGCTTTAAATCCCTGTCGCTAAGTTTTGCAAACTCCTTCAAATCCATACTTAACCAGTATATCACCCATGAACGAGCCTCTAGCCCAAGAGATTTTGGCAACAAAAAAGCCCCGCGCGCGTCGCGAGGCTAATGGAACGCTAGCCTGCTAACTAGTTGTGGCCGCCCGGCTCAGGGAATTTAGACTTGGCTGGTTCTACTTTCCCAGGTGTCGGAAAACCATTGAGCTCCTCCCTGATTAACTCGTCCAGGGAAGCTCCCCTGGCATCCGCCGTCAGAAGCATACTGCCCTCATCGCCAGAGAATCGCAATACCATCATTCTTCCGGCCGTCCGGTCAAAGAACACGGCGTAGAACGAATGAGGCGTAGCAGCATCTCCCGGGACCGAGTAATTACTGAGCGAATCCAGCGGGAGCTCGATGCAGCGAATGTCCAGAGCTGAACGGAAAGGCTTTCGCCAAGGGACCATCGATTTCCTCCCCAGCACCTCAGGCGTGTCCCATTCGTTTACCACCCGGAGCACTTGGTCGCGAGCGGTCTTGGCGTTGCGCAGGTCAACCACCGAGATCGTCTTCGCCATTCGTTCGAGTGCAGCATCGCGCCTCATGTTGGCCACACTGAACGTACTAAACGTGGAGATAATCGCTAACACCGTTATTATAGCCATGACCAGCATCGCTATATCGTAGGGGGACAAACCCAAATGCCTCGAGCAGCTAGTGCCCATCTTAACCCTCCAAACTATAAAGGTAGGCTGAGGCTAGCCTAGCAAAAAGCTGGTTCTAGGTCAAGAAAATATGCCGAGGTGCGCAGCTAGGCCCACTCAGCTCGGCACAAGCCCACCCGCACCCATTGTGGGAAACTGCGTCCGTCTTCCGGCGAAGTTTGACCCAAGATGCGGTGTTCACTAGCCGCTCCGACAGCTTCCACGATTACCAAAACCGTGCTGAGAGCCACCCCCGGTCGTTTCTTTACTCGGACTGCCCCGCGTCGGACAGCGACAACTTCAATTTGTCCGCTGCGATTACGGCGCGTAACGGGCACTTCAACCTCGAAGCCACCGCGCGAAACAACATCGCCAATCTCGATTTCCAATTTCGCCGTTTCAGCCGCGTGGCAGGCTTTTCGTTCCTGCCGACGTTTCGTTTCTCCGCTGGCATCGTTATGTTGACGTTGCTCAAAGGCTGCCCAGAACCGATCGGGCCGTCTCTCCTTGGTCCGTGGGTCGGTAAAGTATTTGCGTCCGAACATGAAATCGAACGCGTCATGAAATTCCTGAATGCAGCTCCAATCCGACAATACCTCCGCTGCCTGCTGACTCCCAGCCTCCGCCAACTCTGCTAAAGCTTGCTGAACATCACGATTGGTAAGGTAGTTATAAGCTTCCCCATAGCGAATCGCTTTGGCGGAAGTTAGCCAAGGCACCACCTCACGCGGCTCTCGTACTTGCTGTAAACTTTCTCCATCTAGGATAGAATCTACCAACTCATTTTTCACCCCCTTAAGAAATTCGCCTCGCTGTTGGCGCTGTTCATCAGTTTCGGCTGTTACTTGCCACAGCCACTCGTTCGCGCTACTCAAAGCCTGACGGCCGGTTATCTCAGCGATCCGAGCCGCCACCGCAGCATAGCGATTGCGCAGCGATTGAGAGAACCTCTGAGCTATTTTTAATACTTCTTTTTGAGCCAGTTCTTTTTCCAACTGGGCCTGACGAGCTTGCTCTATGCGCATTTCTTCTAGCCTCGCCATCACTCGCGGGTTGGCTTCCAGCTGGCGCAATTCGTTAATCAGCGCTGCTGCCGACTCGGCGGTCGCTGCTTCGATCTCTTTGATCCGCTTCTCTAGTTCGGCTGCTAATTCATCGCGGCGGCGGCTGATCGTCTGCTCGATCCCCGCACGAATCCCTGCGCGAACATTATTCAGTTGAGTCAGTTTATCGCCAGTCTCGATCGTGGGCTCGGCTAAATTCTTCAATTTGGCAATGGCCGAATCGATCGTTTGGATCTTCTGGGCATAGTCCGGATTAATTAACGCGAGGCTGGCTAGTTCGTCCAACTGATCGGGCGAGAGATTGCCCGGTAAACTTAATTCTCGCTTGGCCGCGGCGATCATTTCATCACATTGGGCAGACGCCTGTTCGATGCCCCCTAAAACCTCTGGATAACGATTGGCCATTTTATCGATTTCGGTACGCGTCGGGCCGGCAACATTAATCAGCTTATTAGTTTCAGCAATCAGACTATCTAAATCGATCTCCGAAATAATGCCGTCTGTCCAATCTGCTTCGGCTGGTAATTCAAGACCCTCGGCCGGATCAACGGTAGTGGTAGCTACCAAAAGTTCATCGTGAAAACCGTTGTGGCTCGGCTCCGATGACAATTGGACGGTTCCCACCTCGGCTACCGCCACCACCCCGCCCTGTTCGTTATCTTGGTCCGATTTCCCATTCCCCTTGTTTTCTCTGCGTGCCATAGATTCTCCTATTAATTATTTAATCGTATTTCTCATCCTCAGGGTCATAATCCGAGAAAGCTGGATCACTCCCCGGCTGATACTCAGCGGGGCCTTGGTCTAATCCTGGTAATCCTGGTTCACCGGCGAACACCCGATCGATCCTATGCCGTGCCAGATCCAAAGCTTTTTGGCGTACGTCTTCCTCGATCAAATGCAGGTCGGCCTGGCGTACCCCGAGCTCGGCTTGGCCGTCTTCTGGGTTCAACACCATTGGGCGATCGGTGGCCATCTCCAGCAGATCGGCTATTTGCATCGGCTCCTCGCAAACCCCGTCTTCCACCAAGATCCGTCGTAGCTGTCCTCTGGTGAACAAATTGATATTGTCAGCTGCCGGCAATTGACGCCTGGCTTCTAGTAGCGCACCTATAACTTGGTGATTAGCCATTGCCTTACGGCGGTAGCGGCGCCCTGAACCCGTTCCAGATTCCTCCCAAGCCCAATAAGACATTTGAGAGTATTTGTCATTCTCGTCCTGCCGGATAATTTCCCTGGCCCAATGGCGTGCGCCGCCATCCATAAACTTGATCGCTTCATCACGGCTAATCGGCGTATGGGGTTGTTGGCTAAGCGCATACTCTAGCTGCAATTGCGTTAGCATATACAGCGGGAGTTGCCAAGTCGACGGCGATTTGCGGGTTGGCAACGCGCCGTATCCATTAACATCCAACTCGATTGCTCGGATAATAAAACCCGCCGGCACATTAGCCCGTTTAGCAAATTCTTTAATTGAAATGTATTTGATCGCCGAGGTTCGCCGTCCAGAAGATTGCACTGGTTCGGGCTGCTCGCTTGGCTGAGGTTGCTCCTTACGTTTCCCGCCGGGAAGCTTCTCGTACGAGCCAACCTCCTCCGGCTCTTTGTCGGCGCCAAATCTAAAGTGTTCCATCGCTAAACTTGATCAATTGCTATATTTCTTCCCTCAGTTCGAGTCCCAATCGCAATTGGGACGCGTAAGAAAGAACAAAGTTAGGCGCAACTATTTCAGCTGGCTGCGAATGCGTTCAACACGTTCGCGGAGTTGCTGCCTCAGCTCCTCGTTGTAGTGACCCGCCTGATCGCGGCCAATCGCCAGGAACCCGTCCCCGCTGTTGTCGCAACAAGGGCAACCACCCAACAAGCCGACCTCCCACCGACGATGTTGTTTATCCCAGGAACAGCCCATAGGATAACTGTCACCCAAACCACCGTTCGGGTTACCGCCAGTACTGACACTCCGAGGACGCCGGGACCCGGCTGCCAGATAGCGCGCCAGGATTATAAGCGTGTGCATCATCCCGAGTCCAAAGACAGGAAAATATTCGCCCGCATAATACCAGAGCTCGCCTGTAGTAAAGACTGGCTGGATAAAACCGGCCTGCATTACCACCACGTCCCCGTCGAATGCCGATTCCATCAGTGCCCACCGCACCATCGGGCTAGGGTAGCGAGAAACATATCCTCTTTTCAACCCCTCCAATAGGTCGGAGACGTCGATGCTCTTACCTAGCCGCTCGATCAATTGCATCAGGGCACGTTGTTCGATGTCGCAAGTTTTTCTGAACTCACGCCTCGACTCAGGGAGGTGCCATTCCACCGGATCAACCGACACGCCGGTCAGCTCACGGATCATCGCCGTTGGTTTGGGGAGAAACATCGAATACATCCCCCGCTCCGCTCCCGCTCCGAAAAGCGCCAGACCGTCGCGACGGCCATCTTTGTCGTGCTCCATGCTGGTCCCAGCGAACTGCAACCCCGGCATGAGAGCCTTTAGACGCTCTATCTGCACACATGGCTCAACCAACTTGAGAGTTAGCACCTATTTTCTCCTTCTAAATTCAAAGTTCAATTTCTTCCCTCAGTTCGAGTCCCAATCGCAATTGGGACGCGGGTCTGAACAAAGAACAGTAGATAATTCTACTTAAGAAAACTGCCAAGCCCCGCCGAACGCTTCGTTCAAGAATCCGAGGATCCCTTCACGATCGGTCGGATGATCGGCCGGATATTCCATCACCAGCCACCGCCTGTTCTCGAAGCGGAACGAACGGCCCTCGCGGTGCAATATCCGCGCGCCCTGCTCAGCTCGCTCGAGGCATTGCGAGCAGGGGTCGCCCACGCACTGGTTCGCGAAACTGCTGAACCACAGCTCACGAGAACCGGTCGTCGGGTTATCACACACGACCACGCGCCGCGGGTTAGACCAATCGCTAACCTTAATGCGCTCTTCGATCCGTAAACCCATTTCGTCGCTCCTTTTTGGGTGGTGAGTCTACTATTGATTACTTTAAGTTGCAAGCTTATCGGCTTGAGGAGAAGCCCCGGGGCGGCAACAATGCACGATCGCATCGTTTACGAACCTCCTCGGGGCATTCCGGCTTGAGCCGGTAAACATGTCGTCTCGTCTTGCAGGGGACTCCCTCTCGCGTTGACTTCGGGACGCTGGTCTAGTTGGTTAACGCTTGTACATAGATCCGGCGCTCGAGCCAATATGTCGTGATGGATGACCTCAGCTTTCGCCAGGCCTAGCTTCTAGCCTCCGATCTCCATTGCTCTTCACCTCCTCTTGCGAGGAGTGAACCTGCATGGCCCGCCAGCGGGGCCTCACTTCGTCGTTCATAACTGTTACTCCAGAAGACGATCTGAGGGTTCAGCCCTCGCTCAGACCGCCCGTCATAATACGAGCAACCCAAGCGAGAGCTGAAGTCAGGGCCGAGCCGGTCCCCTAGGATAAGTCCAACCCAGAGGAACGCCCCCCTGTGCCCCAGGCTCGCTGGCGTAACAGTCAACTTCTTGTCATCCAGCCTAGCTCTAGAACTTGGGCGCTGTATAACTTTGGCCACTGCTAGAAACTAGCTCTCAGACAGACAATTTTCTCGGGTTTTCAACCCCCAAGATTCCGACACTACGCCGAGTTAGTAAGATTGTCAATACTTTTGTCAAAATTCATTAAGCAGTCTTATCTTGACTACAACTACATAATCCGATATACTGTCAAAAGATTTAACGCAATTCAACATGCAATTAGATAAGACCCTCCAGAAATATGGCCTAACTGTTAAAGAGTCTCGACTCTATTTGGCGCTGTTAGAGCTGGGCCGAAGCACAATTTTGCAGCTCGCAAAAAAGACTAAATCCAAGCGAGCCGGTTTGTATTACACCGTTCAAGGGCTAGTTAAAACTGGGTTGGTACGGGAGGTAAAAATCGCCGCCAAACGCTACTGGGAAGCTATCGACCCCGAGCTGTTAGTCGCCCAAGAAAATGAACGACACCAACTTCTACTGGAGGCCCTGCCTGAGATGCGCGCCATCAACAACCTTTCCCCTAACAAGCCACGGGTCACTCATTACAGCGGATTTGACGGAGCAGCCAAAGCGACCGACGAACTTTATCGCTACATCCTGACCCTACCCGAGTCAAAACGAGAGATCTTGCAATACACGAACTTCGCTAGCGCCCCCCGAGTTCGAACAGAATCGCGCAGTCAAGCGGCTAGCCGAAGAATTGAGCTGGGTATCCCTATTCGGAATATCGCGCCAGCTGTGGGCCAAAACTTGGAACTAGCCAAGCTCTGGAACTCGGCACCCGAGCGTTTAAGCGAAACCAGATTAGCTAAAGACCTGTCTATCCCCTACATCGCGCTCCTGATAGCAGGCAACCGGTTGGTATTTTCTTTTCTTGATCCGAACAAAGACCCGGGAGTATTGGTTGTAGAAGATGCCGATCAGGCTGAAATTCAGCGCTATCTTTTTAATCAGCTGTGGCGCTCCCTTCCCAATCCAATTCACACCTAAGCACAAGGCTCTCCACTCCCGCTGTTGTCCTCTCGCCCCAATTTTCATTCTCATTCCCACGCCCGCTCTCATTCCCACTTCTCCCCTCGCCCTACCCCAATCCTCACTTTTACCTATTCCCGCTCTCGCTTCTACCCCCACAGCGTCGCCCCCTTTCTCGCATGACTCCCATGCCCCGACTTGACAGCAGTCGGTTTATGTGATATAATGCAAAGAAGCTAAATACAAAACAAAAATAAAAATATCCTATGTTTCGCGGAGAACTTCCCATTTATTTCTCTCCCGATGATCCAAGCGGCGGCAGCGACGCTGACAATTTTGGCAATCCATCGCACTCCCTCAACGAGGCCGAGAGGGCTCAGCGAGAGCGAGAGGGCCAAATATTAGTCCAGTCGGAAACCATACAGCTCCATGAGCGCCTGCGGGTATTAACCGAACAATTTCATCAAGAAACCCCTTCCGCCCAAGAGATCGCTGAAGCATCAGGCGATCCCGTCTTAATGGGAACGCTTGAACGGGATGAAATAGAAGCAAGACGAGCTGCTAGATATTTTCGTCAGGGACAAAATACTGACGCCCCCGATTTACTAACCAATTTAATACTGGAGGAAGTTAATAATTCCGGCCTCCTTCAGCTCAAAGATACTGACGGTCGGCCTCTCACTAGCGTGGTAGTTTCGAAAACTGTACCGGAAATGGATTATACCAAAGGCGCGGATGGCTATCTCATAATTATCGACAACGAGACTAGCGAACGAATGTTTTTAGGTTTTGACGACTCAACCCGCAAACCGATTATCAGATTCCCTGGCGGTGGCACCGAAATTAACCCCGCCTGGGAGGACAAACTGTCCCATCAGAAAAAATATTTTGATGGCGAT
>JAZDLM010000049.1:0-6821 GCA_043801895.1 bacterium
GTTCTTCCCTATTGACAGGTTCTCCCAGCTTGCTCTAAGCTGGGCTTAAGGGTGAGAGTGCGAACTGCGAGTTAGCTTTTAATTTAAAGCCTCGCTCGGGGGGCACCCCAGTATATCTGTTAATAATCGGGGGCTTACATATTATGAACCGTAAAAACCATTCTGGTAGTTTTTCTATCGATAGGAGCCTGGCTAATGGCTTCCAAAAAGCCATCGTAAAACAAAAGTCCTATGTCAAAAACTTGCCGTTGGTCATGGCGGGGCTTTTAGTTGCTTCGACTTTTTTGTATATAAGCGTTCCTTTTGTTGAAGCATCGGTAGCCAGCCTAAGTCCAACTTCAGTCGGACCATCTGATGCGAATCAGTGGTCTGTAACTCCGGGTAGTGATGATACGGCAAAAGTTGCCGCAGTTCAGATAGATGACGGTGACGATTCTTACATCTACGAAACCGTGAATAACGAACGACAAACCTTTGGCTTCCCCGGAGCCAGTCTTCCGGCGGGTTCAACGATTAACTCCGTAACCCTTTATGGAATTGCCAAAGGTTTCGGTGCCGGCAGCAGTCCCAAGAAGATGGTACTGACGGTTCGTAGTAGCGATGGCACCTTTAGTAACAGCACCGATATTGTTACCAACGCCGGCTACACGACCCATGAACGGGAAATGACCGTAAATCCATTTACCAGCAACCCTTGGACACTAGCAGAAGTAAATGGCTGGACGACCACATTCGGAGTGGCTCGGTCCAACGACAATGGCACCGTTCGGGTAACCCAAATTTATCTTGAAGTTGACTATACATTGGGTCAAGAAAACACCGCCGAGTTTTGTAGCGATCAGATAGACAACGACGGCGACCAGCTCATTGATCTTGATGATCCAGACTGTGCAGCGTTTATTCCACAGCCCGGCACTCTGACAGTTGTCAAGCAAGTCATCAATGATAACGGCGGCGGTGCCACGGCTGATCAGTTTACGCTTACTGTTGCCGGAGGCAATGCCAGCCCTAGTTCCTTCCCGGGCGATGAGAGCGGCACCGCGGTCACCATTGACCCCGATGGCAGTTATAGTGTGGGTGAAACCGGTGGCCCGTCCGGATATGGTGTAAGTTTTTCGGGTGACTGTAGCGGAGCGATGCCAGCTGGTGGCCAAAAAACCTGTACTGTCACCAATGATGATATTCAACCAGCCTTAACAGTAGTCAAGGTTGTCGACGGTGGTTCTAAGGTAATCGCTGACTTCCCGTTATTTGTTGACCAAACATCAGTTACCAGCGGAGAGTCCAACGGCTTTAATGCTGGCAGCCACACCGTATCAGAAACCGGTGATCCCGATTACACTCTTTCATTCACCGGAGCCTGTAATACCGATGGTGTAGTGACCCTATCTCCAGGCGATGATGTAATTTGTACACTTACTAACTCATATCAGACCCCACCGCCAGCGAGTCTGACCGTGATCAAGCATGTTATCAACGATGACACCGGTGACAATATCGACAGCGATTTCACTATGCTGGTAGAGGGCGCAAATGTTTCCAGTAGTTCCTTCCCGGGAAGCGAAAACGGAACCACGGTGACACTAGATGCTGGAACCTACAATGTGACTGAAACCGGCCCCGAGGGCTATCATGATACTTATTCAGAAGGCTGTAGTGGAGCCCTTGAGCCAGGTCAACAGGCAACTTGTACTGTCACCAACGATGATATGCCGTCCCAATTCAGCGGCTCAATCTCTGGCTACAAGTTCAACGACGCTAATAATAACGGTAGCTTTGACACTGGTGATTCATATCTTGAGGGTTGGAGAATCTTCCTTGACCTAGACCAAGACGGTGTCTGGGATGAGGGGGTGGAAGATTCGGATGTTACCGATAGCAATGGTTTTTATAGCTTCGTCGAACTGGCCGAGGGAACCCACCTTGTTTGGGAAGTTGGCCAAACCGGCTGGACTCAAACTATGCCGTTAGAACTCGATTACTACTCCATTAGTCTGAGTACAGGAACTCCCAGCTCCACCGATAATAACTTTGGCAATTACCAAAACCCAATCGAACAATGCACCGGCTCGATTGATGGCAAGGTTTTCAATGACGAAAATATCAATGGAGTGCTTGATGCCGGCGAGGCCGGATTGGCCGATTGGACATTGTATCTCGATAAAGACGACAACAATGAATTGTCTGCTGGTGATACCGAAGTCACGACCGATGCGAATGGTGTGTATCACTTCGGCGGCTTACCCAGCGGCACCTATATCCTGCGCGAAGTTGTGCAAAGTGGTTGGTATTTGGTGTATCCTGACCCGGCCACCGACGGAGGCGAGTATTCCGTTTCGGTGACTTGTGATGAGCTTTCGGTGTCATCGTTTGATTTGATGATCCAGGCCATTACCAGCGATGGCGCCGATGTTAACTTTGCCAATGGTATTGTTAACCCTCCCAGCGGTGGCGGTGGAGGAGGGAGCTATTACACTCCGCCCACGCCTCCTAGTAGCAACGAAGAAGTCCGTGGCGAGCAGGAAACCGGCAGTACTCCCAACAATGAAGCTGTCGGCGGCGAGCAAAGCTTGCCGGTGACCGGCACTACTCCGTGGGCAATTTGGTTGATGGCATTAATGCTGATCGGTAATTCGGCCTACTGGCTGCTTAAGCCCACCAACTCGATCGGAAAGTAATACCCCGCTACTACATTACGAAAGCAACCGAGCTCGGATTTCCGGGCTCGGCTTGATAATAGCGCTCTCTTGCTCCAGAAGATCCATCCCGAGTGCTATAGTAGAACTGTTATTATCTATATTATTTATTGGTCGGAGGACTTATGAAGGATAAGTTAGACGGCGGCCGAGTAGGCCTAGTGCTAGGTCTGTTCATGGTGGCCGTGCATTTGATTTGGGCGATCATGGTAATCGCTGGTTTAGCGCAGCAGTGGATCGACTGGATGTTGGGACTACACATGTTAAACAACCCGTTGACCGTCGGCGCGTTCAGCTGGGGGACAACCATTATGTTGTTGATCGTGGTTTTCGTGGTCGGCTACATTTTGGGCTGGATCTTTGCCTGGGTTCACAATTCGGTGCATAAGAAATAGTCCCATCAGTTCAATCGGAGGTTTATAGCTAAGAAAAACCCGCTATCTGGACGGGTTTTTCTTAAACTATATTTTGCGCCAACTTTATCGTATGATGTGGTAAGTTGCGGTTTGATTTCACCCAAAGAGTAGGAATATGTGGGAGATATTTTCGCGTCATTTGTCTGATACTTGGTTTGGGGTAGCCAATACGGGGGCTATTTTTTGGGAAAATATCATCGGCGGGGTGTCGTTGGTCGGCTTGATCGACATCGCGCTGGTGTTTTGTCTGCTCTGGTGGATTTACCGTCGGCTGCGGCGCTCAGACTTGATCAAGGTCTTCCCTCGAATATTCGGATTAGTATTCCTGATGCTGGTTGCCCGGATGGTTGGGCTGTTGGCGTTATTTTATGTTTCCGGGTTTCTATTAGTGATGGTTTTACTCTCCCTCGCTGTGCTCTACGCGCCGGAAATTCGTCATTTACTTGAAAGCCAAATGCTCTCGCATCCGACTCAGACAGCTCCGACCGCGGTGGCCAGCCCGGTCGATGTGCAACGGATGATCAAAGTGCTCGGGGAGGCGTTGTCAGTACTAACTCGCGCCCAGAAGTCGGCGCTAGTGGTTATTCGCAAGGACAAGCCACTATCACGGCTGATAGAGAACGGCACCAAGATGAACTCATTGGTTAGAGCGGAATTGTTGATCGACTTTTTTGCCAGTGGGTCAACTCTCAGCAAGGGAGCGACGATATTAGACGGCAACCGGATCGTTGCTGCCGGCTCGACTCTGTTCCGTCCCCACGCCAAAATCTTATTTAGCGCTAATGACAAATCGGTTCGGCTGGCGGCCAAAGAGCTCAAGGCGGTGGTCGTGGTGGCCAGTCGAACTCTGGGCGACACCACCGTTTTGTATGGCGATGACATCTACAAGCATCTGGCCCCGCCGGATTTAGTGCGGGTACTGCAAAACATATTTGTTCACGCTAAATCATGACCAAATTATTCACTCTGCCGGTGATGCGCGGAGTGATCTTGGTCACTGCAGTGATCGTCTGGATCAATGTTTACGCTCTGGCTTCAAAGGCGGAAGATATCCAGGCCGCGCTTTTACCGATTAATTTATCCGAGGGCTTAGCCGTTGCCAACTCTTTGTCCGTGGTCAATGCCCATATTTCGGGCAGTCCGTTTGCCCTCGGGAAGGTCAACGGCCAGTCTCTAAATTTCGCGATCGACCTGACTACCGCGACCCAACCCGGGAGATACCAAGTAGAGACTAGGCTACAGTCAATCCCGGCCGGAGTCAGGCTGTTAAGTTTTACCCCCAAACAGCTAACCGTTAATATCGCGCCGGAGGCGATCAAGACAGTCCCGGTAGTGATAGATGCCACCGGTTGGGTGGCCGACGGGGTTACCGTGGTCTCTACCTCAATCGATCCAACCGTCGCCACTATTTATGGCGCGCAAGGGATACTCGATGCAATTTCAGATGTAAGAGCGACTGTCGCGCTGCGGAGTCGCCGTTCTTCGTTTTCCGCCACCGCTTTTCTGCAAGCAACCACCGCCGACGGGCAAGTTAATCACGCGGTGCGTGTTTTGCCGGAAGAGGGGAGAGTAAATATCGAGATCGGCAAGGGAGCGGCGGTGCGCAATCTTGGGATCAAGCCGACTTTTGCCGGCGAACTACCCGGTGGATTCTGGGTCCAGGAAGTTAACTTTGACCCCTCGGTAATTATGGTACGCGGGAATCAAAAAACGCTCGATCAGCTAGCCTATTTGGTATCCACGCCAATCTCTCTGTCTGGCCGGACCAGCAGCTTCAACGATCAGGCGGCAGTAAATCTGCCCAGTGGAGTGGAGGTGGTGGGAGAAAACCTAGTAATGGTTCGAGTGGTGATCGGTTCAGCCCAAGACACTAAACAGATCTCCATTGTGCCGAAATACACCAATGTGACAGAGGGTTTTAGCGTCACTCGCGTTAACCCGATCAGCATCAAGGTGGTAGTGGCAGGCGACTCCCCAGCTTTGCAGAAACTCACCCGCAATGATATCGTGTTAACCTTAGACCTCCAGGGGGCATTGTCAGGGGCCAACGCTATTGATATCACGCCAGCAATGTTCTCCGCGGCCGAAGGCTTGAGTGTAGTGAGTTTTGAGCCTGCCCAGGTCGAGGTGATCCTCAGCCGAGTGTAATTTTTCAGTCATTCTGAGCTCCGACAAATCGGAGTGAAGAATCTAGGCCGTAGGTCGTATATGACAAAATCAATAAGTAATCTTGTAGCGCTGCGCTAGATCCTTTGCTGCGCTCAGGATGACATGAAAGTATGCGCTATCCAGAACTGATTATTTTAGACATCGAAACCACGGGCGTCGATAGCACCCGCGATGACATTATTGAGATCGCTGCGGTGAAATTAAATGCCGCTGGCACGATTGTCGATCAGCTTGATCTCTTAATGGGGACCGAACAAATTTTATCGCCCACGGTTATGGTGTTGACTGGCATCACCCCCGACCAGCTTCGCGATCAGCCCAAGGTCGACGAGTTAGTGCCGCGCATCCAAGAGTTTGTTGGCGCGGCTCCGATCGTTGGTCATAATATCGGTTTTGATGTGGAATTCTTGACTGGTAAAGGTTGCGATTTCAGCACCAACCCCATTCTCGACACATTGGAACTGGCGCATACTGTCTTGCCGTCCCAGGACTACTACAGTCTGGAATACTTGGCTCATCATTTTGGCTTTCCGCACCAGCCGGCTCACCGAGCCATGGCCGATGTGTTAGCGACGGTGGATTTAGTAAAGTTTTTATTTAACCAGGTCGCCGAATTGATGCCGGCTACACTTGGTCGAATTAATAAATTAGTGCCAGCTGATACCTGGTCGTGGCAATGGCTTTTTGCTGAACCAATCAAATTTACTGACTTCAAATTCAGCCCAGTCGCCGATCAACCGATTACCGACCAAATTATTACCGAAGCACGCTCGGCTAATGACGCATTAACAGCGATTAAGACTAGCCGGCAAGGCAAATTGAATTTTATCGAAGCTCATTTTCCGATTGATCCATTAAGCCTAGGCTTGGCCCATGCGGTCAGCGCTAGGCCAGCGGTATTAGTAATAACTGAAAAATTGCTCCACCAAATTGATTGGACAAAGGTGGTCTCCGAGTTGGGGGTGTCCATAGCGCCATATCTGCCGAGTCAGCTGCGCTACCGGGATAACGCCGAGGGGGAATTGGTGGCTAGCGGCCTTCCGACCAGTAGCCAAGACGCCAGCCTGTTGACCAAGGTGGCGATTTGGCGAAATGAATGGGGGAGCGACTGGCGGAAGTTGTATTTGTCGCGTGAAGCTAAATATCAGTGGGAACAAAAACTTGCTCCGCTTGACGGGGAGCCGCCCGCCGCTGAATTGGTCGATATTGTGGTAGCTACCCCCGCCGCCCTATTGGAAATTCCCAATCTCGGCCACTTCGAAGTAGTGATCAGCGATCCATTGTGGATCGAGGACGCAGTGTTCGGCCAAACTGCGCGAGTCTTTTCCGTGAATTACTTTAGCGCCGCGATCAATAGCCGACGCGATTTCGTCCACCAATACATCAAGCCGCGCGACGTGAAAATAGCTGATGCGATGTTCAAAGCGCTCAATCATGCTAGTGCGGCACTTGCCAAACTTACTACCGAGATCGCTACTATTTATCAAAAATATCCGCCGACATCGGTTTACGAGCGGAATATTGAGTTGGACGAAGGCAT
>JAZDLM010000052.1:0-7693 GCA_043801895.1 bacterium
AGATAGTTTCATCGTCAAATGCTTCGGTCCACTGGCATCCGCTGTCACAAAAGGAATATTGATTTCTGTTTCAGAAGAAGTGGACAATTCATGCTTAGCTTTTTCCGCCGCTTCTTTCAGACGCTGGATCGCCAATTTGTCTTCCTTCAAATCAACGCCTTGGTCACGCTTGAATTCACTAACTATCCAATCAATGATTTTCTGATCAAAGTCATCACAGCCCAAGTGCGTATCACCATTAGTGGCTTTCACTTCAAAGACGGATTCGCCTTCGCTATCCCCGATTTCCAAAATCGAGATATCGAAAGTCCCGCCGCCCAGGTCGTAGATGGCCACCTTTTCATTCTTTTTCTTATCCAGACCATATGCCAGCGTTGCGGCCGTTGGCTCATTGATAATTCTTTTCACATCCAATCCGGCGATCTTACCGGCATCTTTGGTTGCTTGTCTTTGGCTGTCATCGAAGTAAGCCGGAACGGTAATCACTGCTTCGGTCACTGGCTCGCCTAAGAACTTTTCCGCATCCCGCTTGATCTTCTGCAACACCTTTGCCGAGATCTCCGCCGGCTGCCAATTACGGTCTCCCATCGTAAAAGCAACGCCACCGTTAGCTCCTTCAACGATCTTAAACGGCACTAGTTTGATATCAGATTGCACTGATGCATCAGAAAATCTGCGACCAATAAACCGCTTAGCTGAATAAATCGTATTCTCGGCATTGGTCACTGCCTGCCGCTTCGCAACCTGTCCAACCAAAATCTCACCGGTCTTATTCTGTGCTACCACCGACGGCACTGTCCGTCCGCCTTCAGATGATGGAATAATCTCCGGTTTCCCGCCGCGCATCACCGCCGCGGCAGAGTTTGTTGTCCCCAAATCGATTCCAATAATTTTACCCATAATGTTTCCTTTCTATCGTCATCCTGAACTTGTTTCAGGATCTTAATTAATTTATTATCCCGAGCGAAGCCGAGGGGCTACCTTATTTCCCCCACCCTCACTTTAAAAATTATTCCATCATTCTTCATTTGACATTCATCATTTGGCATTGCCAGCTATTTCCCTACCCTCACCTTCGCTGGTTTTATCACTTTATCGTTATATTTCAGACCAACTTCCAAAGTTTCAATCACTTTTCCCTCACCGACCTCGCTCTCCTCATAACTCATCGCTTCGGCCAGTTCAGGGTCAAACTCGTCCCCTGCCTTAAACTCGATCTCTTCTAATCCATCAGCATGCAGATAATCTTTAAATTTTTTCTGTACATCCAGCAAGCCCTGCTTCGCCTTCTCGTCAGTCGCAAATTCTACTGCTCGAGTTAAGTCATCATAAATCTCCAAAAACTTGATTAGCGAAGTCGCTTTTAAAAACTGCACCATTTCCATCTGCCGCTTCTCGGCATCTTTACGGTAATTATCCAAATCTGCCATCGCCCGCTTCGCCACATCTTCCCAATCAGTCACCTTCTCGTTCCCCTCAGATTGGTTAGATTGGTCAGATTGGCGAGATTGGTTAGATTTATCAGATTCTTTCATCTAAGATCTTCTTTATGTATTCCATCGCCGGCAGAGTTTTGCCGTAGCTCATTCGCATCGGCCCGATCACTGAAATCACCTTCTTCCCGCCTTGCCCGAATCTGGTAATCACAATACTGGCATTTCTCATCATCGGATTATCACTCCCAAACAGTACCCTCATCTGTTGGCTTCCACCCTTTGTCATCTGTTTCAGGCTTTCCGCCGGATTTTCCAGTAGCTCCATAAACTCACTTCCAAATTCCTCGTTGCGAAATTCCGGCAACTTTGGCAGATTAGAAAGTCCCGACATATACACTTTGTTTGCATCATCAATCAAGAGTCCCACACTACCGGATAACTCCGACAGCATCCGCGCCGCCTCTTTAAATCTCTCCTGCAAGCTTCTTAATTTCTTAAAATGCGATTCCAACACTTCCTGCTGGTGAATCGACAATGCCTTTCGCTCCCGCATCATTGTTTCGATGTACGCCTTAAACCCGGCTTCAGTCGGGATCCGTCCCGCCGATGTATGCGGCTGGGCCAATAAACCAAAATCCGTCAGTTCCGCCATTACATTTCGAATTGTTGCCGAGCTCACGGGCTCCGCCAGCATTTCGACAATATGAGACGACCCCACGGCCGTGGAGTGTTCCACATATTCTTCGACAATCGTCCTTAAGACTTGTTTCTGTCTAGCATTCAACTTCATCCCGTTAGAAGCCCTTCGCAAAAATAATTTATCCACAAATTATTTTTGATACTCACAAACAATATGACAACTAAATGCGTATCTTGGTGGTATTAACTTCCCCGCTAAAACCCAGACAGGCTTCTAACGGGATTCATTTCCGCAGTCGTATTCATACAAAACCGCTTCCCCTCGAAGTTCTGCCAAACGGCAGAACGAAGATTCTGCTGCATAGCAGAACTACTTCTATTACTCAGTTCTAAAAGTTACCTGCACCGCTTACTCTACACCCTGCTAGCACTCTCGTCAAGAGAGTGCTAGTACTAACAAAAAACCCGTAGTTGGCACTACGGGTTGGCTAGGATCTGCGGATTAGCCGCCTGAACCACCAATAGATCCGTTCGCCCACTCGCCAGAGATAGGCCAGAACGCGAATAATCACTAGGAGGACCAGGAGTAGTAAGGTGAACAGTAAGCCAAAGAGCCATCTCATATCGATGCGGCCTCCTACTCTCCGGCCAATGTGCCGTTGTTGCGGAGGTAGCCTACGATCCAGCCGATAGCGATCAGCACGATGGTTCCTGTCCAAATCGACACTACCCAGTTCCGCCAAATTAGTTCGACCCAATTGACAGATACTAGCGTGAAGCTGAACTGGATCAGGATGGTGATGCCCATCCCGACTGACCAGCTAGCACAAGCAGGCTCGTTGCGGTCTGGCAAGGACGGAGCAAATTCCCAGCCGGCCTGATGACCGACCCAGGCTCCCCACAACGCTATAAAGACAGCAATCCCGAACGCTAGCGCAAGACTCATTTCAACGCCTCCTCATTCTCAGAAATTTCATAAGGGGGACCGTATACGAAAATCGCAGTACCCCGGCCCAGAAGATAGCCGGCAAGCGGTAGACATAGCGCGACCGGGACATTTGCCCAGCTGATCAATGCGACGACTGTCGCCATGCCTCCGGCCAGATAACTGACCAGCATAATGGCGACCAACTCGGCCAGGATTACCCCGGTTATATGCACCGCCTCGGCCATGACGTTAAACAGCCAGAAAAAGCTGCCGTGCCGTGATTCAAGATGGGGGTTAAGCACTAACTGCTTAATTCGCAGGAAGCCGAGGAGGCCAGCGAGGGTTATCGCCAGGATTACGATCGTTTCGCACCACCAGGTCAGAAATGAACTCATCCTATCCTCCTTCTTGGGACTAGATTTGGATTTCCGTCCTCACCCTAACAACAATCCGCCCGCAGAGCAAGCTTCCACCCCCTCTAACCCCAAGAGGCCATCAGGATAGCAGCTTTCTAAATGCTTCTTGTGGGATTTCCACCTGCCCCACCGTTTTCATCCGCTTTTTCCCCTTTTTCTGTTTTTCTAGCAGTTTATTCTTGCGAGTGACATCGCCACCATAAAGCTTGGCGATAACATCCTTACGAAAGGGCGATAATTCCTCTCGCGCAATGATCTTGCCGCCGATCGCCGCCTGGATCACGATCTTAAAATTCTGTCTCGGCAACAAGGTTTTTAATTCGGTCGCGATCGCCTGCCCGGCATGTTGCGCCTCGCTCCGGTGAACAATTACCGACAAAGTGTCCACCGATTTGCCATTGAGCAGCATGTCCACTTTCGCTAAATTCTCCGGCCGGTACTCTAGCATCTCGTAGCTCATCGAGGCGTATCCCGAGGTGGCGCTCTTCAGTTGATCGTAAAAGTCCACTACGATATTGCTCAGGGGGATCTCATAAATCAGCAGTGCACGATTGACATCCAAGTATTTCACATCGATTTGCACTCCCCGCTTGCCCTGGACCAATTGCATAATAGCCCCCAGGTATTCGCTGGGCGATACGATCTCCAGCCTCACCCACGGCTCGGCAATTTCCTTGTAAGTTCCGGGGTCGGGCAACTCAGTTGGGTTGTGAATAATTTTCTCTTCGTTATTGTTCAGTTTTACCTGGTAGCTCACGCTGGGTGTGGTCGTGATCAAGTTTAGGTCAAATTCTCGCTCCAATCGTTCTTGGACAATGTCCAAATGAAGCAGCCCTAAAAAGCCGCAGCGGAAACCAAAACCCAACGCCGGCGAACTTTCCGGCTCAAATACTAGCGCTGAATCATTCAGTTGCAATTTTTCTAACGCATCCCGCAGCTGCGGGAAATCTGCGTTATCTACAGTGAAAACCCCAGCATATACAAATGGGGTCACCTGTTTGTATCCTTCGAGTGCCTTTACTTCTTTACTAACCCCTAATCCCTGACCCCTAACCCCTAGCGTAATCGTATCTCCCACTCGCACCGCTCGGACATCTTTCAGGCCGGTAGCAATATAGCCGATCTCGCTCGTTTCTAGGCTTGGGCGCTTAGTCAATTTCGGCGCGAAGAACCCAACCTCCATTACTTCAGCCGGGACTCTGCTTGCCATCATCATAATATTGTTGCCGGCTGAAACCTTCCCATCCACTACCCGCACATAAGCTACTACCCCGCGGAACTGATCGAAATAAGAATCAAACACCAATGCCCGCAAGGGCGCCGCTTGGTTCCCGCTGGGTGCCGGCACCCGCTCCACTATCGCATCTAGAATTTTCTTCATCCCCTCACCGGTTTTAGCCGAGACCAGCAAAATTTCTTCCGGCTCGATACTAAGCGCCGTTTTTAATTCCTGAGTAATCCTGTCCGGGTCCGCTGCCGGAAGATCGATCTTATTGATCACCGGAATAATGGCAAGATTGTGCGCTTGGGCCAAATGGAGGTTTGCTAAAGTCTGAGCCTCAATTCCCTGGCTAGCATCTACTACCAGCAACGCTCCTTCGACAGCTGCCAGCGAGCGCGACACTTCGTAGGTAAAATCCACATGCCCGGGGGTATCGATCAGATTAAGCATATATTCACCGGCTGGTAATATATGCTTCCCCGAGCCTGCCGAGGGGCTACCTTTGTATTCGTATCGCATCCTTACTGGCTGAAGTTTGATGGTGATTCCCCGCTCCCGCTCTAAATCCATAGTGTCGAGATACTGCGCTTTCATTTCTCGTTTCGACACTGTATTCGTCAATTCCAAAAGCCGATCGGCCAAGGTACTTTTACCATGGTCTATATGTGCGATGATGCAAAAATTTCTTATCTTGTCCATAAACGTGAGCGACTTGCCCCGTACCAACATTCCGCTGAAATTGCGGTAGCAATTTCCGGATTGCTTGGTACCGGGGTAATACAGAAGTTTCTTATTTTATCCATGCAGAACTATTGTATAGAAAATGCCCCCGATCGGGGGCATGGGTCAGCTCCGGTCAGTCCGGCTCTAACGTGTTAGCGGGACGAGCGTGATATGGCCGCGACGATCTCGCCGGACTTCAAATCGGGCTGGGCACCCATCGCAGACAGCCACCTCCCCGGCATCCCGGTCGAGCACCAGGCTCCGCGGGGTACCGCATTCCGGGCATTGAAGCGGTAGGCCATTCTCGTCTGTTTCCGGCAGCTTAAGATACACTCCCACCGGTTTGGCCCTAAGCCGCTTCATCCAATTGGCATCGAGATTGATGTAGCGACGGGGGTGCTTGGGGTCGGCTGAGCAGACCAGCTCGCCTCGATGGCTACCGAGCTTGTGGACGCCCAGAGCGTTCATAGGGGCTCCGCACTTAGCACAGCAGAGTACAACAACATTGATCACGTCTGGTTTGAGCAAGGTACTCCATCTCCTAGCTGATTTCCTAAAAACATAATACCAGAGCGATAAACTTGACACAAGCCCCGTCCAGTAGTATAATGCAGCCGTGATCCGTGGAGCTCCTTGCCTCTACGGTTGGGCCTCGGCTCAGCCGCGACAGGCTGGGGCTCCCGGACGCAATCTTTAGAATTTAGAAGGGTTGGAATCTCAGGGTTGAGGTGAATTAATGTTTGAGCCAGGAGGCATTCGCTTCGTTTACGAATTGGCCATTGCCTGTATTATCATCGGCTGGCTGACCATTCAGGTCGCCCGTCTCATCCCCGGTTTGGGTCTAATGCATCCTTGCAACCCAAACCTGAAAACCGCAAAGGGCGCCGGTGGGGCACTTATGCTTACCGGCCTGTACGCGATGCTCTGGGAGCTGATGATGGTCTGGATGTTCATCCGGCTCACCATCTTCCACCCTGAGCTCTTGCTGGGAGGGTTTGTGCTTTGGTGCGCTACCAATCCAGTAATAATCGCGTCCATATTCCTCTCCATCCACCCGGCCATTCGCCGAGCGGCTAAGGAGAACAACGGGGAATGTTTCCTCGATCCGTTGGATGGCTACTCTAAACGGACCGGCCCATATCTAGGCGATCGGTACAGCCCCGTTTGGCGGGACCTAACCGCCGAGTGCCAGAAAGTGCCGCCGCTGGAGGGACGGCAACAGACTAACTAGCCTATCCTGCCCGGTACAGGACGGCCCGGCGGGCAACCGCCGGGCTTTTTTATACTCCAATAGAAAGCGACTATCGTTGCATTATTAGAAAATCACTTGGCTTATCCCCTTCTAAACAACTTAGCCGGCGCAAGCATTATTTTCACTTCGGGGATTTTGAAAATCGTGGCTAGCGCAAGATAGGTAAACACGGCTACCACCCCGGTAATGGCAGTCTGGGTAAATAGCCCCCAGAAAGTATGGGTCCCAACGATCAGGTTCGCCACTCGCAAAATCGCGTAACCCACTCCTCCCATAATTAGTGACGCCGCACCGATCTTGGCGGTGACCAGCCCAATGCCTCCCCATGGCAATCCGCGCAACCGACGAGCCAGCATCACCAGCAATAATGCCATGTTGATCAGCCCGGCGATGGACAGCGCCGCCGCCAAACCAACTACATGAAGGTTTTGGATCAACGCGAAAGCCAGCCCGACATTAACCACCAATCCGATAAGACTAGTGATCAGCGGAGTTTTAGTATCTTGCAAAGCATAAAAAGAGCGTGCCAGTAGCGGAATAGTCGCCTGAGCGGCCATCCCAAAAGTCATAAAAGCCAACACCGAAATAGTGAACCGAGTGTCCTCCCAGCCGAATTGTCCCGCTCCTAATACCAGTCGAACGATTTGGGCGCGTAACAGCCAGTACAGCACCATGGTGGGAATGATCAAAAAGAGAATTTGTCGCAAAACTCGTACAAAGTCGTCTTTGAACTCGGCCAATTTTTGCAAAGTATATTTCTCGGCCAAGGTTGGGAAAATCGCCACGGCGAATGATACCCCAAAGATGCCGATCGGCAGACTCTGAAGATTATCCGCCCAGCGGAAAACCGCGACGCTCCCGACTGCCAGCGTGGAGGCGATCGCTGTATTTACAATGCTGTTGATCTGCGCCACTCCAATGCCCAGGGTCCGAGGGATCATTAATACCGCCATCCGCTTTAAGGCCGGATGGCGTAAATTAATATGCAGTCGGTATTTGTATCCCAAAGTAAACACGCCCGGTACCTGGATTAACATGTGCATAAACGCGCCCAACACCACGCCATAAGCCAACCCC
>JAZDLM010000055.1:0-7294 GCA_043801895.1 bacterium
ACCAATACTGCGCCAAAGTCGCTAACGGCCGGGGCTTCGTTCTCAAACACCAACGGCACCTCGGCGCGAATCTTCTCGTCGAGGCTAATTTGGTGAAAGTCGAGATGGACCAGTTTCCCGGTCCGAGGATGGTACTGCGGCTCCTTGAGTAGAGTGGTGTACTCTTGCCCGTCCACCTGCAGGGTCACCAGCGAGCTCTCGCCGGCTTTATGGAAAAGCTTTTGCAATTCAACACCGTCAGCCTGGATGGGTTGAGGCTTGATCTTCTTGCCGTAAACTACCCCGGGGAGCTGCCCAGCCTGCCTTAAGCCAACCAGACTGGCCTTGGGGTCGCGAACCCGAGCGGCGATAGAGTACTGTTCTCCCATAACAAACAGCATTGTATAGGCAAAACCAGCCTCCGTAAAGGATTTTGAGACTCAAACGCCAGGGGGCGCAGATTTAAGCCTTCCAGGCCTTACTAAAATCCCCGTCGAATGCCTTGAGGTATTCATGGGCGTCCAGAACATTGTCGTAGGAAATGGGGGTAAGCGAGCCGATTACCTGCTCGGCGGTTACATCCTGAACTGGGATACCGCGGTCCAAGGGCAATTCAGCCATCAACTCATCTTCCATAACCCGATGCTCAAAACCCAGGTCAGCTAAATCCTGCTCCATGATGGCGGGTGAATCGGCTAAGGCGATATCCTCGGCCACGATGTCGGCTGGGATAATATCGCCATCGCTATTGGTCAGGGCAACGCTGGCAAATACCGGGGTTTTACAACCATGGCAGCGCATATGCAGAAAGGTCATTGTCTCGAGCTGGCCAAGATAGTGGATATCCTCGAGTGAATACGTCGAAGAGCAATGCGGGCAACGCATTACATCTTGGAGGTTGTGCACGAGATGCTCAAACTGCTGGTTGTTCATTGGTTTTTGTTTTTATTCAGCTTTGGCCTAAATTTGGGACCACCGCTGAATTAGTATTGTTTCATCATACAATAAATTAAGCGTTTCGTCAAGAGCCTAACCTCTGGGAAGGCCGGAAACGCAGTACCAGCCTGATAATTATCACCATGACCAATCCTACAATTAACAGCCCGGCCAGCTTGGCGAGGGTTCCCGACAACAAAGCTACCGCGCCGAAGCCGGCAGTCAGCAGATAGAGGATAATCACCACCGTCCGTTGGCCCAATCCCGCCCCGAGGAGTTGGTGGTGAAGGTGCTGCTTGTCGGCCACCCAAGGAAGTCGGCCATGCCGCAGGCGGCGGATGACCGCCCAAAACAAATCAACGATCGGCAAACCCAGCACTAGTGCGGCTGTTGCCAGTTTGCCGCCGCTGATGATGGCTAACACAGCTAACATAAAGCCGAGCAGGTGACTACCTGAATCGCCCATAAATATTTTGGCCGGGTGCCAGTTGTAGGGCAAAAAGCCAAGAGCCGCGCCAAGCACGATCGCCGCGATGGCGGCAGTTTCCGGCTGATCGATGAACGCGAACAAACTAAGTATCAGCAAAGTAGCTGCCGCGATACTACTGACGCCCGCCACCAAACCATCGAGGCCGTCAAACCAGTTAACGGTGTTAAGCACTAATAGTATCCAACCGATGGTCAGTAATGCGTCAACGGCCGGTGGTATTAAAATCACGCCGCCGAACGGGTTGGTGAGAGTGCCGCCAATAGTAATACCGAAACTGACTACAATGGCGGCCACACAAATTTGGCCCAGTAATTTCACTAACGGCGGGAGATCGTACAGATCATCTAATAGCCCCAACCCAAGAATTAACACCGCGCCGATCAGCAGACCGTAAATCCTTGAGTCAAATCCGAATACTACCATCAACGCGATCGCGATGGCCAAAATCAAAGCGATGCCGCCCAGACGGGGAACTGGGATAGTGTGTACTCGGCGGGGTGACGGCAAATCGAAAAGTTGGCGAGCGCGCGCCCAACGGATTACCAGCGGAGTTGCCAAGGACGACACCACGAAAGCCATTACGAATGCTCCCAATAAAAACTGCCAGGGGATTTCGATGAAATTCATGATAGCGGTTTATCGACTAGACTCTGCCAGTTGTCATTATCATCCAAGTTGTTGTTTCTAGTTGCCCCGCAGGTTTGACAGCGGTGCAGCACGCGTTTAGGCAAACCTTGTTTCAACTCCCAGCTAATCGGCTCCATCGGCCCGCCACAGGGATTCCTCCGATCGCCGGGGGTATTATCGACATGCTTACTCCATAAGCACTTCGGGCAATGATTCGTGTAGCCGGTACCAGAAATCTGATGCCCACAATGCTCGCAGACAAAATCCTCTTTCTTCCTGATAAAATTCTTTTTCTCCATCGTCCCTATTATATAAACAAAAATCCCGACTGGCGCTGGGGCCAGCCGGGAATTGGCATTTCTGGAACTAGGTGCTAGGCGGCGACCGGCCAGGGAGCAAAGAACTTGGCAATCTTGATCTGCTCCTCTTGCTCCTGGTAGTGCGACTGCCGCAACACGCTGTACGGGTTCTGAGCCGCGTACTGGGTATACATGTAGCGAATCACGCAAATGGGAGAGCCTTGCTTGATAGCGACAGCATCGACCCCGAAGTTGCGTAATTCGCAGATGAACCGATTCCCGGTGTGCTCACCCCGCCCATAGCCGAAGCCGGGGTCACCGTAACCGGCACGGTGCGTGGTTACATGGCCCTGCTCCTCTCGATGCGCGACCATCTCTGCGCAAAGAAATTCTGTCACCCGCAGCCTTTCTATGGTCCGTACCAGCGCGAATTGCCCTGGCTCAAGGATCAGCGTGTCTCCGTGGTCGAGGCTCTTGATCGCGAAGTACTCTGTCGGATCGGCCTCTCCCTCGCCCCAAAGCGGCAATTTCTTGCCGCGCCGGGCCGCCACCAGGTTAGGCATGGGACCGGACAAGTCGACATGACACAGAACACCTTCCTCGTTGATGGTCGGCTCCACATCATCGTCGCGATGGACGACGTTATAGTTGTTACACATCAGCGCTAGGTCTCGCGGAGCCAGGAAGTCGCGGTTGCCCTCGAACAGACGCAACTGCGCTAGCGCGACACCAGAGCGCAAGTCGAGCGGGAAAGTCTGCGGCGCCATCACCAAGTAGAGCGGGCCCCGATAGCCTATGGGGATAGAGTTAAACTCTCGCCCGCCTGTTCCTACTAGCACAGCGCAGTCTGCTCCGATCCGCCCAATCGAACTTTTGGGGCTAGCGCCTCCGCTAATCCCAGCCGGCAGATTGAGAGTGCCATCAAGCAGAACCAGATAGGAGTGAGCGCGACCGAGCGTTAGAGTAATGCCCTTCTCGATTTGTGCGTCAGTAAACGCAGGCTCAAGTGCGGCATCCTGAATGAAAGCAGCTGGGTCAAATTCCTCCGGATTCGGCCGGTAGGAGGTTGCCCAGATTTTCTTCGCCCGCAGATCAATCGAGGCCGGCTGAACATCGTCGGGAGAGATCCCATTGATGCAGCCTTGGCCGATCAGGTCTCGGAGCTGAAAGTCGACCAATGCCGGGCCGACTTTCTTTTGGTGCGTCAAGGTTCGTTCCTCCTTAACAAGGTTGCCACCCCCACCATTGGAAGTAGCTTTCAGAATAGCTGTATCATAGCCGAAAAGGGGGGCAGCTGCAACCGTTTGACAGGAGAGGGGGATTTTGCCAAGCTGGGGTCATGACTGAACAAAAAACTGCTCTCATCACTGGCTTTACCGGCCAAGATGGTAGCTACCTAGCGCTGTATCTGCTAAAGCTCGGCTACCAAGTAGTCGGCCTAACTCGCCGGATCAGCACCGAGCCGCCGCCTCGCTTCCGCCTGCCGGAGCTGTTAAATTATTATCAAACCGGCCAACTAAAACTGGCGGTAGGCGAAATGGCGGATTACTTCTCCATCACTCAGGTCCTGCGCCAATATCAACCCGACGAAATTTATAATCTCGCCGCTCAGAGCCATGTCGGCATTTCTTTCCAAACTCCCGAAGAAACGATTCGGGTCAATTTCATTGGCGCGCTGAATGTTGTTCGGGCCGCTCAGGATTTGAAACTGCCGACCAAAATTTACCAGGCTTCGACTTCGGAGATGTTCGGCAATGCCGCGCGGGAAACTGAACCGCAAAACGAAAACACGCCCTTTAGGCCGATTAGCCCGTATGGCATCGCCAAATTGGCCGCGCATAACATTATGGCAATGGCGCGCAATACCGAGCAGGGCTTTGCCATCCCGACTACTTGTGGCATTTTGTTTAATCATGAATCGCCAATTCGAGGAGAGAATTTTGTCACTCGCAAGATCACTAAAGCTGTCGCGCGGATGGCGAGAGGGGAACAAGAGATTTTGGAGCTCGGCAGTCTCTCGTCTGAGCGCGACTGGGGTTTTGCCGGCGACTATGTGAAGATGATGCATTTGATGCTGCAGCAGCCCGGCCTGCCGCATGAGTGGCAAGACTTTGTTGTCGCTACCGGCGTAAAGCATACCGTCCGTGAATTCGTCGAAGCCGCCTTCCGAGCAATCGGCTGGCAAATCACTTGGCAGGGTGAGGGCGCGAACGAACAGGGCCTTGTAAATGGTCAGCTCCGCGTCCGAGTGAGCCCAGAGTTTTATCGGCCGAATGAAATTTGGACTCTGCGCGGCAATCCCGCCAAAGCCCGCCAACTACTTGGCTGGGAACCTACCACCGCTTTCGATGATTTAGTGAAGATGATGGTGAAAGCCGACCTCGAGTCAATCTCGGAAGAGTCAGCTAGCGTGAGTTAGAACGCGGTAGCGTTGGCCATCGGTCACCACTTCGACCATTCCATCTTGATCGGTGCGAAACACCTGCGCGCCACTTTGTTGTAAGCGATCGAGAACTATCTGGTGAGGATGGCCAAAGTTATTTTTGCCCACACTTACAACTGCCACCTCCGGCCTGGCAGAAGCCAGAAACTCTGGGCTCGAAGCGGTCTGGCTGCCTTGATGGGCAACTTTCAATATATCGATATCGCGAGTTTTGCCTTCGGCGATAAGTTGTTTCTCAGCCTCGCTGCCAGCATCGCCCATCAGCCATCCGCTAAAACCTTGGTAATTAACCGCGAGCACGATCGACGCTGTGTTCGGATCATCGCTGACATTACTAGCCGGCCCGGGTGGGTAGATGGCTGCTAACGACACGCCATCAAAATTATATCGGTCGCTCGGGTCAACCACATTGGTAGGAATATGCTGAAGATTGATCTGGCTAAGTAGCGCCTGATAGGTCTCGGTGGAGTAAGCCGACCCGTTAAATAGAAACTCATCGATCGGATAGCGCTTGGCAATCTCTACTAATCCCGCCGCATGATCGGCATGCGGGTGGGTTAACACTATTAGCGCCAGCCGACGACGCCAAGCTGGGATTACCTGATCTAGCAAATAAACCGTCCGGCTGGTTGGCCCGCCATCTATCAATACAAACCTTTGATCCGGAGTACGCAGTAAAATCGCATCGCCTTCTCCCACATTCAAAAAGTAAATATGGAAAAGGGGGTCAGCGCTAACTAACCATTGGTATCCCAGCGCGATATTAGCTACGACCAGACCCAGCGCCAACCATCGCCAGTAGTTATGAACGAGTTGTTTTAGCACGGCTTAGCCAATGAACTATTCCGATTAATAGAAGATAATAAACAACTGGGTAAACCGGAGGGAGGGGCGGGACTTCGACGAACGCATGGGGCAGCGACCCAGCGGCTTGGATGATGATCAACAATAGCCGAGTGGCTAACCAGCTTACCAAACCGATAATTTGTAAAAATGGGATGACGGCAAATATCACTATGGCCCCAAAACCCAGCAACATCACCAGCGGCACGATGGGGACTACCAATAAATTGGCTAACAGAGCCACCAGCGAGAACCCGCCAAAATGAAAAATGATCAGCGGTAGAGTGGCAATGGTAGCAGCTAGCGTAGCGCGGATTACATTGGGCAGCTGAAGGGGCAACCGCCGATCGACTAGCGGAGAAATAAAGATTAGCCCAGCGGTAGCTGCCAACGACAGCTGGAATCCGACGTCATATTGTAAGACTAGCGGATTGATCATGGTCAGAATCAGCGCTGCCACCAACACCGCGTTGCCGGAATGGCGGCGGCGGCCCCACCAAGTCGTTAGCAAAAGCATCCAACCCATTACCGCGGCTCGCACCACCGAGCTGCTAGCGCCGGTCATTACCACAAACGCTAGTATCCCCACGCCTGCCAATACTAGTGCCCACCGTCGGGGTGCCGGCCTAAGCAGCCACATAAAAAACCCGGCTACAATCGCTATATTAAAACCCGACAAAGCTACAATGTGAGTAGTGCCCGACGCCTTCAGCGCACTAACCAGATCTTCTGGCAACTGGCTGCGTTGGCCTAGTAATAGTCCTTGGAGTAAGGCACTATCTGGTTCGGGGAGCAGTTGATTGATTTTTGCCGCTAGCCAGTGCTTAACATTGTACAACGCCCCCATTATCGAAAATGGAGCCGGTCGCATAATCTCTATATCGCCGGCCTGATTAGCGGTGGCGCTAATGCCATCTTTAGCCAAATAGGCAGCGTAATTGAAATCTGAGCTGGCTAGAGGAGCGGCTACCGAAAGTTTAAGCCTCAGTTGGTCGCCATAATGGTAAAGGGGGAACTGCCAGGCCCGGAGCAAAACCCGACCACCAACAGGCTGATCGTTAATAAATTCTGGGGTAAAGGTAAATGACTGACGCGATCCACTAACATCCGGGTCGCTTGCTACTCTGCCAGCTGCTTCAACGGTTTTGCCGTACCACGGGGCTAGCGCATAGAGTGCCCGCGAGCTAATGGCCGCGTCGTATCGCCACCAGCCCAATAGCCACCCAATCCCGAATACTGCCACTAGTCCGGTCAGTGGGCTAGGCCTGAATAACAAAACTCCGATCAAGAGCAAAAACCCCAACCAGATAGCGACGGGGGCCACCGCAACATAGGACGCTGAGGCTACCCCTAGTAAAAAACTGAGGCCAAAAACCGCAACAATTTGATACGGATGAACCACCTACAGATATTTGGCTTTGTTAGCGGCGTGCTCGGCTAAGGTTTTGGCGTAATAAGTTTTGCCATCAGCCGCTGTTAAATAGTAAAGATAGTCGCTCATAGTGGGGGAGAGTACGGCTTGGATAGCAGCCAGGCCGGGATTGCAGATCGGGCCGGGCGGTAGGCCTAAATAAAGATAGGTGTTATAGGGCGATTTGATGGCGGTTTGGTTGCTGTAAACATGCTTAGTCGGTTTTTCTAAGAAGTATTTAATAGTCGGGTCGGCGGCCAGGGGCA
>JAZDLM010000034.1:0-3054 GCA_043801895.1 bacterium
ACTCTATGAAAAAATTCGGAACTAAGCTTGGCACTACCGAGCTGCTTATGGAAACTGGTAAGCTAGCGCCGCTAGCCAGTGGTTCGATCGTTGCGCGAATGGGCGACACCGTGGTGCTAGCCACCGCGGTAGTTGCGCTCAAGCCCCGTCCCGCTATCGACTTCTTCCCCCTGCTGATCGATTACGAAGAGAAGTTTTATGCCGCCGGGAAAATATCGGGCAGCCGGTTTGTCAAACGCGAAGGCCGGCCCAGCGATGAGGCGGTTCTGTCGGCTCGATTGATCGATCGGCCGCTGCGCCCCCTCTTCCCCAAAGGCTTTCGTAATGATGTGCAGGTAGTTATTACCGTGCTGTCAGTAGATCTGGTAAATGATCCTGATATACTGGCGATCACCGCGGCCTCTGCCGCCCTGATGCAAGCCGGCGCTCCGTTCCAAGGTCCAGTAGCGGGGGTACGGGTAGGCTACCTTGACAGTAAATATGTGCTCAACCCTACCTACGAACAGCGGGAAAAAAGTCAGCTCGACTTGATCGTGGCGGGCACTAAAGAGGCCATTATGATGGTAGAAGCCGGTGCTCACGAGCTCTCGGAAGAGATTGTGTTGGGAGGGATTGAATTTGGTCATCAGCAACTCCAACCCGCGATTGAGCTACAATCCGAGCTAGTAAAAGAGCTTAAGATCAAGCCAGCTGCGTATGGTGTTCAAGAAGCCCCCGTCGAGCTTAAGCAAAAGATTGTCGAAAAAGCCAAACCCGAGCTAGAAGGAGCCATTTACCATCCCGACAAAACCACCCGGACTGAAAAATTGGCCGAGCTTCAGCATCGGATTTGGGAAGAATTTATCACCGAAGAAGCTCCCGAAGCAGTAGTAGCTGACATTTTTTCCAAGGTGGTCAGCGAGGAATTCCGTCACAATATCCTGAATCAAGATCGGCGTCCCGATGGGCGTAAGCTCGACGAGATCCGCCCCTTGTCGATGGAAATTGGTCTATTGCCGCGAACTCACGGCTCCGCTCTATTCACCCGCGGCGAAACCCAAGCCCTTTCTACCGTGACCCTGGGTTCATTAGACGACGAGCAGATCCTCGACACGATGGAGTCAGACACCACCAAGCGCTATATGCATCACTACAACTTCCCGCCGTACGCTACCAACGAAGTTAAACCGATGCGGTCAGCCGGTCGGCGCGAAATTGGCCATGGCGCGCTGGCCGAACGGGCTCTGTTGTCGGTTATCCCGGGTCGCGTAGCCTTCCCCTACACCATTCGCGTGGTATCGGAGATCCTCTCTAGCAACGGGAGCAGCTCTATGGCATCGGTCTGCGGCAGCACCCTCTCTCTGATGGATGCGGGCGTGCCGATCGCCAAACCAATTGCTGGTATCGCCATGGGATTGGTCACCGACGGGAGCCGATACAAGATCCTTACCGACATTGCCGGGATTGAGGACTTCAACGGTGATATGGACTTTAAGGTGACAGGTAGTCGCGACGGTATTACTGCCTTACAGATGGACATTAAAGTTGCCGGGATCACCAAAGCGATCATGCAGGACGCTCTGTCTCAAGCGAAAATTGGTCGGTTGTTCCTGCTCGACAAAATGGCTGAAATCATTCCTGCGCCACGCAAAGAACTTTCACCGTTTGCCCCTCGAGTGATCGTGGTCCAGGTGCCACAGGATCGGATCGGTGAAGTGATCGGGCCGGGCGGTCGGATCATTAATGATATTATCGACAAAGCTGGTGGCAAGGGCGTCACCACTATCAGTATTGAAGAAGATGGCAGCACTTTCATTACCTCCACTAATGCCGAGTTGGGCGAACAAGCTGCCCAAGCGGTACGCAATATTATCCGCGAAGTAAAGCCGGGTGAGAAATTCACCGGTCGGGTCACTCGGATCATGGATTTCGGCGCGTTCGTGGAAATCTTGCCCGGCAAAGAGGGCCTGGTACATATCTCGCAACTGGCCAATGAACGGGTCAATCGCGTTGAAGATGTGGTAAAAGAGGGTGATACACTAGAAGTAGTTGTTACCGAAATTGATAATCTAGGGCGGATTAACCTGTCGCATAAAGCTCTATTGAAACGGCCTCCGAGCGACGATCGGCCACCGCGCCGCTAACTTGACCCCATTGATGCAATGCGCCAGCTGCAGACATGACAACAAGATCGACGCTACCTTCTGTGTCAGATGCGCGTCGCGGATCCAGTCGAATGCCAAGCTCGTTCGCGCCAAACAGGTGTTTATTCCTCCTCAGGACCAAATATCGTTGTACTCTCATCGATTACGCCAGTCTCCTTCCCCTACTCGTACTCAGGGCGATAGCGCAGGCTGGCTGGTGCTCGTCGCGATTATAATTATTGTTATTATCTGGCGGTGGTATGCAAGATGACAGAACCACCCAATTCGCTCAACTAGTTGCCGATATCAAACAGCATTCCTGCTCGCTCCGGGCCGGCTGTAAGCAGGCTGTGCCCGGCGAGGGCAATATTAATAGCCCGGTAGTTTTCATTGGCGAGGGTCCGGGCAAAGTTGAAAATGAGGTGGGCAGCCCATTTGTGGGGCCGGCTGGGAAGCTGCTAGCCGAAGCACTCCAGTCGATCGGTTGGGAGCGAAGAGATATTTACATTACCAATGTGGTGAAATGCCATCCGCCCGATAATCGCGACCCGTCACCAGAAGAAGTGGAGGAACACAAGCCATTTCTCGAGCGCGAACTTGAGTTGATCAAACCGAAGCTGATCGTGTTGCTGGGCCGACACGCGCTGCATTGGTTTCTGCCGGGCGAGAAGATCTCTGAAATCCGTGGTACCGCCAAGCGCCGAGGCGACAAAGTATTTTTCGCCACTTATCATCCAGCGGCGGCTCTCTACGACCCCCGGCTGCGGTTGACCCTACTCTCCGATTTTAAGAGAATCCCTCTCCTACTAGACAAGGTCGATCAGTTGCCCCCGGCGGCCGATCACGAGGGATCAGCCGCCGCTCAATCAACCATGTTTTAATTTTTAATTATGGAACCAAGAAAAACTAATCCATCCAAGCGCATTGATAA
>JAZDLM010000044.1:0-18395 GCA_043801895.1 bacterium
GGCTCCAGGTATATTCATTGGCTAAATCTCTAGGTGCTTTCGCTGAACTCGCTCCGCTCAGACAGCAGCTTCGCCCTAAGAGATTTAGCTCAATTCAGTACTACCTTACGCCGATGGCCAGAATTACCATGGAGGAGATCTCCTAGTCCCTATCCTTGACTGTCGCCGGGGATTATGTAATGCTGGGGCCATCTTTTTTGAGAAAGGGGTGCTCCCTTGACACCACGACCAATTACCGATGCGGAAGGGTCTGTTTACGGCCAGACTCGGTATGCTGCGATATCAGGCTTCGGCCCCCATGGGCAGGATGCCAACCACCTAGCAGCATATCTATTGCCGCTGGGGTACCGTATACTCGCCCTGGCGTATTCTCCCCTCGGAGAGAACTCGGACCATCTATTACGGCTACCGGAGCTCAGGCCGTATTACAATACTGGCTGTCTAAAGCTGGTGGACTGTGATGTCCGCAGCCCGTCAGGTGTGCGCCAAGCTCTCCGAAATCACGATGGTGCTTGGCTCGACGAGTTCTACCACTTGGCCGCCTTGAGCCAGGCGGGAGAGCCTCTGGGGAGCGAAGAGGATTTGCTCGCTAGCGATGCGTATCAGGTCAACGCCGGAGGCACTCTGAATGTGCTGGAGGCGATCGCTGCCCATGCTCCGCAGGCGAGGGTACTGCTGGCGGGAACATCGCAGATGTTCGGCCACGCGGCGTTCGATGAGTGCCCGCAGACTGAAAAGACGCCCATGCGCCGCTGCCTTACTGTTTATGGCGAGACGAAGCGACGGGCGTATGAGGCGGTGATTAAGTACGGCACACGCCAAGTCTCTCCGGTCTGGGGCTGCACGGCCATTCTGTACTATCACAAGTCCTGGCTCAGCAGCGAGAAGTTTATGTGGGCCAAGGCCATCAATGGCCTGATCTACATTCACAGCGGCGAACGGTCGAGCCCGGTCGAGCTCGGCAATCTCAACGCTGAGATCGACTTTGGCTGGCCGCCAGACTACGCGAGAGCGATGCACCTGATCCTCAACCAGCGCGCGAGTGCGCCGAGTGAGATGCGTGACTACATTGTCGCTACCGGCGAGACTCACTCGGTTCGTGAATTTGTTGTCGAGGCGTGCCGGGCGATTTGGGGCGAGGATGTTCAGGTGAGCTGGGAAGGAACAGGCTCAGACGAGCAGCTGCTGGTCAACCACACGCCGGTGGTCACGGTGTCGCCGGATAATCTCCGGCCCTACCGCGAGCCCGTGTTTTGTGGCGACGCCACCCAACTGCGTGCTCTGGGCTGGGAGTCCACCCACACACTTAAGCAGATGGTGGAGGAGTCGGTGCGCCAAGCTCTCGCCCAGTGGTAGCCTAGGCCGCATGCAGCTGACACAAGTACGGAAGGGGCGCCCTGATGGGCGCCCCTCTTTTGTTGCCAATTTCTAATGGTTTAATGGATTTTATAGACTAGCGTGACACTAACGGTCACTTCTAGGTTGCCGGGCTCGATCCCGGGACTAGCAGTAGTGCCCTTTTCTATCATCCCGCCTCCCATGCCGTCGTACATCGGATTGGGTGGGCTTACTACATATTCATTGATGGACACGATGTCGCCCAAGCTGATGTTTGCGTCATCAGCGATTTGCCTAGCCTTGTCTTTGGCTTTTTTGATCGCCTCGGCGCGAGCGTCTTGTTCCCAGTCAGCGGGGTCATCAATAGTGAAGGCGATATTTCCTACATCGTTAGCGCCAGCGTTAGTGACGCGATCGACGACATCATTAACCTTATCGAGGTCGCGAATGGTGATGGTGAGGCTGTGCGTCCCCTCGTAGCCAGTTATTTTCGGGGTAGTAGTCCCACTACGATTGTAGTTGTAGGTAGGATAGATGCTGTACTGAGTGGTTTTAATATCGGCGTCTTTTACGCCGGCATCCTTCAACTGCTCTTTTATCTTGTCTATCGCATTGGCCATATCGGTTTTGACCTGCGGCAAAGCAGCGGCGCTGCGGCGGACGCCGGCCACCAATTTGGCTACATCCGGCGAGGCATAAGCAGTGCCCTCGGCGGAAACCGTTAGACCTTCGGGTTGGCCGGTGATGGGTTCACCGGAGCCGGGCATAGGGCTGCGGAATATGGCGACCAATCCGACAACTACCCCCACGACCACTACTAGCGTCAGTAAGTTCAATAGTTGTTTAACCCCACCACCGTTTGGGGTGGCTGGGCGGGGGGGAGGGATAGGCGCGGCCGCCGGAGGTTGCGGCGGGGTCGGGGGAGCCGGCGGGGCAGGCGGGGTGTAGGGCGGTTGTGGGGGCATGTCGTCCATTGGCAGCTCGGTCGGACGACCGCTGTCGACGGGGTTGAGGTTTTCGTCAAACTCGATCATAGAGGCTCCTTTAGATTAGAATATAGAATTTGGAATATGGAGTGTGGGATAGGGACGATGGTTGGGCTAGTGCCCGACAGTTGATTGTAGCAAATTTCGGATGTATTTGCGCTCGTCGTAATCCATCAAGCCTTTGCGCCGAACCATTTTAGTTTGGGCTCCAAGGGCCAAAAAGGCGACCGTATCGCCGCTAGCAGAGGCGAGGGAGAGGGCCTTTGGCACGGCATCTTCGCGGCGCGGAATGACGAACAGATTTTGGTCTTCGGCGAATTTGTCAGTGGGGATACCAGCGCGAACCTCGGCAATGATCTTGGCCGGATCTTCGCTGCCCGGGTCCTCCTCGGTGAGGACTAAGATGTCCGCGTAGCGACCGGCGATCTCGCCTAAGAGCGGGCGTTTGGTTTTGTCGCGATCGCCAGCTGAGCCGAATACCACGATTAATTTATTGGGAGTAAATTGGCGAATGGAAGAGAGCGCTTTATCGTAGCCGTCGGGAGTGTGGGCGTAGTCAACGATGACATTAAAGGGTTGCCCGGCATCGATGCGTTCCATCCTACCTGCAATGCCCGCGATGGCCTCTAGCCCGATCTTGATTTGCTCAACAGAGAAGCCCAGAGCGTAAGCGGTGCTGGCAGCTGCCAGCGCATTGGCGATATTGAACCTCCCGGGAATTTGCAGGGTGATGTTAGCCGAGCCGCTTGGAGCACGCAGAGTAAATTTACTATGCGCGGAGGTGGACTCAATATCGGTGGCGCGCAGCATATCAGGTAAGTCAGTCTCTTGCATGGAGTAAAGCATTTTGGCGTCGGCAGGATATTGCCCAAAGTGGCTATGGATCGGGTCGTCAAAGTTTAACACCATTACTTTTGGTGTATTGGGTTTGCGCCAAGAGTCGTAGAGATCGCGGAAAAGTTTGGCCTTAGCATCACGGTAGTTGGCCATAGTTCGGTGATAATCTAGGTGGTCTTGGGTGAGATTGGTGAAGACCGCTACGTCGTAGAAAGTTCCCCAGGTGCGGTGTTGAGCCAGCGCGTGAGAGGAGGTTTCCATTACTGCATAGCGGCAACCGGCGTTGACCATTTTTCGCAACATTCGCTGAGTGGTGAAGGGGCTGTCGGTAGTCATCTTAGTTTCATTGACCCATTTCTTGCCGGCGATCCAAAAGTTCACGGTAGTGAGTAGGCCCACCTTATTACCTGCTGCTTCAAGAACATGTGCTAACATGCTGGCGGTGGCGGTTTTGCCATTAGTGCCTGTAATCCCAATGACCACTAATTTACTGCTCGGGAAGCCGGACAGAATGGCGGCGGTCATTCCGCGGAGTCGGTGGTAGAAATTGTAGAGCGGGAAATTGGCTGGTAGGCTGGGCCCCACGCCCAAGATCTTTTTAATCAGTTTAATCAATGGTCTCATCGGCGAAATTGGTTAACAAAAGTGTAGAGCTTGTAAGCAAACGAGCGGAGAGGGAGTTCGAAAGTTCCTAAATAAACGACCTCCCGCCCGCCAAAACCTTGCTTGAAACGGGTGATGCCAGCCCAGGGGTGGTTAGGGTCGGGGTGGATGCCCCACATATCATAGTGTTTGACCCCCTTATCTTTAGCGGTGATCATAGCGGTGAACTGAAGAAGATGAGGGGCCATCAGATTGCGATGGTGATTAGCCGACGCGCCGTGGGTATAAGTGGCAGTATCGCCGAAAGTATTCACCAAAATTCCGGCGAGTGGTTCGTTCCCCGTACTGGCGATAAAAAGGTCTTGGATGCCGGCCGGGTGTAGGATTTTGAATTGCGTCTCGTAATAGTGGCCACCGTGGGCCGAAAATTGATTGCGGGCTGAAGTGGTGCGGATGAGCTCGGCAAAAATTTTAATGTCATGCTCGTCGCGCGCCCGATGGATTTCTACTCCGTGCCTAGCCCCCAGATTGATATTGTAGCGAGTCTTTTGTTTCATTTGTTCCATCAGCACCGTTTCGGACAAAGTTAGATCAATGACGAGAGAATGTTTTGGCTGGATATTTTTCTTGGGGTTAAGAGTTAGCCCCAGCGATTTGTAGAGAGTTGCGGTAATGGTGTCGGGAGTCGGAGTGTTGGGATCGACGCGGAAAAGGATCAGACTCTTGTCTTTGTCGGCAATGGCTCGGATTTTATCTAGGAGTAGTTTACCGCTGACTTGCTGGGCCTGGGCAGACGCATTTTTATTAACCAGGTTCCCGCGAGGGGAATAGAGCAACGACCAGCCCCAGCCCAGCCGCAGGTTAATCACTAAAAGCTGGTTGACGATCTCGCCGCCATCCTCGACTGCCAGTCGCCAAATCGGATTACCAAGAGTTTTTTGGAACTCCCCCCAGGCCCAGCTTTGAAGAAAATGACAATCCGGGCGAACCAACAAGGCGGCGTCCCAGACCTCTTGGGTCAACTGTTGTTCGGGGAATAGCTTCATCCCGTTAGAAATAACTTAATTGCATCGACAAAGTGAATATACAAGAGAACTTATAAATAGGCCGAATAACTTTCAATAGAGGAGAGCTTGGCATATTTCTAACGGGACAGCCCCCACTATTCTAACAAGAAACTCGCTTCTGGACTATGCTTTTTATGATATAATCCACTAGTGAAGCGCATTTTAGCCATTGAATCATCTTGCGACGATACAGCGGTGGCGGTGGTGGCGAGTTCGCCAGCCGGGAAGGGCCACCGAGTTTTAGTTAGTCTGGTGGCCAGCCAAGAGAAATTACACGCCCAATTCGGCGGGGTAGTACCCGAAATGGCGTCGCGTCAGCATCTGAGAGCGATTTACCCGCTGATAGATTTAGCATTGAAACGCGCTAAGTTGACACCCGCTAAGGTTGATGCAATCGCGGTGACAACACACCCGGGGCTGCTCGGGTCTTTATTGGTAGGAGTGAACGCGGCGAAAACTTTGGGATACCTGTGGAGCAAGCCAGTAATAGGCGTGAACCATCTGCTCGGCCATATTTATGCTGGCTGGATCGGAAACGCGCGGATCGTCTATCCGCTCATATCACTAGTGACGAGTGGCGGTCATTCGGAAATAGTTCTAACGCGCCAACCAGGCGAGTACAAGTGTATTGGCGGTACACGCGACGACGCGGCTGGCGAAGCTTTCGATAAAGCCGCGCGGCTGCTGAAGCTAGGTTATCCTGGCGGTCCTGCCATTGCCCTGAAGGCCGTGGCGGGCCGGCCCGGTAAAGTTAGTTTACCAAGGCCGATGTTAGATGAAGACAATTTTGATTTTAGCTTTTCGGGATTAAAGACGGCCGTGGTGCGGGTCAAGGGTAAGCCCGGCGACATTGCTTATGAATTCCAGGAAGCGGTGGTAGAAACCCTGGCCAAAAAATTGTTCGCGACAGTCGAGCGATATAAAGCCAAGACTGTACTGATCGGTGGCGGGGTAGCTGCCAATCCGCGTCTGCGAGAAGAGGTGAAAAAGAGAGCTAAAGCAGTGGGCGTACCGGTAGTGATCCCAGACTTTAAGTATTGTACCGACAATGCGGCGATGATCGGCATGGCGGCATTCTACATTCAGAACCCCAAACAAGACAGATGGTACAATGCTAATGTAATTACTGACTAACAGCCATGGATAAGTCGTTCAATTTTCTTGGACTAGAGCCAAAAATCTACCGCCTGTGGGAGGAGGCGGGGGCGTTTATCCCGAAAATGGAGAAGGGCAAAAAGCCGTACACGATCATCATGCCACCGCCAAACGCTTATGACCAATTGCACATCGGGCACGCTTTATTTGTAGCTTTAGAAGATACTATGACCCGCTATCATCGGCTTAAGGGAGAACCGACGCTGTGGTTGCCCGGGGCGGATCATGCCGGCATTGCCAGTCAGGTATTTTTTGAGAAGATTCTCAAAAAGGACGAGAACAAGACTCGCTACGACCTGGGGCGAGAGGGGTTTGTAAAACAACTACGAGACTTTGTTTTAAGCAAACGGGGCGTGATGGAGGGACAGCTCAGACGACTAGGTGCTAGCTGCGACTGGACTCGCAATAAATTCACGCTTGATCCCGATGTGAGCGCGGCCGTTTACCACACCTTCAAGAAAATGTACGACGAGGGGTTGATCTACCAGGGCGAGCGGATTATTAATTGGTGTCCCCGTTGCGCTACTGGGCTTTCGGATTTGGAAGTAGAGCATCAGGAGGTAGAAGGGCAGCTAACTTATATTAAATATCCGCTGGCGGACGGCTCTGGGTTTATTACGGTTGCCACTACTCGACCGGAAACGATGTTGGGGGACACGGCGGTGGCGGTAAATCCCCAGGACAAACGCTACACCAAGTTGGTGGGGAAGTTGGTGAAACTGCCATTAGCCGACCGAGAGATCCCGGTCGTTGCTGATGAAACGGTGGACCAGGAATTTGGAACCGGTGCCGTGAAGGTTACCCCGGCGCACGACCCGACTGACTTTGAGATCGGAGAGCGCAACGCGCTCCCGCGGCTAGCGGTAATTGGCCAGGATTATAAAATGACCAACATGGCTGGCAAATATGCTGGCCTGAAAGTAAATCAAGCCAGAGAGCAGGTGCTAGCAGACTTGGCAGCAGTTAATCTGATCGAGAAACAGGTGAAGCATCCTCATAGCGTTGGTCATTGCGAGCGCTGTAAAACGATAGTGGAGCCGCTGGTATCTAAACAATGGTTTGTGAAGATTGCTCCATTGGCGAAGCCTGCTATTGAAGCCGTCAAAACCGGCAAGATAAAATTCATCCCTGAGCGATTCGAAAAAGTTTATCTGAATTGGATGGAAAACATCCGCGACTGGAACATTAGCCGGCAGCTATGGTGGGGGCATAGAATTCCTGTTTGGTTTTGTAGAAACCAAACCGGAATAACGACCAACGACCAATCTCCAATGACCAATGAGGGAGGGGAAAATTTCGTGGTGTCGCAAGACAGGCCGAAGGAATGCCCGTTCTGTAGAAATTGTGAGATGGAGCAGGACTCAGACACTTTGGACACTTGGTTTTCCTCTGGGCTATGGCCTTTCACTGCCCTGGGCTGGCCACGGGCGACCGAAGATTTTAAATACTTTTACCCCACCACAGTAATGGAAACGGGACATGAAATTATCTTTTTCTGGGTGGCCCGGATGATCATGCTCGGTCTTTATTGCACCGGAGATATTCCTTTTGGAACAGTCTATTTAAACGGCATTGTTCGCGATAAGGACAACCAGAAAATCTCCAAATCCAAGGGCAATGCGATTGACCCCATTGCGATGATAGACAAATACGGGGCCGACGCTCTGCGTATGGGGCTAATGATGGGCACCACCCCAGGCCAGGACACCCATGTGGACGAAAATAAAATCAGGGCGTATCGCAACTTTGCCAACAAGATTTGGAACGCGGCGAGGTTTATCCAACAGCGGGTGAGCGGGTTAGCGGGTGAGCGGGTAAGCGAAGAGATAAAGGGGGTACGGCTAAACAAGCGCGACCAGGAGGTTTTGCAAGAGTTCGATAAAGCCACGGCTAGTATGACCAAAATGATGGAGAGATATCAGTTAGGGCAGGCCGGTGAGCTTATTTACGATTATTTTTGGCATACTTTTTGCGACCAGATCATCGAGGAATACAAAACTCAACTTGATGACGAGAACCGGAAAGAGGCGGCCGCTGCGGTGCTCCATTACATTATGAAAAATTCCCTCGTGATGCTCCATCCGTTTGTGCCGTTTGCGACCGAGGCGGTTTGGATGGAACTCTACAAAGGTCAATTAATTACAGCTTCTTGGCCTAGGTAGGCGAGCGCCGAATCGCGCTCAACCTAATTTGCTCGACGGGTAATGGGGCGGAATAAAAACTAGCTGCCGTAGCCGGGAAGGACGGTCGGCAGGTTGCCGTAAGTAGTGGTCGTTGCGCTGGTACTATTGCCAGCGTATTGGGGTTTGGTCACTTTGATCACCCCGCCAGAAGGGAACTCCATCAGTACCCATTTAGCGGTTTCAGCCACCACCTCAGCGCGGTAGTTGTTTTGGTAGTTAGATAGGGCGCTAGCATCATCTACGGGCGGATAAGCTAATTCGAGTTTCAGCCAACTATTAGCTGCGCCGGTCTTTTTGTCGAAACTTTTTATTCGCTCGTCCGGATATATTACTAGCACATTATTACTTTTTTGATACCAGGCTCTCGCCCCATCTTGGTAAGCGTTGTAAAGCGGGGTGCCAAATGGCGGGACGACATTATTAAGCAGCGCGGTCAGATCGGGTGCCGGTCCTGCGTAGGGGATATCGAGCGGATCGGTGTCTCCGCCAACCTGCTCGGACGAATAGTTATTTAAATCCATGATCGTGCGAGTGTCTTGGTTGAGCGTCCCCAGATTGGGCAGATCAAAGCTCATAAAATTGCCCGCCTGGGTGGGATTAACTATGCGATTTGATGCGTTGACATACTGGTTGACCAGCGATGACACGAGATTGGAGTCGCCAGTCGTTCTGGGTTGTGTCGACCGATGCGGGAAAACCTCAACCACGACTAGGCTGAGCAGTAAAAAAGCGATAATAATGTTGCGGATTCTTAGCATAAACTCCGAGGGATTTCCCCCGCAACTCTCACGCCTCTATTTTACCATCGATTACCGGGTCTCGGCTATCCGGAGGAGCTCATCGATGGTAGTAACGCCCTCGGCCAACTTGCCTACGCCATCTTGAGCCAGGGTGGTCATGCCCTGCTTGGTAGCCAGTTCTCTGATTGCTTGAGCGGAGTCGCCCACGGCAATGCGAGCCTTAATTTCCGAGGTAATTTCCAGCACCTCGAAAAGCCCAACCCGTCCTTTGTACCCCGTCCCGTTGCACTTATCACAACTGTGGCTGATGGCGACCTGGGCGGGGATAGGGGCTTCGGGCCAAAGCTGACGGATTTTTTGGATATCAGTTTCGGTCGGTGCGGCTTTAGTGAAACAAGCTGGGCAGACTCGGCGCGCCAACCGCTGGGCGATTACTAGCCGCAGAGCATCGGCGAATACCGGCGGCTTAGCCCCGAGGTCGGTCAGACGAGGGATAGCACCGGCGGCATCGTTGGTGTGGAGAGTGGACAAGACCAGGTGGCCGGTTAACGACGCATCGACAGCAATATCGGCGGTTTCATTATCACGAATTTCCCCGACTAAGATGATATCTGGATCCTGGCGCACGATAGCTCTTAGGGCGGTGGCAAAATCATAGTTAGCATCGTGATCAACTTGAGTTTGGGTAACGCCGGCCAGACGGTATTCGATCGGATCTTCCACGGTGATAATTTTGGTGTCGGGGGTATTGATGGTGTTAAGGATCGCATACAGAGTGGTAGTTTTCCCGGAGCCGGTTGGGCCGGTGTTCAACACTAAGCCATTGGGCTGGTGGATCACCGTGTCGATGATTTGCCGGTCTCGCTGGTTGAGCCCCAGGGCGTCTAGTGAGACAAATTTGCTTTCCTGCGGTAGCAAACGCATCACCGCTGATTCTCCATACTGAGTTGGTAACAACGAAACACGGACATCATACTTGGCGTTGGGTGCGATGATGGAGAAGCGGCCGTCCTGCGCTGCTTCGGTGATATTCAATTTCAGATCGGCCAGGATCTTGATCCGGTTGTTGATCGACTCCAGCGTTGCTAACGGGAGTTCGGCGACATCGTGCAGTACCCCATCAAGCCGGTAGCGCAACTGGATATATTTCGGGGTAGGCTCCAAGTGAATATCGGAAGCCTCCAGTTGGGTAGCTCCGGCGAAGATCAGATCAAGCAGATCGCTGGTGTTGGTCGCAGCCAGCAGTTTTTTGAACTCATTTAAATCACTAGCTCCTTGCTTAAAGACAGCCTGTTGCTCGGCCGTGACATCGATGCTGGGAGCATGGTAGCCGCCAGGGGCAAAAGTGTCATATAACGACAGCAGATAATCCATGGACGACTCGGATACGAGGACGGGGGCAAACTGATGCCCGGTATCCTCCGACAATTTTTTGAGCGCGGCCACGGTCGGTTCATTGTCCGGATCGGATACCGCTAACTCAACCGTTCCCCCTTGTTTGCTGATGGAGAAAATTCTGGCCGATGCAGCCAGCTCTTTGGGGATAACCGATACCGCGGTCGGGTCAGGTTGGAAATGGGACATGTTGCGATAGGCCAATCCCAGCTCGGCAGCTTTCTTTTTGGCGAATTCTTCCTCGCGCTGTCGGTTGATATTGGAAACCACATCATCGATCGATGATGTTGGGTCTTGCGGCTGGTTTTTGTCTGAGTTGGCCATTTACAGGAGATCGATTAGGGTCTCGTCGCTGTCGCGGTCGAAGATCCAGAAGTAGTTATACGCCTCAAGTTTATTAATAATATCCTGGGTGGTACCTGCTTTAACTCTAGCAGAAAAGATGTATTCGAAACTATGCGTGCCGACCTCGATCTCAATAATCAGAGGCGACCCACCATCGAATAGGTCGGCAGGCGCATTGCCCGGGTCAATTATTTCCAGCTCGGTCGGGAGGTCATCAATTATAGCCAGACTAGTGGCGTAGGAATTTTCCGTATTAATCCGAAGACGGAATCTAAGGATATCGCCAGAGTTCGCGGTAACCGCCAAGTCCTGGTAGTCGCTGTCCCCTCGGGTTTCGTTCAATACATCTTTGTCCGTTTCCACGATGATGTACGGTAATGGGCTTGGAGGAGTGGGCTCCGGAGGAGTGGGCGGTTCGGGAGGCTCCGGAGGTTCGGGGGGTCGAGGCCGCCGCGGCCGCGGTGGGCTGGTGGTGCCCCCATCAGTTGGGGTGGGGTCTTGTCCATCAGGAATACCATCCCCGTCGGTATCGGGGTTATGCGGGCCGGTATTCAGCACCCCTTCCAGCGCATCGTCAATGCCGTCATTGTCGGAGTCGGGCACGGCTGGGCTAGAGGCTCCGGCTATAACATTGGTTTCGGGGATCGCAGCGGCAATTTGACTAGCGTACGCCTCCCGCTCAGCCGTTGTGCGGGTGTCCCAGCGTTCCTGGATGCCGGAGGTTTCTCGTAGGGCGTAAGCCACCGTGGCGGCAACCACAATTACCGACACCAGCGCGCCGGTGCCTAGTAAGACCACGCCGAGGTAAGTCGGCATACGCATGAATTAACCTCCTGCCAAATTACGCAATTCGGCCAACTGGGCCGGATCGGAGGTAACGATTTTATCTTCGATGTAGCTGGCTACTACTTTAATTGCGGCATGGTTGGTACCGGCAAAGAATAGGCCTTCTCCCACGCTAGACTCCAAAAGTAAGAATTTTTCACCCTGCGTCAAATTAAAAGTATCAGCCACGATGTCGATGGAGGCGGGGGATTGGCGGAATAACAATTGGAGTGAGGAGTTAGCCACTACCGCCTTGCCGTATTTGGAATCCAGAAAGTCTTCTACATCCTGGGTAATGGTAGTTAGCCCCAGGTAATACTTGCGGGCGCGTTTGGCGATACTGTACAAGAACTTGGCCGAGTCCTCATTTTGCATCATCACCCAAGCTTCGTCGATAACCAGCATACGCTTGCGCATATCGAAACGGATCTTGTTCCAAATGTAGTTTAAGATAATGTACATGCCCAGCGGGCGAAGTGATTCTTCCAAATCACGGATGTTAAATACCATCAAACCGCGATCGAGCTCGAAATTGGTTGGTTGGTTTAAGATGCCAGCGAAAGTGCCGCGAGTAAATTTACTCAAGCGTTGCGACAGGCTGTCGGCCCCCTGCATATTGTCCAAAACATTCTGCAGGTCCTCCATAGTGGGGGGCGGGTTCTTGTGGGTTTTTACATCCGCGGTGATATCTTTCAGGGCGTAGGTTTCGCGGATAGCCTTATCCATGATGGCGTCTTCCTCGGGGGTCAATTTACCCAACATCAGATTAGCCAAGCCGAGCAGAGTGACTACCGCCGAGCGCAGCGTTTGCTCGCCGTTACTGTCTTCGCCCAGATTTGGCAAATCAAACGGGTTGATCCGCTTTTCGCTATTCAGGGAAATGGAAATAAAGCTACCGCCGATGGCGTTAGCGAGTGTTTCGTATTCGTTTTCCGGATCGATGACAATGACATCGGTGTCGAACATCATGCTCCGGAGGATTTCCAACTTCACGGCGTAGGACTTACCGGCGCCAGATTTGGCGAATACTGTCATATTGGCGTTTTCTAGCCCGAACCGGTCGAACAAAATCAGTGAATTATTATGACGGTTGATCCCGTACAGTACGCCGCTGCCGGTGGTGAGATCGACCGAAGTGAATGGGAAGGTAGTGGCCAGAGACGAGGTAGTCATGTTGCGGACGATCTGCAGCTGGTCTAGGCCGAGCGGCAGACAGGAATTAAAACCCTCCTCCATTTGTAAGAGCGCGCGCTTGGTGTAAATGAGTTGTCCGCCCAGGACCGATTCCAGATGACGAGTGATCGCCTCCATATCCTCCTCATTTTTGGCGTAAATAGTGAAGTAGAGGGCGTAATGGAAGAACTTTTCAACGCCGCGTTGCAACCGATCGCGCAATTCTTCAGCGTCTTGGTGAGCGATCTCCAGTTCGGGATCGCGGATGGCGCCTTTCTCTTGGTTCAGGCGCAAGGACGATTCCATTTCTACCACTTTGCGGCGGAGGATTTGCATGATTTGAGCGCTGTCTATCGGGTAGACGTGCATTGAAATATCCAAGTTGATGTCGTAGTTGATCAGAGGAGAGAGCCAGTTAGTTTCGACATATTGAGGGTAGGTAAGCACAAAGAAAGTGCGGACCAGCTGCCCGTTCAGCAGCAAGCGGTCGCTTTTTAGTTCCAGGGCAGCTGGGGCGATCAGGTCGCGAACGGAAACCAGGCCAGCCTCAAACCGTTCCAAGGCTTGCTTGGCCAGCTGTTCATTCGGATCTTTAGGTTTTCTTTTAAACCACGCCATCATTAGCCTTGAGGATTTTGTTGATCATGTTGGATAGCGGTTACATCGACATTGCTAACCGAGAAGAGCTTCTGGCGCCGCGCGGTATCGGAATTGTAAGTAAAGTAGAGCAGCTCAATTAATTCCTGGGTGTTAAGCTGCACATTATTCAGACCCAGCGAAGACAGGCTGGCGGAAATCACCCCGGTGCGTTCCAGCAACTCGGTTTTGATCTCGTCGAATTTCTTGCCTTTGACCGGAGGCTTTTTGCCGCCGAATAAGTTTTCGATCAACCCGCCGGACGCTATCGGGTTGGGGTTGTAGGGAACGACCACAAAGAAAGTTTTGCTCATGATATTAGCTACCCCGATCAGCTCATTGATGAAACTGATATAGTCCATGGTATGGGTGCGAAGGAGGTCGTTGGTTTGGGCTTGGGCAGCCTTGTCCAGTGACTTGATATAGTCGTCCAGGTCCAGCGTGCGAGATTGCACTAAGATCTGGATAGGGAAATTAAGACTATTCAAAAACTCCTGATAGTTATTGATTAGCGCGGTTTGTTCGTCGGTGGACTTCAGATTGAAGTTGATGGCGTTTACCATTAGCGCCGTGCGATAACCGCCATCTTTAAGCACCACAATCCCATCCTGGATCTCTTTAACCGGGAGATATTTTTGGGTACTGGGTTGATGCTTTTTTTTAGCCATTTGGGGTTGAGATTAATCCAAATCTTTCCACAAGTCCTCTACGCCGGTATCGGCGCCAGAAAATTGCGGCGCGGTTTTGCTAAGGTGGCTGGTTTGCACGGTAACGATGTCATCGTTGTCTTGGTTCATTGTACCACCCGTATCTAAGACATGAGCGAGTTGCTCGATTTGCATTTTAACTCGTTTGCCGGCTTGGCGCTCTTCCATTTCGGCGCGGGTATTTTTGATGTCGATGGCCTTGACTTTGATCGGAGCAACTTCCTGCAATGGCTCTTTGTGCCAGTTGCGGGTTTTTGGAGTATTAAGAAAATGGAAGGCGGTTAAGAGAAAGACGCCAAATGGGCGACCATTGATTTGCGCGAAGGCCAGCGCCAGGGTGAAGCTGGCGATCACGAACGAGATTATCGTGAACTCGATAAAGTAAAGATACTGCAGGGCGTAGTAACGGTAGGCGATAAAGATCAACAGACCGCCGCCCAGCGCGTAGAGAAATTGCTTTAGCGTTAGCGGGCCGACGATGCGGTCTTCTTTAGTGACGTTTTGGGGGATTTTGGCACTCATAGGTTTTGGCTATTTATTGTTTCTTGGGTAGTGAATTCAAGACCTCGTTGGCCAAGCGGTAGTATTCTACCAGAGGAACCTTTTGCTCCATTGCGCTGATCACTTCCCCCCGTTTCCCCGGGTCCCCGCCAGTCCCCAGCGGGATATCGCCGAAGTTAGAAATGCTTAGCTCGTTATCTGCTAGGGCATGAGTTTGTTGGGCGATTTTTTTCAGTGCGCTCAGCTGCAAAAGCTCGAGAAGATAATGAGGGTTCTTTCTTGCTTCGGCGATGGTCATGCCGGCCATCTTGGCGCCCTGCCCCTTTGGAGCTTTAGCCATAACATCAAGAATAGCTTTGCGGATTTCTTCGGCTAACTCTCTAATTGCGTCGGCGCTCTCCGGTCTATTTGTCACTGCTTCTTTCATGGCATCGCTGGCGGATGTTTGAACGGTTTCGGTACGCATCCGCTCGGCTTCACGAGCGTGGAGCTTAGCCATGGTATCAGCCTCAACTAACTGCCAGGCGGATGTTTGCTGGGCGGCAGGCATTTTATCGACTTCACCAATTACCGACTTCAAGCCAGGGAGAGCCTTGATCGACAGCCCATCTTTAACCAGCACATCGATCAACCCACGGATGGCACCCTCGGATACTGTGCCCTTTAAGCTTTTATCTAAAACCTCACCGATAGCGATGCCCTTATCGCCGGGGTCTAGTTTTTCGTCTCGTTGAATTTCGTCGATGCGCTCGGTACCGTCATCTTTGTTTAGTTGCAGATGAAAGATATCGCCAAGTTCTCGCAGGGTGGCTAAAATTTGTTCGCGATTTTCCGGCGCGGCTTTGGCTAGTTCTCCAAGAGCTTGGGCGACTTCGGGGCTATCGATCTTTTCGTCGCGGGCGCCCAATCGATCAAGCAGGGCATCAGCCCCGGCTCCTAGGGTTTGCTTGCTAGCCTCTCTTGCTTCTGTTGCTTCAGCCGCCTTTTGGGTATGTTCAGCCTCGGCGGCAAGCCGCGACTCGCTGCTCATTCTTTGCGGGCGAGCTCCGCCTGCCACAAAACCGTTGCCGTTCACATCCTCGTCTTCATCTTCAAGGACGGCAGCTCCACCCCTGTCTCCTCGTTTTTTAATTTCCTCGCGCAACTGCATTTTGTCAGGGACCATACTATCTAGCACCTCCCAGTAATTTCGCCCTTCTTTATCTTCAGCGACAGTCTTGTCCATTAAACCGTTATAAACTGGGGTGGACTCCAGTGAGGTACCGGGGGAGAGAGCTTGAGTTTCGAGCGCCTTGGCAGCAATCGTGGCCTCAACGCGAGCTGCGCTAGCTGTGGCCATGTCGCCTTTAGCAATGGCTTCAAGATAGTCTTTAACCGCGTTCTTAATGTCGTTCGTCAACGTTTTTGGTTTTTTGTGAAACTCAACGGTTTCTCTAATAAGTTCGCCCAGAGCCTTTAATGATTCTAGGTCGTTGAGAGTTGCCAAATCCTCCAGCACTTTAATGCGCGGATTTTTGGTCGATTCTTTGAGAGCAGCTTTTTGCTCTGGGTTGTCTTGGGCTCCTTTCCAGAGTCCATTAACCTCAGTCTCGTTTTTACCGCTAGTGCTGATGCCAATATCTTGCAAAGCTGCACGACGGTAAGCGAGCTTGGAACGGTCCGCTTGCTGGATAGAAGCCATGTTGGCCCGACGGGTGGCCTCTTTTTTGAACGCCGTTGAAACGCCAGCCAGCCCCCGCCGTTGGGCAGCAACTTTGCCATACTGACCCCAAGCCCACTGGCCAACTTTAGTACCGCCCAGTGCTAATCCACCCAGTTTCAGTCCGGTAAGACCGGCAAACTTGAGCTGGTTTTGCGACCAGCCGCCAATCGCCTTAGTGACAGCGCTAATTGAGATATTGAGCATCTGCGGGACATTGCCGGCAGCAAACAGAATCGCGATCGGAATAATTAAATACATAAACTGGCCAACATTGGTAACTCCAGTGGCTCCATTGGTAGCATCAATGATTTGCTGAAACATTGGGGTGCCATCCGTTGGCATCAATTTATTGGCCAAACCGATATAAATGTAGGTGAGCGGCAAAACCAATACCCACCGGATTAAGTCAGACCACCAATTAGTCCCCATCTTTTGCAGCTCAGGGTAGGGGATTATCGAAAGTGCGAACATGACTGGGCCAAAGATAGCCGTCAGCACGATGCGGATAGCTCGCTCGATCAGGATGAAAGTCAGGCGGAAGAAAACCCACAAGCCAATGGCAGAAACGGCTAACATAGCCAGGGCGAGCATTAGGTATTCCACGGCTGATGCGCCGCTGCTAAAAGTGCCATTTTCGATTGTTAACATCGTGTCCCAGCCCTGCCCCATAAACAGGGTTTCCCACATCGGGCCGATGCCGCCAAAGGTCGAGCCAGTGGAACTGAAGAAGGTATGAGCAGACGCGGTTAGCGAATCACCAATTTCTACCACCATCAGAACGATCTTGTAGCTCAAGTTGGCCATTATCACGCCGATCGCTAATGCGTTGATAGCCTTCTTGAAGTTATATCCACCCTGGCGGGTGATGATCATGATGGCGAAGATGAAAATTGCGGCAAAGAATAGAACATTGGCGGCAATTTGCATCCATTCCCAAACCCCTTGGATTTCCGGACTAAATAGCAGAGAGCGTTGACCGGGAAGGATCAAGTAGTCGATGATAGCCACCAACATACCCGACAAGGTGTTGATAATACTGATTAGGACGCCAACCACTAGGCCAATCACTGCATTAAAGATCGTTGGTAGAACAAAAGCTAGCCCTAGCACTCCCGCTCCGATAGCTACTGGCGCTATAGCCGCGGCCGGCTTGGCTAAAGCTAAAAAGGGGATTAACAAAACCCCCACACGACCCCAATGGAGGCGGGTCGAGGGGTGAGTTAGATAATTTTTCAGCCAGTGGCCAAACTTCGACATAGTTTTTGTTTTGATTTTGAGATTGAAGCTGCCGAAACTGTATTATGTAATTATAGCAAAAAAGAGCGGTTTCGTCAAGGGTGCAGCGGGCGACTATATCTGAAAGTAGCTTCTGGAGCGCATTTTTGGCCATAATCTTGGCTGGATGTCAATTCGGGGAAGAAAAAAGCGGCTGCACTGGGCGCGAGCCGCTCGGTTAGATCCGAAAGCGGTATTTCTTACGGGTACTGGAGGAGGCATTGAACTGATCCACGCGCCGTATCAACCAAGATATACCGGCCCTCCCGTAAAAGAGTGACTTTGACCACTCCACGATTCTGCCCGGACGACTGGGTGGTTTTTATGCGCTGAGCTTGTGGCAAGGCTGTGCGCCATTCATCTCCTGGCCCGGCACTCTCTGCGTCGAAGCTAACCTCAGCGCCAAGCCGGAAATAGGGTTCTTCGCTGGCGTCGCATATTACGGTAACCTCGAACTCTCTCGGGACGTGCGTCACGGCATTGGGATAGTTGTCCCACCAGGCCGGGTCAGCCCGGTTTGAGGTATTGCCAGTAGCCGATGAGTCGAACTCGGGCAACAATTGCCCCTCGTAGTACACTCCGGGTTCTTGTGGCCCGGAGACGATGCCGACCAGTGGAGCTTTGCAGCTCTTCCCGGCAAAGAGATAGAACCCCGCCACGCATAGCACGCATAGCGCGATGAAGACGATGAAACCTAACACTCTCATTAACTTCTCCTTGACCATCTAATTGTGATAGCCAACCTTCGTGGGCTGACCGGGTAAAATGACGCCTCCAGCAAAGCATAAAACCGTGTTCTGGTCAATAAAAAAGCGGCTGCACTAGGCAGGCCGCTTGATTAAACCCAAGTTTCATAGGTGTTCTAGGGACACTGGAGGAGACAGATTCCTCCTCTAGCTGGATCGCTGCCCAGATACCGCCCGTCTC
>JAZDLM010000050.1:0-5685 GCA_043801895.1 bacterium
CGTTAACCAAAAACCAACTGTTTTCGTTGCTATGAGCGGGGGAGTGGACTCTTCCGTGGCCGCTGCTTTGCTGAAAAAGCAGGGGTTTGGAGTGGTCGGTGTCTTTATGAAGAACTGGACGCAGTCCCCGAGCGCCGTTCGGTCTCGAGCTCACGGCCGAGAGGAAGCCGAGGGGTCTGTTCTATTAAATCCCACCTGTTGCACTACCGAACAAGATTTTTTAGACATGCGGGCGGTTTGTCAGCATCTTGATATCCCCTATTACACCTTTAATTTTGAACAGGAGTACAAAAAACGGGTACTAGACTACTTTTTTGCTGAATACAAAGCCGGCCGGACGCCAAATCCGGATGTGATGTGCAATAAGGAGATAAAATTCGATCTATTTCTAAATAAGGCCTTGGCGCTTGGCGCAGATTTCATTGCCACCGGGCATTATGCGCAGAAGCAGCAGGTTAGCAGGTTAGTAGATGAGCAGGTGAGTAAGCCAGAGACTACCCCGAAAGACTCTACCACTAACCCGCTTACCCGCTTCTCTACTTACCAGCTTCTGAAAGGTAATGATCCGGCCAAGGACCAAACCTATTTCCTCTACAACCTAACCCAAGCTCAACTAGGCAAAACCCTCTTTCCGATCGGCAAGTACCCAAAAAAACAAGTACGCATACTAGCTCGCCGGTTTAAATTGCCCACCGCCGAGAAAAAAGACAGCCAGGGGATTTGCTTTATTGGTCAGGTGGATGTGAAAGAATTTCTTAAAACCGCTCTGGCCCAAAAACCTGGCCGAGTGGTAGATATGAATGGCAAAGTTATCGGGGAACATGAGGGCGCTTGGTTTTATACCATTGGCCAGCGACGGGTCGCCGGGCTAGCCGGCCAAAAGGGGCCCCTTTATGTAGTGGCGACCGATATCGAGAAAAACCTTGTCATCGTTGGCCCAGACTCCGCCACCTACGGCAAGGGCGTGATTTTGGAGAATCTCCATCTGATCGACCCAGATTATTCTAATCGTCATCCTGAACTTGCAATGTCCCGAGCCCACCGAGGGGTTTTAGGATCTAGCCCCAAGATGCCGAAACGAGTTCGGCATGACAAACTCGGGCGCCTTACCGCCAAACCCCGCTATGGCCCAGGCGATCCAGCTGGCCAGCTGATCAAATCTGGCAAAAAGTGGCAATTTATCTTTGATCAGCCAGAGCGGGCACTCACTCCCGGCCAATCACTAGTAATTTACAATGGCCAGATCTGCTTAGGAGGGGGAGTTATCCGGTCGGTAACTAAGTAATTTATAGCTCCCAACACTGCCTTTGTTGACTTTTGGCTGGTTTTGGCGTACGCTGTCTCCAGTACTCTACCTACGCTCATTAGGAGGCTTTTAGTGATAGCCGATTCAGCCGCCTTGGCGGCAGCGGACCCCACCAGAGTCAAGCTGGTCGTTCAACTGCTCGGCCTGTCGGGAGGAGAGCAGCAGGAAATCATTTGCAACGACCATCCGCTCACAGTCCTGCCTAGCAGGATTGGCGAAACCATCAGGGCGACATTCGGCAAGGAGGAGCTCGTCGGCTGCGTCACCGACCTCTTGAGGGCGACCGCTAACGAACCCGCGGTGGTTGTCATGCGCTGCGTCGCCGATCGCAGCGCTCCGCCCGTCGTTCTCCACGACCTTCCGAGTGGTTGGGTAGTCGGGCGGCGGCGGATCGATCGCGACCGCCGAGGCAGTTCGAGCGACCAGCGTCGCCCCAATCTGCTTCTGCCCACCCCCGAGTAAACGCCCTATGGGGCGTGCACCGTCCTGAACCAGCCCCGCTCCACCTAGTGTGGGATCAGCGGGGCTAATTTTTACCTAAGTTATAATAATTCAAGACAATGAATACTCTGGATCAACTCGCAGTCAAGGCTAAATCCGGAGATGCCGGTGCCTTCGGGCGGCTTTTTGACGAACTTTCCCCGTCCATTTACCGATTTTTGGCTTTCAGGCTGAATCGCTGCGAGGATGCTCAAGATTTGACCAATCAGACATTTCTCGAGGCTTGGCAGAGCATCCGTCGCTATGACGAGAGCCGGAGCTTTAAAACCTGGTTATTCGCCATCGCTCGCTACATCCTGATTGACTTTTACCGCCGCCAGCGACCGAAGGTTTCCCTAGAGGCTGTAACAGAGCGGCCAGCCGATACGGATTTACAAGCGGATATAGAGTTAACGGCTAATGTCGGCGAGGCAATCGCGGCCATAAACCAGCTTCCTGAGCTTTATCAGACCACTTTGAAGCTAAGGTACATCGAGGAATTAGAATATGCCGAAATCGCCCAGATTACTGGCAAAACCGAAAACTCCATCAGAGTTATCGTCAAGCGCGGGCTGGATAAATTAAGAAATTCCCTAACCCCTAACCCCTAACCCCTATGCCCCAATACACTGACAAACAGATCGAGGAATTAATCCGTACAGCCGGGCGAGGGTTTGCCTTGAGCGGCGATGTCCGCGTGGCCCTCAAAACCCGCCTGCTGGCTGTAATAAAATCTGGCGAAACCCGGATCAGTACACGATATACATTTAATCCAAGGAGATTTTCCATGCCCTTAATCCCTATCATTATTGCCGTTATCATCGCCCTCGGTGGTGGCACGGCTAGCCTGGCCAACTCGGCCAAACCGGGTGATACCCTGTACCCCATCGACCAATTAGTTGAACAGATTCGGGAAAAACTCGCTACCGGTCCAGAAGCCAGAACTCAGCTTTTGGCCCAATTTGCCGATGAGCGAGTCGCAGAATTAGCTGAAATCGAAAAAGTTGACCCAGCCAAGTTAACTGAAGCTGCCAAGCAGCGCTGGGAAGAGCATCGCCAAGAAGCAATTGGCCGAGTCACGACTAGCATTGCTAAGGTGACTGCCAACCAAGACAAGTTTAAAGAGCGTCTGGCCGCCGAGACCGATGCCGCAAAGAAAGCGATTTGGCAAAAGATTGTCGCCCATCTTGATGAAGTTAAAGCCAAGCGCGAAGCTAGGCTGACCGAACTTCAAAGTAAGACTTTTCCGGGCCTTCCCTTGCGGGCTCTGAAAGAAGAGTTGATACGAGCCCGTGAGGCGCACAAGCAGGAACTTGAACAGATCCGCGAGCAGGTTAAACAGGAGTGGGAAAAGATCCGGGAGAACCGGAAGCAGGAAGGGTCGGATAATAACTCTCTCAGCTCCAGCTCGACAGTCTCTAATTCTACCGATCTGTCTTCGATCGTTGATCAGACCGCCCTCGAGTTCCGTGCCCCGCGGGACGAGAATGGCAACATCGACTGGGATCTGATTGACGCCGACCACGATGGCATCCCGGACAAGAACGATAAAAACCCCAACTGGCCGCCCCACACCATGAGCAGCTAGTTTTCCTCTCGCTTTCTCTCAATTAGCAAGAGACTTCCTGCCTCAAGGGGTCTTTTGTTTTGTACAATAGCAATATGCGAGTATGGCCAATTATAATTGCAGTTCTGCTCTCTCTGGGCGGGGGAGTCTTGGCTTGGGGCAATTCAACTGATTTACAACTCGAGCCAATTCATAATTACCTCGACCTCAAAGTTGAACAATTTCAGCTCCGAGCTACTCGGTCACCGGGCAGCCAGGTTGTATTAAAGGCCGAGAACGCCGAGGAGCGGTTGTTGGAGCTGGAGCAAGTGCTGCGCGACCCCACGCGGTTCAGCGGTGCTGACAACCCGACGGTCTATAGCTCTGCTTTAGCCTCAACTTGGCAAGTGGTAGAAACTAGCCAAGTGGAGCTCGATTTGGCGACCAGCCAATTGTTAGACAGCGGGCAGGCACTAGCCCCCACGATTAAGTTGCGGCTGGCGGCTAAGCTGGACGAGGTCGCGGCTCGACGAGCTCAGGTCCTCGATCGCTTGATTGCTAGCCAGCCCACCGACGCGGCCGGCGAAACTGCCCGACAGCGGTTAGTAAGCTGGCGAGAGCAGCTCCAGCCAGCCGTGCTAAGGTTCGAGCAGCGATTAATAGAATTAGGGCACCCTTGAGGGAGAGCCTTGATTTTTGCCGACAAAATCGCTACAATGACCTGGATATTCAAGGGGGAAGCGGAGCATGAATTTGTGCATTAAGCTAGGTGCCAATTTTGCTGTCCCAGACTATATATTTGCCCCACTCTGTAACAAATCCAGTGGGTTTTTCGTTATAGATAATGACTAGCCAAATGGCTAATCTGCAGCTTAAACCATCTACTTCTGATCGGGAGCCGGTATTAATTAAGCGCTCGCAAAGCGGCGATGAGACCGCGTTTGGCGAGCTATACGAGATCTGGGCAGCCAAGGTTTACCGCTTCGTTTACTTCCGAGTTAAAAATGTCCCGACCGCGGAGGATCTTACCTCGGAAATCTTCTTGAAGGCTTGGCAGAAAATCCATCAATACAAGCCCCAGGCCAACATCAAGTTCTCCTCCTGGCTGTACACTATTGCGCGAAATTCAGTCATCGACTACTACCGCATCAGTCGCCGAATAGAAATTTCTTTCGAGGGTCTGCCAGAAATTGCCGATCTTGAAGGAAGCGAACCATTCGCGGCCGAGCTTACTCTAGACAAAACGCTCAGCCAATTGCCGACCGAATACGAAAAAGTATTGCGGTTGCGGTTCGTAGAAGAGTTGCCGATCGCGCGGATCGCGCAGATCATGCAGAAGAAAGAAAGTAACATCCGTATCTTGACCTATCGCGCGCTGCAGAAATTAAAAATTGAGTTAGACAAGTAGTCTCTAAGAGTTCCACTGGGAATTTTTGGGGAGTCATCGCTTCGATGTTTTTGATAATGACTCTCACAATTATTCAACGCGGAACTTTTTTCATATTGAAGGCCGCTTAATCTATCACATGACTAAACTGCATCCCGAACAACTCGAAAAAGATCTCAGCATTTTGGGTAAAAATGCGGTTTTGTCGTTGACCCAAAGACAGAAGCTCCGCGACCGGTTATTTAAGCAGATCGGCCAGTTAGATTTGGTGGAGGCGATGCAAACCCATACCGAGGCAGGGGATTTGGTTATGCCACTCAACAAACTCCGATACATCTTCCGGCCACAGCGGATCGTCTTTGGCTTGCCGGCAACGGCCGGGGTGGTGGTGGCAGTTTTTCTCGCTACCCTTACTACCGGTGCCATGGCGCAAAGCGCCCGCCCGGGTGATCCACTATTTGGAGTACGGCGGACATTTGAAACTGTCCAAATCGCCTTGACCACCAACCCGGCCAAAAAAGCGGAAATGAAGTTGGCTATTCTGGGCGATCGCTTGCAAGACCTCCAGACCGTTGATGGTAAAAACCTGGAAGTGGTGTTGCAGGAATCTCAGAAAGCCATTGCTAGCGCTCAAAGCGCAATTACGGATCTAAAAGGGGCCGATACCGAAACCAGCGCCGGCTTAGTGGCCAAGCTTAAGGCACTGATCGATAACCAAAGAACTACCCTGGCCACCACCATCAAGGGTGGAGTGGGGAACGCGGAACTGACAAAAAGTTTTCTGGCCATGCGTGACGAGCTGGACATTCTTTTGCCGACCGACAACCCCCAGCCCACTAATGACAAAACCAACTCTGTCGCCGCGGCGATGCCGGTTCCTGTTATCGATGACACTTCCCGGACCAACTTCTATGGCAGTCTCACCACCAACTACGGCGCACCCGCCCTATTTGAAAACGGTAAGGC
>JAZDLM010000054.1:0-26723 GCA_043801895.1 bacterium
AGACTAGCGGGCGCCTCTTTGACAGACCGACCATTATTCAATAATTCAATAGTGCCGGTTAGCGACGAGTTAACCGCCGGGCTGAGATAATTTTTATCAAGAGTGATCCGCAACGAGTACCCATTGTTGCTATTAGCTGTATCGGTTTGGATAAATTGGCCGCGGCGCAATTCGTACTGCAGTTGCTCGCCTTCGTAAGCGTGAACGGGCGGGGGAGCGAGAGATCGCTGAGATAACAGTAGCCAAACCAGCCAGCCGGCCGCAGCCAAGCCGAGCGCCACGACGGCACTCAGCCACCACCGACGCGACCGATGACCAGTCGGGAGAGCAAGGGGTAAATTGGTAAGTTTAAAGGTTGTCATATTTATTTGCGAAGTTTGAACAACAGCCAGATCAATCCGCCGCTGGCGATTAATTTAACCAGCTGGCTGGCTAAGAACCACAGCCAAAAACTAGGCCGACCCGTTGAAGCAGTTTTGCTCACCGGCAGCTCGACGATGGTGTAAACCTTTTCGGCCAGACTGTCGTTGAGCATCCACTTGCCATAAAGAAAAGTGTATTCCTCGGCCACCGCAGGCGTCTGGATAATTTGGGCACTAGCGTTGGGGTTGGATGTCATAAGGGGGACGGGCTTGTCGGGTAAATTAATTGGCTGCTGATCACGATACGAATCGGTCCGATTGGCCTTAGACACACGCGGCAAATCATAATTGACCGGCTGCGCCACAAATACCAACGGGGCTGGCGGGGTACCATCTTCGCCATTGTAGTCAAAATAAACTTTGCCTCGGCCATCGATTAAATCGATCTCGATGCTGGGTTGCACCACGGGGAAGGTGGCTGAATTAATTTCGGCTAATTGCTTGGTGGCAAGCTCGGACACTTGTTTGTCGTTATCGGTTGGGCCGACAAATTGCCCGCGCAAGACATTTTTAACCATTGGGGTTTCCGCCCCCGAGCTGTGCCGGCTAATCTCAGACTTGATCATCTGGTACCCCCAAACTTTTACTCGTTGATAAGGGCTGGTAAACACCTTGCCGATATTGGTCTGGCGAGCGGTGATGTTCACTTCAACCCGCTGTTGATTATCAGACTTGACTATTGCAGGGGAGGTATTGATTTGATAGTAAAAGTCGCCGCGGACTTCGCGCGTCAATTTGGGAGTGCCGATCGGTCCGTTAGCTTGATCGCCGAAACAAATGGTTCGAGTAGTTTCTAGCGAGGTCTGAGTGTCGGCGAATATGAACTCGAGATAGGGTGAATAACGACCGCCGAAATAAATAAATTCAAATGTGGCTGACCCATGCACCAGATCGATCTTACCCGATCTCCGAAACCGTTGACCATTAGAATGCTCCATTAGCGGGGCTGCGGTCGCTTGGGGTGAAATCAATTGCATGGTGGGATAAGGCAACCGATTTGAAGTGATTAATACCGACTGAGCATCGCTGTCCGTCCAGTAACTCCCTGGGGTGCCCACAAAGTCGCCGTAGCCCGAATTAGCCTGAACTCCGTAGACCCCAACGGCGATTTGGGGCATTTGAGTCAAGGCGGATTTACCTGCACTATCTTTAGGCAAATTACTGATCGGCTGGCCGTCTTGAAGCAGCTCGATCCGCCCGGTTAATTTTGACCCGACGGCTGGGCTGATGAACGGCTGATCGAAATTCACTCGCAGCTCGTATTCATACCCGGTAACCTGAAACTTTTTTATGCTGTCCGAGGCGGTATAGCGACCATCGCCACGAAGTTGATAATTGAGTGTTTCTCCTTCGTACTGGTGCGCTACCTTGGGCGGGGCAACATAAGTCTGCAAAGTATTCAAATAACACTTGGTTTGCCCGGCGGTAGCTTGATTGGCATTGGCCTGCCAAATGACCCAGCTAACTACTGCCAGTCCAACAACCAACGTTGCGCCAATCATTGTCGCTTTGCGACGCCGCTTGAGCCAAGCTCTGATTGAAATAAGTTTGTTACGCCACATATTGCGATCTGATTAGCCGACGATAACGCCGTTGATTACAAATGATGACTAGCGCTCCCCCCAGCCCGATAACTACTTGCATGACCCCAAACCACAACAGCCAATTAACCCGAGCCAGGCCAGGCGCTCCGCTGATCGGGAGGGTGCTGATGGTATAAACGCTCCGTTGAAATTCAGTAAAATCGTCCTGGGTTATCCAAGCATCACCATACAGCCGGACACAAGTGGCTGACGGCTCAGTCGCAACTAGATCCACCGGACCACAGGGTATCACTCCTTCGTCCAATGTCGGATAGGTAATTTGAGCCGATTCACGATAGTACGGCTTGATCTCGCCGCTAGTTTCAATGTCTTGCCTCACCCCCCTTCCCCAAGTCTCCCAATTCGCCGCTAATCCGCTAAAAGCGCCCCGATAGGGGGCCGCGCCCGTTTCCCAGCCGGGGTATCCAGCAAAATAATCGACTGGCTGAACTACTGCCGCCAGATAAGGCAACATCCCGGGTTTGCCGCTATAGGTAAATTGAGCCAGCCCCTCGCCATCGATTAAGTCCAATTCGATCCAGAGTAGGTCGGCCAAGTGGAGATCATCGACCAAAATCGGCTGGTAGTTATTACTGAGGTCGCCACCCGTCCTTTTAGCGGCGGGAGGGATGATCGGATTAATGCCAGCGCCGTAGTGATAGCGTAGCTGATCATCTTCAACGAATTCGCCAGCTCGTTGAATTTGAATGGTACCCTTGAGCTGGAGAGTATCGGAAACTCTGGTCATTGTTTTACGGCCACCCGGCGTACTACTCAGTTTGTCCAACTGAAAATATTTACCGATTGGCAAAACCCCGAGCCGAACTCGTTGACGCGGATTGGTGTTGATACTGCCATTGCCGGAATTACGAGCGCTGATCTTAATATCCACCGCGGCAGGCTTATCGGGTGCTATTGAGACAGTTGACCAGCCTACTGAATAATAAATATCGCCGCGCTGTTGGGTGGCCAATGCGGGAGCAGCGACACGCTTACCAACTTGATCCGAAAAAACCAGCGTCTTACGGGTTAACAAAGCGTCGTTCAGTGAACCGACTTCAAATTCTAAATAGGGCAAGGTGCGTTTGCCATCGAAGATATATTCAAACTCGATTTTGCCTTTGGATAGGTCGAGAGTGCCGTAGCGCGGGGCGCGGAGCGGGCCAGAATCTTCTAGCGCCTGCGGTGAATAAAATTGCGCTTGCAACAGCATCGGATCAAGCGGCTTAGCTCCAAACTTTACTTCCTCATAGAAATAGGGGTGAGTGGTTGGATCCGACTCCCACGCCGGCACTAGAGTCTTGCCGACTAGGACCTGGGTCGAGGACCCCGTGGCGATGTAGTTATTGAGTTTGGTTAGGTTAATGCGAATAGTGGATAGGTCGGTAGTGAGCTGAGCGGACTGACCAAATCCCTTGATTGGGTTGTCGCCCTGTAAATCAGTCGGGGCTTGGGAAACCGCCCGACCGTTTTTCAGCAAAATGATCTCACCTTTAATCTGTGAACCCGGGATGGGGCTAAGGGTTGGCTGGGCGAACTTAATTTGTAGCTGATAAATGTCGCTGCCGATTTGGTAGCTCCGAGTATCGTCCTGTGGCGGTATGGTCTTCCAGTCAATTAAGCTTTCACCAGAATATTGATGCAGCCTGGGATGAGCGGAGCGCCAAGCTTGATATCCAAAATAGCCAGCCAACACCAAGCCGACAGCGAGGATTGCGCCAAGTGTCAGTAGCCAGATTTTTAGTTTTTTGTTTTTCATTTTAATTTCGACCAGCCGAGTTTATGGCATGCCGGCAAATTTGGGCATACCGGTCTTAAACCAGTTCCCGGTCAGGATACCAAAGTCGTGAACATTCACCGCGCCGTCGCCGTTCAGGTCGGCAAGGGGCTTAAGTAAGCTGGTCATGAATTGCGAAGTGAAGATCTGGAAATCGTACAGACCAACCTGGTCGTCGCGGGTAGTCCCAATGTCGCCAGCATAAGCGGTCGGGCTGTTATCGCTGGATTTAAGCGTGGGGGTAACTGTCTGATTAGTCGCCGGGGCGGTGAAAGATGCGCCTACGGCTAAGTGGTTAGGCGGATCAACCCAGACGCTATAGGTAGCTCCTAGCGAAGCGTAGAACATCGGTAGACCGATAACCTTATTAGTGCTATCTAACTTGTAGGTATTGTTAATCTCTGGCATGGCCACACCGCTGGCTGCCATGACGATCACTTTGACCACAGCCTGTTCGGCGTAATTATACTTGTTGCCCTGGAGAGGGACGACTAGATTGAGGGTAACTTGGGCGCCAACCGTTCGGCTACGAGTGATAGTGGCGCCAGTATGGCTGGTGACGGTGGAAATGGGACCAATGCCAACAACTACCGTTTCCGCGTCAACCGTGGACACGCCCTCGGGCGGGTTATCGCCATCGACAAAGTAAGTAGTGGTAGCCTTGCCGTTCGATCCGGTAGTGATGGTGGGCTGGGCCAATCGGCCGAGGCCGGTCAGGGCTAGAGTGATAGGCCGAGTGCCAATGCCGGTGCCATCAGCTCGCTGTAGGGTCACGACCAAGGTGGACGTCCGACTGACTCCTCGCAGGTCGATAGTAGCGGGGTTGGCGTCCACTCGGAAGGTGAGATCGTGGGTCAAGACAAGTTTCTGGAGCGTAAGAGTGGCGGCCAGAGCGATCGACCCCCCAGCTAACGCACTATCGATAATGGTGGACTGAGCAGAGAGACTAACGGGGCCAGCCACATCGTTGACTTTATAGGTGGCAGTAGCTCGACCGTTGGTATCGGTAGTACGGGTAGCCGCAGTAGTGAAACTTCCACCGCCACTAACGATCGCGAAATTCATCGTCTTACCTGACTGGTAGGCGATCGTTCCAGTCCAGGTATTTAACTTGCCCAGTACGGCAGTAAGTACCGAGGTGGCGGTGTTGTCAGCCGGCAAACTGGTGGGGGAGGCGGTGAAATTAATGAAATAGCCGCTGGCCACATCATTCGGCCGAATCAGGAAATCGAAACTCCCCGGCATACTCACCGTCACGGTGCCACCGCCCGCTACCGGCCAGGTGGCTTTAAAGTTGTAATAGCCGGGCAGAGCACTAGCAGGGAAATCGAAAGTAGCGGTCATCGTTTTCCCGGTAGAATCAGTCAGATTGTTTACCGCTGAAGCAGTTAGAATCTTAGTGTTATCGTATGAATGAGTTAGAGTGGCCGCGATATTCTGGGCCGACGGCCCGCTAAAATTAACATCGACGCCGGTAATTAATAATTGAACTCCGGCCCGATCGCGCTCGCTCGCCGCTGGGCTAACTTTGGTAATGTAGGGGACCAGACTGGCGGCCCTGGCCTTGACAGTGAAGAGATAGTTTTGGATTTCGTGAAATTGATCAGCGCCGGCACCATAAGTAGTATCGACCTTCACCGCCCAACCCCCCACCATAGCGTTGTCGGGAATCCTGACATCGGCAATTTTGATCTGGGTCGGAGAGGCTACCGTCACAGCGCCCTTGGTAATATTCCCCGGTGGAGTGGCGACGGAGTTATCGACCGTCAACTGAGTAAAGACAAACTCGTTATGATAGTTGACTGAAATGATGATCTTCCCATTAACCCCGGTCGTATCCCCAAAATAGGCGATCTGAGCGATCCCTAGGCTATTAGTGTTGGCTGTCTCGGCACCCAGCGAACCGCCGCCGTTATTACCCACCCCAAATGCTATGTCCGATTCGGCAATTGGTTGGTTAGTTAAAGCATATGTCGCCCGAGCGCGGATCACCCGAGTCTTTGCCCCCAGAACGCTCGGGTCAACCAGGATTTCAATCTTGTAGTTAGTCGCAGGTGGGTTTTGCTTGATCGGCAACAATAGTTCGCGTGCGGTGCCCGTAGCAAGTCTGGCCAAAATCTTGTCTATCCCCCAATCAGTTGCATCGCCTCCCGGGCGGTACTTAAAAGTGGCTTTACCGGTGTTATCGGTGGTTAACGCCAGAGTATTAACACTGGCACCGGCATTATCGATTAAAGATCCTTTGCCAGTATTGATACTTAAGGCGATGACTTGATCGGTATAATTACTCCCGGCCGATACTTGCAGATCAACGACAGCGCCTCCAACCCTCAAGTCTAAAGTGCTAATATCGCCGCCTCCTGATTTAGCAAAAGTGATTACCGGAGGAGGAGTGATCGACACAGTCGTATTACCGGACGACCAATTAGTCCCAACGCCAGTAAGGGTTAGTTCAAGCGGACCATCGCCCTGGGTCGTTTGGGCTGGGGTAATAGTCCCGGCTTGGCCGGTGAAGGTAATCGTCAGATCGCGATCAATCAACGGCACCCAGGGCCGGTAGGCTTCGATCAGCGGATCGAGCAATGGGGTGCCATCTGGTTTGTATTGATAGCGAGCGGTGAGCTTGGCTTGCCCCGGAGTAGGGGATGACACCAAGAAGCTGACCTGGCCGTCTTTATCGTAACTCTGCTCTGGAATAATCGCGTCGGCTGCGGCTTGACCGGCCAGATTACGATCGGAGACCAATTGGATCAGATAGCCATCGGTAGGCTCGAGTATGCGCGGGCCGTAGCCGCCTTGGGAATTATCCTTCAGGGTAGCCTGGACCCGGACACGCGCTGTTCCATTGGCTAATAATTGGATCGCGGTTTCGGTCAGGCAATTGTTAGTCTGAGCCTCTAGAAAACAAGTGCTCGAATTTAAATTGAATGGGATGTGTTGAGCCGCCAATGAAAATGGGGCGGGAGAGAAAGAGCCGGTTGGGCTATCCTTTGACCCGTCTAGTTGGTCCACCCACCAATATCCGGTTAGATTCATGGAGATCGGGTAGCTGTCGCCGTTATTCATTAAATCTTTAGACCGAACTCCGAGCGCCGCGATCCCATCGGCGTTAGTGACAGCGGTTAATGCATCGACCGCACCAGGCGCCTTACAGCTAGCCTGAGCGCCAGCTCCACCGGAATAGGGATTAGCCGGGCAAATGACGATATCGGCATTTTTGCTCGAATTGATCCCAACATTAACTCCCGCCAATGGTTCGCCACTTTTGTTTTTCAACTGAAATACCGCGTTGGCGTAAGCATAGCCATCGTCGCCGATCGTGGTCGGGAGAATGGTCAGACTCGACTTAGTCGCATCGGGCTTTATCCCTAAATCGATCGGGCCTAACACTTCAACTTCTGTCGCGCTGCTGGCTCCGGAACCAATAGCCACACCAATTTTGTAGAAATAGTCACCGGCCACCGCCACGCTACTACCAACTTTGGCGCCAACAGCGATCGGGTATGACCAGCCTAGCGCCGAGTTGGCCTCGTTGGCCGAACCGACTAATGATACGCCGAGACTGGGGGGTACATCCCCCGGTGGGTAGGATGGGAAAGAGTAGGGCGGGGCGGCGCCCAGTACATCGGCTGACCGAACTGATGACGATGTCCCGCTAGCCAACTGATGGCTATTGAGCCCGAGGATATAATTTTGGATCCCAAAGCTATCTAGGCTAAAGACGCCGGCACCAGCTTCGCCGGTTGGCGGAGTTGGAATATTAGCTTCAGGTTGCCAACTGCTCGTTCCGCTTAGCGAGAACGACTCCACTCGAGATTTGATTGGAATATAGCAGTAGTAGGAAGTCTCAAAATTGGCAGTAATACTTTGATAATGCCAACCAGGCTGAGCATTCGATACCCCACCAGCGGTAATTAAACTGCGCGGGTCACCGGTCAGCATAAAAGGTGATAGACCAAATGAAGCCAGCCCGGAAGTATTGGTTAGAGCGCCTTGAGTATAGTCTTTGACCTCGAGCTTATATTTAGGATCAAGAGTGGTGCCACCATTGGTATCAGGATTAGTGCCCACCCAGGCGGCGCTGCCGTTCCAGCGATAGACGGTATTACCCATAAACCGATAGTCGCTCGAGCCACCGCTAGCGTAAATCCGGCATTGGCTACCATCTGGATCGCCAGTCGTCGGTATGGGATAAGCTGAGTCAGTAATTACCCAAGCTCGGCTGACCGTGGTGATTGGGCTACCAAAGATGCTGTGGGTAGTTTGGGGCGACCAAGTCATCCCACCGATCACCCAAAGACTTTTCTGATTTACCACTAACTTATGTCCAACCCGCCCCTGAACCAAGGGTATGTGCGGCGAGGCGTTACTAACTAGTAGCCCATGAGGGTTGTCAGGGAAGAACCGCATGAGGTCTGCGCCAGTATAGTCGTGCCCCAAATCAAAGGTTTGGTAATCGGCGACGACAAAGGGTTGGCCCTTAGCTTTATCGAGAGTGAGTTGGATGTGAGTCCCAACCGTAGTTACAATTCTCCCGGCGGTAAGTTCGGTGGAAAAAGCTGCGGCATCGAAACCGATGGGTATATTGTTGTAGGGCGTGATGGGCACTGTTTGAATTGTGCGGCCCAAAGCCACTCCGGCGGCGGTTAAAACTGCTTTATCGGCAGCGGCCCGGGTGTTAGCCGCCGCTGGACTGACCAACCCGTTAACAAACCCGTAAACCCCGCCAACAATTTGAAGTTTGTCATTAAAAACCGCCACCTCGGGGTAGAAGTTTACGCCGCTCAGCACTGCATAGATTTCCCAGCCTACCGATGGGTCAGTCAAGTTTAACCGTTCGATGGTGGAGTATATACCGGCCGTGGAGATCCCCGGATTAGCGGGCATAACATGAGCATCGCCAGCAATTACATACAGATAGTCGCCGTGGATTACCGTCCGGGGTTCCACATGCCCAAACTTCATCGCCGGCACCCCGCCATTGCCGGGCCACAGCCAAGCCGAACTGGTCATCACCTTACCGTCGGCATCCAGCTCAAGCCGAAAGACATCGGCTAATGGCATACCCGAACCGTTATTAGAAATGCCGCCTAGAGCATAGAGCCAGTATTTTTTATTTGCATCGGGTTGAGTGGCGGCGACCAAGGCGACGCGCTCTCGGGCGTATCCAGAACCAACCGGCGGTAGCTGAACGGTCTTGCCCCAACTGGACGGCCAGGCGATACTTGCCTTACTCCCAGATAGGTTAACTAGATTATCTAACTGGGGAATCAAAAACAGCGCGATGACCACTCCCGCTACGCTAACTAAGCCAATTGTGGCTCGAGTTCGGTTGCGGGGGATAGCCAACCACGCTTTAAACTTTTCCCTCCAGTCTGACATCGCTTTTATTTTGGGGTTTAACGCCTTTAGACGCTACCGGGGTAATTGTCTAATTATACTACATTTCCGGAGAAAAGTCAAGGGGAGCCTTCCGACTGCTTGACAGACAGAGATGGAGATTGGTCTGGTAGGTTGTCTATTCTCCACCGCCACCCTCGACATTAGGACTAGGGCTCTCCTCCTCTGGAGGGTGACTATTGGGTGAGGGCCTGGCCCCGGAAGCATAGTAGCCGATGATGGCCTCCTTGATATAGTCTTCATCCGCTACCATAAAAGCTAATGGGATATCCATCTGCGAGGCTAATTCGCCGACTTTGTCGGGAGATGGGTCGGCAATGGCCAGGGTCATACTCTCAAGCGACCGCGACACTGGTATCACGGTATATTTGCGGGCGAGTTCGGCCGGGAGTTGCTTGATCAAATTGGCGTCAATTTCATAGCGCGACAGGTCAATGCTCGGCATGTGGTATTGATGGCCGAGTGCTTGAACTAGATCCTCGCGGGAAATCAGCCCTTCACGCAGTAGAATTTGCCCGAGAGGCTGACCGCTAAGCTGCTGCTCAGCTAATGTTTTCATCAAATCGTGGTGCACTAACTTGCCCTGGTCGATCAACACATCGCCCAATCGCTCGGTTGGACGACTAACCTGCGACATGGTCACATGCATAGACTGCTGGCGATAGGCTTCGCAAAATTCCCGGATAGTTCGAGCTACATCATGGGGGTGGGGGATAGAACGCAACTGGAAAAACCCTTCGCGGCCAGCCGACTCAACGGTAAGATCACCGTAATCTAGCACCGAGGCGAGCAAGCCTTTGATATCTACCCGAACATCCTGAACCTGATTAAGCGCCACTTGAGAAATCTGGCGATTAAATAAAGAGACAAGCTGAATATCCATTAATTGATTGCGGGTAATAAACCAAACGTCGAGGTACCAGATGATCCATTGCATCATCAAAAAGCTGGTCACAAAAACTAGATACGCTCCGCCAAACAACCACAGGCTGGATTTGACGGCCGGCTCAGCTCCATAAGCCAAATTACTTAATAATAGGTTGATGACCACTAGTGGCAACAACATGGCCATCGACCAAACTACCGGCGCGACTAAATTAAACCAATGGCGCCGATAAGTTCGCTCGATCTTCTCGCCTGGCTCTAAAATCTCGTCGATGTCGCTCATAAACTATAGCTAAATACTGCTCCAGTAATAGAAGCGATCAGGATGATAACTACTACGGTGAGATAAAGAAAGATGACGGCGGTTGATTCGCGATGCACGATACCGGTTTCCGACCTAAACCGCATCAAGTTATAAACATTAACCACCACATAACCAAGGGTCATCAGCAGAAATACGATGTAGAAAATAATGATGATCGCCATAGTTTTACAATAATGCTGGTTTGGGCTCGATCTTTAAGTGGCTGTAGGCTTTCGGGGTGGCCAGCCGCCCCTGCGCAGTCCGCCGCAGGAAGCCTTGTTGGATCAGGTAGGGCTCGTAAACATCTTCGATGGTCTGGGTTTCCTCCGAGATCGCTGCCGCTAAAGAGCTAACCCCGGCCGGGCCGCCATTGAACTGAGTGATTAGCACAGACAAAATTTTGCGGTCAACTTCGTCGAGCCCAGCCTCGTCGATCGTCATCAATTTAAGCGCTTCTTCCACGGTGGTCGGAGTAATTTGACCGTTGTTTTTAACCAACGCGAAATCGCGCACCCGTTTTAAGATCCGATTCGCGGTCCGAGGCGTGGAACGGGCCGAGCGGGCAATGACCGCAGCTGCATCAGCCGGTAAGTCGATCTGTAAAATTCTGGCTGACCGCTCAAGAATTCTTTCAATATCCGCCAATTCGTAAAAATCCAGTCGGTAAGTCGAACCAAAGCGATCGCGTAAGGGAGAGGACATCAGACCGGTGCGAGTAGTCGCGCCAATTAGCGTGAACTTCGGCAAATCAAGTTTAAGCGAGCGGGCTGATGGTCCCTTGCCCACCATAATATCCAAACAGTAGTCTTCCATCGCCGAATACAATACTTCTTCTACCGGTCGGCTGAGCCGATGGATCTCATCAATGAACAACACATCGTCGTCCTGAAGATTGGTTAAGATCGCCGCTAAGTCGCCCGCCCGCTCAACAGCCGGCCCCGAGGTAGTTTTTAGACCCACCCCCATTTCGCGGGCGATGATGTTAGCCAGGGTGGTTTTGCCCAAACCCGGCGGGCCAAACAATAAAATGTGGTCTAGGGGCTCACTCCGTTGCTTGGCTGCCTGGAGGGCGATTTTCAAACCTGCCTTGATTTTCTCTTGGCCAACATACCCGGAAAAGTCCCTGGGGCGTAAGCTGACATCCAATTCCTCTTCCTCTGGCTGGGCCTTTGGATCAACAACCCGATTTTCCATGGCTATATTATAGCCCGAAAGGCAGAAATTCCACCTAGGCTAACCAGGGCCACCGCGGTGGTAGCAATGGCCGAGCCGATCAAAACAAATAGAACGGCTCGCCAATAACGAATGCCGAATAGGTGGGCTAGTAAAGTCCCCGTCCAGGTCCCGCCAATGAATGGTAGCGGGATCGAAACTATTATCATAAGAAATAGACTGCCCCAACGGTCAAAGTCGGTGGAGTGTTTACGGTGGGTTTTGGCAAAGAAGCGTTCAAACCAATTATCGATTGTTGGGTGCCACGAGCGAACCCAGGTAGTTAGTGGGCCAAGCAACCACAATAACAAAGAAACTGAAATAAAATTACCGACTAGACTAGCTGCCAGGGCGGGGAGCAGAGGCAAGTGATAGGCGAGAGCCAGGGGCATCGTACCGTGTTCAAGAACCGGCAACATGCCAGCCACCATTACTGCCAGGTAGGGGTTGATATGGGAAATATCTTCAAGCATGCCAGAGATACCAAGCGATTAGGCCGATCCCTAAAATAATGCGATAGACAGCAAAGACATATAGCCGATGCCGCTTGAACCACTGCATCATAAACCAAATCGCGACCAGACTACTGAAAAACGCGACGGCAAAACTGATTCCCAAAATCGACCAGTCAATCGCCAGATTACCAAACTCCACCTGCAGCAAGGCATAGCCACCAGCCAAGAGCAAGGCGGGGATTCCCATGAGGAAAGCGTAGTGAACCGATTCTTCGCGTTTTAGTCCGACATATAATCCGGTGGCGATCGAGGAGCCAGAGCGGGATACCCCCGGCAACAAAGACGCCATTTGCGCCACCCCGATGGCAAGGGCGTCAAAAAATGTGAGCTTACCGAGACTCTTACGGCCTTTGGCGATCCGTTCTACCACAATAAAAATTAAACCAACAAAAATGGTCATGACCGCTACCGGAAGCAGCCCGCGAGCGGTCTCTTCGAACAACTTAGGGAATAACAAGCCCGCTCCCACTACCGGCACCGTAGAAATGGCCAGTAGCCATAGCAGCCGGCGGGATTGATTGGTGGCATGCGTGGCCAGCCTGGAGTTCAAGCTACGAATGATCGCGCCAACATCTTTGCGAAAATAGATCAGCAAAGCAGTAACGGAGGCCAGTTGCAATATCGCATCAAACAAAGCGCCCTGATCGGGCCATTGAAAAATTTCCCGTACCGCGACGAGATGGCCAGACGAACTGACCGGCAAAAATTCGGTGAGCCCCTGGACCAACCCCAATAGTGCGGCCGTAAAGTAGAAGTTCATTTGATTACTCAACAATAATCCGCCAACCAAAGACCGGGCCGAACCAAGTAATATGTTCGGCGACTAACTGAAAATTCTCTTGATAGGTCCCTCGGGTAGTCGGAGCGGTGATAGTGAATTGGAGATCTAGTGTAGCACCGGGCGGGATGGTAAAGCCCGAGGCCAATACTCGATTGGCGCTAATCCAAGTAGGTTGGTACAAGATACTTGAGCGGTCGAAGGGCAACGCGGTTCCTAGGCGCACTTCTCCGAACGCCTGCGCCCCCACTCCTTGGCCTAACCAAGCCGCTGAACCGATGTTACGAAAACCTACCCCCAGAGCTGTAGTTTGGCCAGGGGATAAGATAAGTTCAGAAAGAGATCGGCTCTGCACCTCGGCTTGATACGCTGCTGGGTTAGGATTGACCTGGGCCGCTGACTGCCCCTGATCAGCATTATTCGTGGCACCGGAGCTAATGACATTGACATCCCAATAGATGCCCAGATCGTTCAGCCAGGTTATGTATTCGATCACTGGCGTAAAGTACTCCCGGCTGGCGCCGATCGCTTGTCCTTTAATCGTAAAAGTGAATCGGCCAGTCTCGCCCGGTTGAATAATTTTTGAACCCAGATAGCCAACCCGATTATTGGCCGGCCAGCTGGAATCATAAAATGAACTAGCTCGATCTCTTGGCCGATCGGTGCCCAAACGAATCTGGCCGCGGGCACTCTGCGAATTCGGGTCGCTCACCCACGCTACATTCCCTACATTTTTTATCTCCACCCAAAGCGAGGCGGTTCCCCCAAGTGGCAAGGCGGGATAGGGGCTCTGCCCGACCCATTGCATTTTATAGACCGGATGGGCGAGAGGCTTAAATGAAACGACCACGCTAGCCAAGGGAGCGCTAGTGGCTGGATTGATCAGCGCAACTTGTTTATCTTCGGGCGTGGTAGACGAAACAGTGAATGTAATTTGGCCGCTAGTATTAGTGTTGCCAAGATCAATCGGCTGCCCGTAGGTAACTGGTTGTCCGTTAACAATATTATTGGCGCCGGTAATGGTGGCTTGGATTTTCGTGTTGGGAAGTAGTTGATTAAAATCGTTGGATACGGTGACGACCACGGTTACCGCCGCCGCGCCGTCCGCTGCTGCTGGACTACCGGACACCGAGGCCCGGCCGAGTAAAGTTTGCGATTGATAGCGGACGGCTTTGTCGGCATTGACCAGGCCGGCGCCAAACAAAATTGCTTTATCTGAGCCGTAGCCAATAGGGTCCGCTGTGGTGCGCAGAATATTGTCGATCTGCTGAACTGACAGACTGGGCATCCGTGCCAACATCAATGATATGATCCCGGTCACCTGCGCTGCGGCGAAAGAGGTGCCGTCGCCCACCACATAGGCACCGCTGGCGGTCGGGCCAGCCATCACGATATTGGTGCCAGGGGCAGAGATATCAATAGCCGAGCCGGTGTTGGCAAAGTTGGGATGTTGATTGTTTTGATCTACCGCTGTAACGGCGACCACTTGGGGATAGGCAGCCGGATAATAGACCTGAGAGCTGCTCTTGTTCCCAACGGCCGCGATCATTGGTACTCCGCGACTAATCACATAATCCGCCGCACTAGCTAGAACCGCGGAACTAACATCTGAACCAAAACTCATGTTAATGACCTGGGCGCCGTTGTCCACCGCGTATCTCATGGCCTGCGCTACATCGTCGAAGTCTCCGCCCCCGAGACTGTCGAGCGCTTTCAACACCATAATTTTGGCGTTCCAGTTGATGCCCGCTAGTCCTTGGCTGTTATTGGCGGTAGCGGCAATAATGCTAGCGATCCCCGTACCGTGACCGTGGACATCCGCGATATTGGCGTTATTATCCATGAAGTTGTAGCCATAATAATCATCAGTGTACCCGTTATGGTCATCGTCGATACCGTTGCTAGGAGTTTCGTCGTTGTTAGTCCAAAGCCGCCCGACCAAATCTGGGTGAGACATATCTACCCCGGTGTCGATCACCGCGATGGCTGTGCTACCAACGCCGACGGTCGCCTCCCAGGCCGAGTTCACCTTAGTCGTCCGCAGATACCATTGCTGCCCGTAATATGGATCGTTGGGGGTAGTCTGCTGGATGGCAAGCGGGGAGGTCGGCGTGGCTAGCGTCATCGGCGCTAAGCCAGTCGTCAAAATTGCGGCCATTAAGGCAATTGCCACTCTACGCATAAAGCTATTTTACCACGGCCTTGAGCCAGGTAGCTTGGTTTGACAGCTTAAACCTTATAAACTAGAATCTGAGCGTTTTAGTTGCTCGAGGTTTGGGTCCGTAGCTTAGTGGTAAAAGTACTCTGTCTGGGCGGGTCCGTAGCTTAGTGGTAAAGCAGTTGCCTTTTAAGCAATTGATGAAGGTTCGATTCCTTCCGGACCCACCAACCTACGCCAAGGCTACGGTTGGCTGCGCCGCTAGAGGTATCCTATCGGATAACGAATAAGGTTTATAACGAAACTTGAGTGTGCAGGTTGCACACCGTAGCTTTAGCGAAGGTGGGCTGCCTTGTGTTCACGAGCTACGGTTGGCTGCGCCGCTCAAGGTGTGCTGATAGCACAGATTCTAATATAGAGAGAATAGCGGCGAAGATTACCACTGCAGAAGCGGTAATTCTTTAAGTAGGTCTGGCCCCCGAAATTCTTCAGCGGTATTGGGCGCCGAGACGGTAATTTTAGTGTTGGGGCGACTAAGTCGCAAAACAAACTCAAACCCGATCGAGCGACCCGACGATAGATAGCTGTCGGTGAGTTTGAGTTGGGTCAATTGGAAAGTTCGCCGGTTGATCCAAATTTCCGGTTCGTAGTTGGAGATTAGTTTAAAATCAGGCTCGGACGATTTTAGGGCAAGGGCGTGATCAAGTTGTTCAAGCAAGTTTTGGGCGGCAGCCTGATCAAACCGCACCCGATAGTGGTAGGAGGGTTGCCCGCCAATAATTGCGCCGGGCAACTGTTCGACAACTTCAAATAACGAATGCTGGGCGATCGCTTCCTTGACTACTAGAGCTTGATCGGGAGTTAACACTAGCGTTTCCTCTACCCCGAGCCGGTCGGAAGGCTGACTGGAATCGGTTACCGGGTGTTTAATTCGGTACCATCTCGCGTCTGCCCCCAATGATACGGGTAGCAGAGTAGGTAGCACGAGATCGGATAAGCGAAAATAGGTGGCTCCAGACAGTCCAACCATCTGGCCAGCGATGACCACCGGCCCCGCAGAGGAGTTGGCGCGAACCTGGGCCGAGAGGGTAAATTGAGGCGAGGTAAGATTTTGGTTAGCTACATCGCCCTCGAAAGCAATCCGCGGACTGGCTAAGTCTTCGCCTAGCACAGTCGGAACATTGCCACTCAGATTAAGATCGGCCTCATAATGGAAGGTTTTTAAACTAGCCAAATTGTCCGAGAATCTGGCTATTACCTCGCTAGCGGGCAGCGATGGCGAGAACCCGAAACAGCCACCCAAGCCCACCGCCATTGCTACCACCAGCAAACCGAGTTGAAGTGAATATTGCCGCATAGGATAACTAATTACATATTATATACTCCTTCGGGGTGACTTCAGTTGATTTGCGATATACTTTAGGCAGGAGAGGTGAGAGATGAATCTGCGGCAAATCAGCACAGTTCACGACATGCCGGTCTTGGACCTGGAAACCGGAGAGGTGTTGGGGCGTGTGGTGAGCTGGGCGGTAAATAGTAAGGAGCAGCGAGTAGCAGCTTTTTTGTTAAATAAAACCAGCTTCTTCCGAACCTGGCCGGTAGTGGTCCCAGCCGACATTGTCGAATACGGTCCTCATATGGTCGTGGCGCGTGACCGCAATTCAATCATCGCTCCGCGAGAGGTAGTCGGTCTCCCGGAACTGATCGCCGCTAAAAACACGCTGATCGATTTCCGCGCAGAGACTGAAAGTGGTGAAACCCTGGGGACGGTAAAAGACTTTTTGTTCGATACGATCGGTTCGCGAATCCAAAAATACTACATCGGCCCGGTGCTCCCGCTCGGGCAACCTCATCACGAATTAGTGGTGCCGGCGAGTCAGGTGATCAGTATCGAGGGAGGAAAAATAATTTTTGCCGATTCAGTAGGCCGAGGCTCTGCTCAAGCCACCCATAAGCCAAGCCTAGAGAGCTTGGATTAATCCGAGGTCTTGCAGCTCGCGGCGGATCTTCAGATTGTAGCCGGGGAGGGATTGCAGCTTACGCAGTTCTTTTTTGACGATGCTAGGGGATAGTTTTTTGATCAGACGGGCTCCCGCTTGGATCGCTCGCAGGGTGGCCGGATCATACTTAAACCCAAGCAGATGCTTAAACCGCACGGCCCGTAATAGTCGGATCGGGTCCTCCTGAAATCTGATCTTAGGATCGCCGATCATCCGAATCACCCGATTCTTAATGTCCGGCATCCCGCCGACATAATCCAAGTATTTCCTGGTTTTAGGATTGAAGTAGATCGCGTTGATGGTAAGATCGCGCCGGGGCGCATCTTCAGCCGCTACCTGAACAAATTTGATCAAATCTGGATAGCGCTTGATCTGATCAAAGTCCGAACTATAAATATCTTGTCGAAAGGTGGTTATTTCATAGACGACATCCTCGTAGCGGAAGGTGACTACCCCAAACTTTTCATCTACCGAGGAGGGGATGATGTTATTTTTATTCAGCACCGACATCGTTTGTCGAGGGAGGGCATTAGTGGCTACATCGACGTCGAACCGATCGGATTCTAGGCTAAGTAGCCGGTCTCGGACTTGGTTCCCAACCAGGTAGGCCGAGAAGCCGCTATCCTGCAGCCAGAAGATAGGCGTATTGATGTTTTGTTTGCGCATCTAATTTAAGTTAAAAACTGTTCGAGCATTTTGGGTAGAGATTTCTTCGATCTGCTCTACCGGAACACCTTTGAGTTGGGCTAATTCGCGAGCCACGGCTATCACATGAGCTGGCTCGCATCGCCCTCCCCGAAGACTTTGCGGGGGAAGGTAAGGGCAGTCGGTTTCGATAACCAACCGCTCGAGCGGCAGGGCTATGATGGCGTCACGCAGAGCGACGCTTTTGGGGTAAGTGACCAGATTATTGATACCAATATAAAAGCCTAGCTTGAGAAATTGTTGGAGGTAAGGCAGACCGGCAGCGAATGGGTGGATTACGCCGGGGACCCGACCGTTTAATCGTGGGAGATAATCTTCCTCCAGGATACTCAGCGCTTCGGTATAGGCGTCGCGGCAATGTAACACTACTGGTTTACCGACCGCGATGGCTAAGTCTAATTGAGATTTAAAAGCGGCGATTTGCCGTGAATGGGCAGATAAATTGCGGAAGTAATCCAGCCCAACCTCGCCAATTGCTACTACTTTACTGTGTCGCGCCAAGCTCCTAATTTGGTCCAGCTGCGACTCGAAGGCATCGGCAAAGTGAGGATGAATTCCGACGGTGGCATAAATTGTGGCATAGCGCTCAGCCAAGTTAACTGACTCTTGCGATGTCTGCGCGTCAGTTCCGACATTGATCATGGTAGCTACGCCACCAGCAAAGGCCCGTGCAATGACGGTTTCCATATCTTCCCGAAATTCTGGGAAGTTGAGATGTACGTGGGTATCGGCAAGAGTCATGACTGTCTATTTTAACAAAGATACCCAAGCCACCAAGATAACTATAGCCACACTGGCTAGCACGGCTCTGATCTGCCATTTTTCTTTGAGGAAAATCGCTGATAGCCAATAAACCAAGATCGGGGAAAGGGTAAATACAAAGAGAGTTTCTGACATCCCGCGGATTTGATAGGCGGAGTAGACGGCCCAGATCGAGCAGACGACTAGCGAACTAAGAAAGCCGAAATACGGCAAATGATGCGGTTTAATTAGGGTGATCCGAGGCTTAACAATAAAAGTTAAAGCCAGGAGGATGAGAAGACAGCGGAAGAGATAGAGGGTCAGGGGATAATAGACGGCCAGTAGCCGTTTTAATATAACCAACTCAAAACCATTGATTACAATAAAGGCGATAATCGCCCAAATCCCGCGGCTTAGTGCAACATGGTGGCGTCGATAATGGCTCCAAAGCAATACCAGACTAGCAATCACCACGGCAACATATACTTGCACGAAACGTTCGCCGGAATAAAACAGGCTGATAATAACGATGCCGCCCAACGGAGCGAATAATAAAAATGGTTCTATCTCAGAAATTTTTTCGTGCTCCATCCCCCAGAAAAACAGCAGATTTTGAGCGCAGGCTAGAATTACGGCAATAATCAGCCAGCCGAATGTACCGCGAAACTCTTCGCTTGTTGGCCAGTGGCCAATGAGTGGTACGACGATTAGTAAGATTGCGACTATCCCGGCGAATAAAAACCAGCCAAATTCCCGACTGGTAAATTTACCGAATCGGCGTAGAAAAACTTTTGTGGTGGTGAGATAAATTGCGTCAGTGGCGACTGCGACCAACGATAAAATTGCCCCCAACATTATTTACCCTCCTGCTTAGGGAAAAGGATCCCGGATTGGCCTAACTGGTGACCCCCCGACAGCCCGCCCCATTGAGTTTCTTTGGAAAAATCAAAAGTGTCTGGATTAATCGGCTCAAGCCCTAACTGCTGACGAATCCGATCGGAAGTGGCAGGGAGAAAGGGGTAGAGAGCGATACTGATATGGCGTAGCGACTCAAGCACGACATATACAGCAGAGTCTTTCAGCTCTGGGTTGCTCCACGGCTTGGTTTTATCAATTAGAGCATTAAGCCCGCCAACCCACTCGTTATTTTCTTCGTGACCAGCTTCGCCGATATACAACCAGATGCGCTCTAGCGCCTTATCGAGCCGAAAACCTTGTACCAGCTTGGCGACGGCTTCATACATTGACGCAGTCATTAAATCTTGTCTGGCAACCAATGTGTTATCCACGCGGAATCCAGTCGCCACATCCTTGACTTGGGGCGGGACTACGCCACCGGCCAGTTTCAAAGTGCGACTAACTAAATTGCCCAATTCGTTAGCCAAACCAGAATTATATGCTTCGGCAAAGCGAGCGGCAGAGTAATCGCCGTCTTCGAGGGTTGGGATTTCCCGCAGCAAGTAGTAGCGCACCGCATCGGCGCCCCATTGGTCAATCAGCTCGATCGGGTCTACAACATTCCCAAGCGACTTACTCATCTTTTGACCATCAGATAAAATATGCCCGTGTACTAAAATCTGTTTCGGCAGAGCTTCGCCAATTCCAGTTAGCATGGCTGGCCAGAAGAGAGCATGGAAGCGCAAAATATCCTTACCCAGAACATGAACATCGACCGGCCAATATTTTTTAAACTGGTCTGGGTTGTTGATATAGCCGATGGCGCTGATGTAGTTAGTTAGGGCGTCGCACCAGACATACATGACCTGGGAGTCATCACCCGGCACGGGTACCCCCCAAGACAGCTTGTCTTTGGGGCGAGAGAAGCTGATATCGGTTAGCCCGCCTTGAACAAAATTAATCATCTCCTTGGCCCGATGGGCGGGGACAATCCGGTTTGGCTCTTTCAAAAAGTCGGTTAGTTGTTGCGTATAGCGGCCGAGCTTGAACATATAGTTATCTTCCTCTAGCTGGATAACTTTTTTGTTCGCGTATTCCGGGGATTCGGCTTCGGTCTTAGTAATGTAGGCCTCATCGTTAACGCAATAGTACCCAGAATAGTGCCCAAGGGTAATATCGCCGTTAGCGGCCAGCTCCTCCCAAACTTTTTGGGCGGTTGGCCAATGGCGCTTTTGGTCTGTCGTCCGAATGAAATCGGTGTTGGAAATATTTAACCTATCGATGAGCAGCTTGACGGCATCAGCCACCTCATCCACCCAGGCTTGCGGTTCCCTGTCTTGCTCAGCGGCCTTGTTATAAATTTTTACGCCGTATTCGTCGGTACCGGTCAAAAAATAGACGTCCTTTCCCTGCAGCCTCTGCCAGCGGGCAATCGCGTCGGCCTGCAACAACTCTAGTGCAAATCCAATATGAGGTTCGGCGTTAGAGTAGATAATCGAGGTAGTAATATAGAACTTGTCTTTGGCCATGAAAAGTAAGACTGAGACTGATTATTTATCGCAGCCCTTATTATAAAGGGTTTCAGCTACAATAAAAGTGGTACCTGTCCCGCTAGAAGTTTAGATAACGGGCGGCCTAAACGGGGCAGAGCTTACCTAGAGTTATATAAAGCACGAATTTCTAACGGGATGGAAATTACTAAGATAAGTCCGCAGACCAAAAACCCCGAACGAGTCAACTTGTTTGTCGACGGGAAATTCCATCGCGGGCTTGATCGGCTGGTAGCGATCAAGTTGGGCCTTAAGCCAGGTCTTACTCTGACCCCAAAACTTTTAACCGAGTTAGAGCGTTCACAATCCCATAACACCGCTTGGGAATATGCACTACTCTTACTCCGCTACGGTCCGCGCAGCATCGCCCAGATGCACCAGCGACTCAGCCGCAAGTTCACGCCTGGCGCCACTACCGAGGTCATTAAAAGATTAAAGGAGGCTGGATTGCTTGACGACAACCTGGCCGCCGAGCAACTTGCTACCTCGGTGGCGAATGGTCGCCGCAGCCGTCGGCAAATCGAGTCCAAATTACTCCAGCGGGGATTTTCTCGCGAGGTAGCCAAAGTCAATTTAGCAAAACTAGATCCTCAACTAGAAGAACAGGCGGCCCTGGAATTGGCTCGCCGCCGATTCGTTAAACTAACCGGCCGACCGTGGCGCGAACAATTTCAAAACATCGCGGCGTACTTAAGCCGGCGGGGATTTAATTACAATGTGATTGCCCGAACCGTTAGGCTAGAACGGCTAAGTTCTGATGCTGAGCAGCCGACTTAACCGCATTTGGTCGAAGCCTGTCACCACCTCTTCTTTGACTTGTTTGCCGTCCGTGAATTGCAAAACGCTGACCGGCACGCCCATCTGCTGACTTTTGGTGACCATCTCCTGCCGAGCGACAATATCGCTCACGACATCCTTCTCCTGAAAAGCAATCCGATTTTCAGTTAACCAGTCTTTTAATTGATGGCAGTAGTGGCAGGTTGGGGTAGAGTAGATGACAAAGCCTTGCAGTTTCATGACAGGGATGAAGTTAAAACTATAGCGGTTTGGCAATCGTCGTCGCAGAAGACAACATACCACGCAAGCGCATGGCATCCCCCAGCCTCCTTAAGGCTACCACATACGCGGCAGTTCGCAGACTAGTTTGATATTGTTCAGCTGCCACCAGTACCTCAACAAAGGCTTTGGTCATGATCTTTTCGAGCCGACTGTTAACCTCGGCTTCGTCCCAGTAATAGCCTTGTCGATTTTGCGCCCACTCAAAATAGCTCACCACCACCCCGCCCGCGTTAGCTAGGATATCAGGAGCCACCGTAATCCCTCGATCGGCCAATGCCAGGTCTGCCTCGCTGGTAATCGGATGATTGGCTAGTTCAAGGATGACTTTGGCTTGAATGTCCGCCGCGTTTTGCGCAGTAATCTGGTCTTCCATAGCCGCCAATACCAAGATATCCACCGAAAGGCTTAAAAGCTCGCTATTAGTGATCGCCTGGGTATATTCGGAATTTTCCACCATTCCGGTGGCAGCCTTATGCTCCAGTATGCTGGTGATCCTCAGACCAGTCTGGTTATAGACCGCACCCTGGGTGTCGCTAATCGCCACTAGCTTATAGCGGCTGTCGTCGGCCAATAGCTTAGCCAGGCTCCCGCCCACATTGCCGATCCCTTGGATCGCTATTGTTAACGGAACTTTCTTGAGGCTTAGATGGCGAACTAACTGATCAATAACAAACTTGCCCCCGCGTGAAGTAGCCAACTCTCGGCCAGCCGATCCTAAGACGGCCGTCGGCTTGCCGGTGACCACCCCAGGCTCCAATCGGCCGATGATGCAAGCGTACTCATCCATCATCCAGGCCATCGTTTGCGAATTGGTGTTTAGGTCAGGAGCTGGGATGTCGCGCTGTGGCCCAATAACACTAGCAAATTCACGGATATAAGCCCGTGAGAGCCGCTCGTGTTCGTCCTTGGACAGAAGCTTGGGGTTGACTTGCGCTCCACCCTTCCCCCCACCCAGAGGGATGTCGACCACGGCAGTTTTAAAGGTCATCAGCCCCGATAACTGCACTAATTCTTCAACATTTACCGCTTCATGAAATCGGATCCCGCCCTTGTGCGGGCCCCGGGCGCTGCTGTGTTGCGAGCGCCAGGCTGGGCAAGTCAGCAAACTGCCATTGTCTTTGGTAATAGATAGGTCGCTCGCATAAACATGTTCGGGTCGGCTAAGCCGCTCCAACACGCTTTCAGGCAAGCCCAATAACTTAGCCGCAGCGACAACGGCAGTGGGAAGCTCAAAGGCAGGGGTGGGGGTAAGTTCGCGCATATGAATTATCTACTTGGCGTAGCTAGCTGGGCCGCTGGTCGGGCCTTGAAGGTAATTATAGACCGACAGGGCCGCCTTGGCACCTTCACCGGCTGAGATAATAGTTTGTTTGAATGCTACGGTAGTGGCATCGCCGGCAGCGAACACGCCGAGGCGCGAAGTTTGATTCAGTTCATCGATAACGATTTCCCCGGCCCCGTTAACTTCCACTAATTTTTTCACAAAACCACTCGGGACTTCCTGGCCAATTTCAACGAACACGCCTTCCACCCCCAACTTTCGCTCGCCGGCTGGGGTTTCGACTATCACATCAGTCACAAATTGATCCCCCTTGATCTCTTTGATAGCCGCATTAAGCACAAACTCGATTTTATCGCTTTGTTTAGCCCGCTCGATCAGTACTTCCTCGGCACGGAACGAATCGCGGCGATGGATCAGGTAAACTTTGCCAGCGATCTTCTCCAATAGCAACATGGCATCAAGCGCAGCATTGCCGCCGCCAACTACCGCAACTATCTTGCCCTTGAACAATGGGGCATCGCAAGTGGCGCAATAAACCACCCCCCGATTGCGAAATTGTGCTTCGCCGGGAACATCTAGTAGTCGGGGGCTTTTACCGAATGCCAAAATCACGGCCCGCGCGTAATAGTTCTTGCCTGACTCAGCTTGGACATTAAAACCGTCGGCAGTTGGCTGAATATCTTTAATCGAATCTAGCTGGATCTCCGCTCCAAATTTCTTGGCCTGACTGGCGAACTTTTGCATTAAATCTGGCCCGGTCGAGCTCTCCACGCCAGGATAGTTTTCAATATCCAAGGTGGCGGCGGTTTGCCCGCCCAGGTCCTTGGAGACTACCAGGGTCGATAATTTCCGCCGGACGGCGTATAAAGCGGCAGTTAACCCTGCCGCCCCCGCTCCGATAATCACGAGGTCGTATTTATTACCCACAGCTCTATTATAGTCAGGCTGTCAATCTGGCCACTGGTAACGAAAATCCGCTCGGGACTCCCGAGCGGATTTTCATAAATCATCTAATAATTCAGCCGATTAGATAGCGTCGATATCGTCATCAGTGTCAGTTGCTTCGTCCTTCGGTGCTGCAGGAGTAATATCGTCACTATCGTCATCGTCCCAGTCGTCATCGCCGTCAGTACCATGACCCGGGGCGGTGGCGTCAGCTGGGGGAGTGGGAGTGGCGTCATCATCTAATATGTCGTTGTCTAATTGATCGTCCATCGTGTCTCCTTGGGTAGATTAATTGACTTGTTCGACCCTAGACGCGCCTTCGCTGAACAGCGCGATAAATGTTTGCATACATCGCTGAGTTTATCTGGCCACCCTAGGGGTGTCAAGAGGGGATTCTAAATTTTCTCGCTGGCAGCCCTAGTGGGGCAGAGTTGGAACCAACTGATAGATGAAATAAGAGCATGGGCTAACTTCTCTCGGGGTATTAGATTGGCCTTATAAATACTACTGCCCTAGGTGAGTAGAACCACGGTTGGTGGTGCATTCTGGATGCGAAGTCCGTCCGAAGCTGAAAGCGTAGGGGGAAAGTGGGAACTTGGCTGAGAGAGAACGGGTGGAGAGATGGGCTATCTATTCCCTCTGCCGAGCTTGGGCTATCTGCTCTTTGAGCTTCTGATAATGTGGCTCCAATTCTGCCTTACAAGTATCTAACGAGAGGATAGAGTGTTTTTCTTCGAGCTTCTTTTCAATAAAGTCTAGACACTCATCGAAGTCGGCATACCGCTTACCTAAAAAGGCAAGGGCGACAAGAAAGCCCCGCGGGTGAAGGAACCGATAACAATCAGCATTAGCGCAAATCTCGGCTTCCAGTGATTTGTAAGGCAGATCTCCGTGGTGAGCCTCAACGCAGTTTACAATCTGCTCGCTTATCTCGTTAGTTAGATTGAACTGTGCCAAGAAATCTCTTGCAGCCTCTGCACTAAGGCGAGCGTGCTCCACGAGCTTACCCGCCTGAGCCGCTTCTCCCAACTTTAAGTCCATCAAGTAAGTCCCAATTTGGACTATATCTACATTAGCGCCTAATACGTTAGCCAACCTAGCGGCTACTGCGGTTGCCAAATCTAAATGCGGTGGAGCGGGAGTCCCATATTTCTCAATTTCATCGAGGGCATATTTCTTTGCCTGACTGATAATTTCGTCCATGGCCCTATCTTATCAGTTCCAGCTTCACTTTACTGTCACAAAATAAGTCAATCCCATAAAGGATTTTACTGGTGGTGCATTCTGGATGCGAAGTCCGTCCGAAGCTGAAAGCGTAGGGGGAAAGTGGGAACTTGGTTAAAGGAGAATGGGAGCACTTGGGTAAAAGAAAACACCGTTCTTGCCCTGAACGGTGTGTAAGTAAGACAACAGAATGATTGGTGGGCAATAGCCAACAAGGTTCAGTCGAGCAGAACAACTACATCCGCGTACTTCTCCCCATCGGGATCTTTACCCCTCCATGAGGCTGTGGCGCAAAAACCGTGGGCTGTCAAGGTGTCAATGCAACGTTGCACGGCAACCTCACCAACATCGACGAACTCACTCGGCACCACGACTCTATCCCTCCCCTCAGAAGCGGCACGCTCGATGAGTGGTAGCCAGGCAGACTCATATCGTTGTTCGGGGGACGACCTTACGCCTAGCTGAACTGATTTTCTTTCGACCGCCCGTTTTCGGATTTGAGCCACCCGTTCAGCATCTGACAAGGCGCTAGACATTTCTGCTCTCCTCGCAAGGGGCATCACATAGCCCCCCAATGTGATTTAACTGGGTTGAGCATAGTTCCAAGTTGGCTGGATGTCAAATAAAATACAGTCCCACAAAGGAGATTTTATTGGTAGCGCCACGGGGAATCGAACCCCGGTTCTCAGCTTGAAAAGCTGATGTCCTAACCGTTAGACGATGGCGCCATCTTTTAAGAATCAGGAGAGTAGCCCATGCTACGTTCTGCTGTACAGCAGAACTACGCAGGGCGGTCTTCGCTTTGGTTTTTATATAAATCTGCTAGTGTAAGCCAGGCGTAGTCCGTCAGCTGACGGACGAAGACTGGTGGGCGCAGAAGGATTCGAACCTTCGGCCAATCGCTTAAGAGGCGACTGCTCTACCGCTGAGCTATGCGCCCACTATAGACGCGAGATAAATCAAGCCACGCGCTTTGGCACTCCCAGGAGGGCTCGAACCCGCCTGCCGGTAGGCAGGCCTCCGACCTGTCCGATAAGATTTTCATATGGCGCCCGCAAGAGGATTTGAACCCCTGACCTTTGGAACCGGAATCCAACGCTCTATCCACTGAGCTATGCGGGCTTCAATTTTATCGGTAATCGGACCGCTCTAATCCACTGAGCTACGGGAGCATGCTATCAAACAGTTATCTACACTGGGGTGGGCGAAGGGGATCGGACCCTCGACCGCCCGGACCACAACCGGGAGCTCTACCACTGAGCTACGCCCACCCTACTATAGATAAC
>JAZDLM010000061.1:0-14917 GCA_043801895.1 bacterium
CAGACCGGTCATAGGTGGTTTTGGTGTTGGTTTTAGCCTCTCTCGGACTATTACTACATCTTAGCATATTTGTGATTTTTTGTCAATACTGTATATTGGGTCTGCGAACAGGCGTTCTATGGTCAAATACCACCTATATACTGATGGAGGAGCCAGAGGCAACCCCGGGCCGGCAGCGGCCGGTGTGGTGGTTTGCGACGATAAGCTGGCAGTGCTCAGGCAGGTCTCCAAGTTTCTCGGTATCGCCACTAACAATCAGGCTGAATACCAGGCGCTCATTTTTGGTTTGGGACTGATCGCCAAGCTGGCCAAAGGCTCGCTCGGCAGCGTGGAAGTCAGAGCCCTATTAGATAGCGAGCTAGTGGTCCGGCATCTTACCGGTGAATATCGGGTAAAAGATGCCAATCTTCGGGTTTTGTTCGACGAGGTTAATCGGCTGAGCCTGAAATTTGGCAAAGTTTCTTTTTTCCATATTCGTCGCGAGCAAAACAAAAAAGCTGACCTGCTGGTCAACTTGGAATTGGACAAACACTCCCGCTAGATCATTCCGACTCGTCCGGCGCGAAGGCTACCGTGAGTACGGTATCCAGCTTTTGATATTGGTCGCTATCTTTGGCGTCGGGATCGGCCGTGTAAACTTGGTAATCGATCGAGCCGGAGACGCGGGAATATAATTCAAACTCGACTTGGCCTCGCGCGTTAGTTTGATAAAACGCTCGACTCAGTTCGGGGCTATACCAACCGTTATAAGTCCGCTCGGGGGTACGCTGTTCCGGGTCGTTAATTTTTAAACCCACCCAAGCGTTCGGGACGGGCTGGTCGGTCTTGGTATCAATAATCGTAATGGTAGCCGTAGAAAAATTCTTGCCGTTAGCCGGTATTCCGCTGATCGGCTGCGCCATGGCTATTGCGCTAACATCGGTCGCTGAAGCGGCCGGTTTCCCTGGGCCGAAAGCTAGCCAACTCCCCAACGATACTATCGCGGTTAGGACGGCCAGCATCGCCACCACTCCCCAGCGTTCGTGCCGGGCGTAGCTGCGATTTCGTCTGAAATGATGAAGGATATGCGTCATCCTGTTAGAAATTTGTGCTTAGTGTATTATTGTCTTTCCAATTCTGCTCTATTCTTACTACCCGTTTTCTAAATTTCTAACGGGACAAGTTATCAGCTTCTGACGGGAAGTGAGTTTTATCGTAGTGCTCCACCCAAGCTAGTAACACGGCAGCGACCAGCGTCAGGCTCATGAAAATCCACTGCAGACCGGTCCAGCCGCTAACTGGCAGGCTCGCTGGCCCCCCTGTATATTCTACAACATCGGAGATTCTCACATCGGCAGTGGCATATTTGATCTTACCGTTGTAAAGCGCCACCACGGTGACCGCATCACGGAAAGTGCCGACTTGGTCGTTGGCGGTGAAACTGGCACGGTGCGAGTCGCTGCTCACCCCGCTGGTGATTACCCCGGCCTCCGGCACCGTGGCATACCACTTGAAAGCCAAGTTTTTGATCTCGCGGCCGCGCTCGTCGTACCCCGCGACATAGAAAGTTTGTGCGTCATTAGGCAGCATCTTGCCGATGAGCGGGGCTAATCTGATTTCGGACAGCGCGCGGCCGGTAGAGTCCATTACCGCGGGCAATTCGGGGGCGAGGATGGATACCCCACCATCGCTTGAGCGAAGGGCGTTTAATACATTGATCACCGCGCCCGCGTTGCGATAGCCGGTGTCGTTCTCCGTCAAGATCCGCACCGCCGATGTAGCCGAGCCGGGGTTGTCGGCAACCGCCACAATGTAAGAACCTGGCCGGCTATCGCGATAGTACAGCTGGATCGATTTGGTCGGATTATCCGATTTAAAGTATTGCAGCACTCGCGGCCCATTAGCGCTTTGGATGCTCACCCCAGTCGGGAGCGGCTGCATGGCTCCGTCAAGAAAGACGCCGGTGGGGGATTGAGTGAATAGGTAAAGATATTTCGGCAGTGCAGCTTCGCCCCCGTTAGCAGTATGGGCGGCAATGGTCAGCGGCTTGGTCGGCTGGCCAGCAAGAGCGACATCAGACGAGGGGCGCATGCTCAATGAAGTTATGTGCATACACCTGTTGCAGGCCTGAGGCTCGGTAGTCATGATGTAAATTGTGTAATCAACAAAGCCTAGCGAGGGATCTTCGTAGAGCGTAACGGTGGTGTAGTCTGGCACCGAGATCTGGTGGTCGATAAAGTAAAATCTTGCGCTCTGGCTGCCTTGAGGAATGTTAATTTGATGGATCTCGTACAGCGGGTTTTCCTCCTCCACAGAATAAAACTTAGCCGATGAGCTGCTCGGGTCAATACTCAAAGTAATATCGCGCTCAGCTGCGTAGGGCTGGTTGGTAATGCCATCTGATAGCGATACGGTCATGCCCTGGATAACGAGCTGTGGAATAACAATTAGCGGATCGGCCGGATCGGTGATGCGGATGGTCGGGTTAACCGTGGTGAACTCCCAAATCATCGGGAAAACCCCGGCAGTTAGTTTATTACCTTTCATATCCTCGGCGTTGACGACTTGAAAGATGTGGGTGGCCCCCACGGTGAAGCCATCCGGCGGCGTAATCGTGATCTTGCGATCATCATCACTCCACTCTTTAGTCCATTTCTCACTATTTAGGTGATAGTCGTAACCAGCGAATTTAATTAGGAAGGTGAAAGTACGAGGATTTATCGGCTTATTGAATCCGATTTGAATGTTCGAATACAGCGGCACGCCCAAACTATTGGGAGGGGGGGAGAGGTAGGAAATCCCGAGTGGCAATTCTAGCTTGTTGTCCACTATCGTTTCGGCCTGGACTATCGTCAAGCTGTTGCTGGCATCGGGGTCCTGGATCGTCGCGGCATTGGTCATGCTCACGCCGTTCGGAGCGTCTGCCTGAATTTGCGCCCAGAACTCAAAGTTGTGCAGCTCAGGATCGCTAGGCAGGATAGTGGTTTCGCCGGTAATCCGCCTGGAATATGGGTCATATTCCAATCTTTCCCACCCAGTTCCGATCAAAGTGCCATTAACCATGGTGAGATAATTACCCACCCAATCGTTTACCCATGCGACCGCCGGCGTGCTGCCGGTATTCTGTACTGTCACGATATATTTCAATAAATCGCCAGCCGGGGCCTTTATTTTATTAACGATCTTGGTCGAGGTCGAGAAATCCGGGTCCCGGCCGATGACCAAAACTGTCGGGGTAGGTTCAAATGCTTCATGGACCCCATCGCTAATCATTAAGCTCTGCGAGATGCGCAAGTACCGGGTTGGGCTATTGATCGTCACCGCGTAAGTGATAGTAACCGGCGACCCCTTTGTCACCGTGCCCTGCCATTGCCATTCCAGCACTCTGCCTCTCGTCTCTTGCGTAAACAATACCCCACTGCTTGCTCTGGCCGAGTAGTTTACATAGGTCAGCCCGTCCGAAAACCTCAGCTGCGCGGTAGCGAAAGTGGCGGGCAAATCACTGATATTGATTAGCGTGACTGTATAATTGGCGGTGTCACCCGGACTATAGGAACCGTCCGGATTGGGCCCCGGGGCAACCTCGATGGTGGAATTGGTTAGGTCGGGGTCCATTTTCTGAGCAGTTTTGAATTCCCATTTTAGCATCACCGGCGGGTCGTAATCGCCTAGCCCATTTTCTTGAATATTGTTGCCGGCAATGTCGCGTGCAGTCACCACTCTGAAGGTGTACCAAGTTTCATAATCCAAGGGCGGATGGCTAATGACCATTTTTTTCTTCATCATGTTCCATTCGGCGTAAGTGTCGGGCACGGGCTCATCGGTATCGGTAGCGTAGAATTGATAAGCGAACGAGCCGATGTCCAGCTGCTCGGAGAACTCTAGCGCTATATCCGCTTCCGTCCCTACCCCCTCTTCGCCATAATAAGGCGTTGTGCTGATCAGCCGCGGCGCGATAGTATCTACCAAAGTGGACGCTTCAATTGTGGGGAGAGGCCCCCCGTCGGATGGCGGGAGGTGTTTATTGGGACAACTATCATTCAGCGCAAAGTCCTTTGCGCAAGAGTAAAATCTATACTGGCCGTCACCCCAAGCCGACGGGGCGGTAGTATCGAACTCCCATTGGAAAGGCGCACTGTCGTCAGCCCCCCATAGTAATACCGAGTTGTTTTCATCCTCCCCGCTGTAGTACAAATACACTTCTTTCACGCCATTTTCATCACTAGCGGCAATATTAACCGAGAACTGTGGCGTCAGAATGTACTCCGGTAGCGCATCGACCGTCGAAGTTGGGGGAGTGTTATCACCGCCACCAATCGGCGGGGTTTTAATAGTAAAGTCGGCATCGCTGGTATCCCCAATCGTGTCGGTAGTTTTGATTTTGACCCGAACTGCTTCGGATGGATCGTTGGGAACCGTCCATCCGTACGCTCCATCATTAGCAGTATCATTCACGATCGAGGTCCAATCACCATCTCCGCTGCTAGTGTTGTATAAAATATCGATGATATCGCCACCTCCCAGCCCGGCTGAAGTCCAGGTGATATCATGGGCAGTACCCACATTCCAAACCTCGGCACCGTTTGGCGCAGTCACGGTAATAGTGGGGGCGGTATAAGTTAGAGTAACTGAGTCGATGTTAATGGTGTTGATGTTCGATTCGACCGGAGCATTGTCGCCGGCCAGCACATTATCAAAAACCACCCGAAAATAAAAAGTCCCGCTTCCTACCTCATCGTCAAACGAGGCAATATTGGCGTTGATGTCACTCGCTGAACTGCTCTCGACCGCCGGCGGCCCACCCTCCGTCAGCGTCCAGCCCTCCCCCCCTTCTTTATAGTAATACCAATTGGTTCCGTCGTTGCTGATCTGAAAACCGATACTTGACGCCTCGCTGGTATCGGCGTAGGCCACCGAGAATCCGCGGGCCGAGGCAAATTCTGGCCCGGTTTCGTTGGTAAGATAGTTGGTCAGGGTATCCGCAACGGGCGGCATCTCTCCAAAGGTTCCGCGATAGGCATTCCCAAGGCTCAAGCTGGTGGTCACGCCCAGCAGTAACTGATAGTTGCTCATCCGGATCATTACTCCCACCGCGCTGATCGTTTCTGGCAATTCTTCGTCTGAATTATCCTGCTCCACAAAATCTGTCCCGCCGTCGATCGAGCGGAAGATTTGGCTGTTAACACTCTCTCCCGTCAGATTGTTAACTGCGATCACCTCGGTACCAGCGCTGGCTAAGGCCTTTGCCCCACCCGCGCCCGTGACCGGAATAACGCTCCAGGTGACTCCGTAATCACTTGACTTGATAAGCCGATGGCCTCCAACCATAGTGGCATAGATAACTCCCGACCCAGTAGTGAGTAGCGAGTTGACGGCGGAAACTAATCCGCCGCCGCTCCCCCACGTTGGGGTGGCAGCAGTCCAAGTGTCGCCACCATCATCAGAATAGAAAAGAGCCAACTCAGAGGCTAGATTCACATCGGTCGCCGCCACAAAAATTCTAGTCCCATCCCCTACCAAACTTATCTCCAAAATGTCGTTGATTGCCACTACGCCCGGTGGCTGGGTAAGGGTTTTAGCAAAAGTGGCTCCGCTATCAGTCGATTTCCAAACCGTGCCATCGTCGTCGTTCTCACCAGCTCCCGCTCCCATGTAGACCGTGCTAGCCACCGTGGAGATATCTTCCACCGCAGTGAATGAACTGACGGTTGCATAATTGGTACTACCCGTCCAGCTAGCGCCCTTGTCGTTGCTGTACAATGTGTTCCCGGCGCCGGCCCCATTATTCCCGACAGCAACGATCCGGCCCGCACTCTCCCCGGTTGTGACGCGCGTGAGTTTTGTCGCTGTCCCAACAAGCAAGCCGTTGTCCCCTTCGACTGTGGTCCAACTGTTCCCGAAATCCGTAGAGATTAAAGGGTACTTGGCCCCACTACTAACTGCCGCCAAAATTGTGCCCGGCACGGTGGTTTCCAGCAAGTCTGTAACGCCGCCATACCTGCTGTCCATACTATCGGTTGCTGCCGTCACCTGCATGTTGGCAATAGCGAATCCGTCGCCAATTGTTACTGCGCCCTCGGTTGAATAATCTCCTGGGGTACCGAAGGTCCAAATATGGTTGGCCTCATCATCGGCATGGGCGGGGGAGATAGGGGAGAGAAAACCGCCCCAAACCAGATTCTGCAACACCAATACTGCTGCCGTCAGCCATGCAAGCCAGCGGCGCGAAGTTCGGATTTTTAGCAAAGATTTAACAGGCATCGGTCTTTGGTTTTTGGTTTTGGATTTTAAGCCTAATTTTCAGATACTCACCCGCCCAAACTATTTGTTCATTATACTATAAAATTCGCTCTTTGTCAATTGCGTAGGGGTTGACCCCGTTAGAAATCCGACGGAGCTGCGGATATAGCTTGGGGTAATCGGCGTGCGGATGACGCTCTCGCTTTACTAAGTTTAATGCCGGCAGTTGTCCGGATACATTTCTAATGGGGTTGACACTCCCTCAATATCCTATAGACTGACGGGTGTTATGGGGCTGCTAGGCTTCGACAGAGTACTTTAATTTCTATTAGCGGCATTCCGTGGACGGCTCTTCACGCTAACATGAGCCAAATCGCAAATGCCAACAAAGCATTTAGCGGGCTTCGGCCCGCGCTAGCATTGGCCTAAACTGTCAGTGCCGTCGCTTGTTTACCTGTGCCTGATCAAGTTGCAAGTGGCGTTATTTCTATCAGGCTGCGTTGCTACTGTCGCCGGTAGTAATTAAGACTTAGGCGGCTTGTCTGACTGTTGTTTGTTGGTTTGTTCGCAGTTAGAGACACTTACAAACCGACTAAGAGTGTAGATGCTGATAGAAATTGTGCTTTGGACGGGGGTTCAATTCCCCCCAGCTCCACCACGAACCACTCACCTTCGTTCGGGTTCGTGGCGCCGCCACGAACAATATAAAATAAAAAGTGGGAGTGCCGTGTACTTGAGCGTAGCGAATAGTACTGTGGCCATAATCGATTCTCCTTTGTGGGACTGGTTTTTTATTTGACACCAAAGTGTGGTTGGAACATAATTGGCCCAGCTTACTCTCGCAGGGGCTCCGAGGGAGAACCCTGACTTTTTGGAGGTGAAACAATGTCGCACTTGCTCACACAAGAGCGTGCAGAGCTGGCTGTGGAGTTGGCTATGTCCATCTTCTTCCAGTTGCAGAACCGCACGATCATCAAGGATGAGGATCTGCACATTACCATTCTCGACCCTGCCTACAAGGGGGACTTCGACGAGTTTGGTAGGGGCATCATCCTGTTCGAGCGCTCGATCGGCGATCAGTCCAAGTGGACCTACAACTACAAGGAAATCGCCCGTCGCAAGGCCAAGATGACCTATGAGCACAAACTGCCAGGCCAAGTCATCGTCGAGCAGATGCCGTACCTGCTCGAGAGGGACGATACCAAGTACTGGGGCAGTGCTTACCTGAACGGCATTGTCGTGGCGGTGTCAGGTCTCGATCAGCACTTCGATCAGATGATGGCTGAAATTATCGCTTCGTTGTGCAAAGGCCTCTGCCTCGACGAGATGTGCAAGAACATCGTGCCTGCCGAAGGCGGGACGATGGACGGTTCTAAGCTGTAGGAGGGACCGATGCCCAACATTATGCTTATTGGCTTCGGTAACGGGGTAACAGCCAATACGGTTATTATTCCGCTCATTGCTGAAGCCGTCAGAACGCTGACGAACCTCGCCGACAAAACGGTGATCACGAACTTCCCGAGAAGCACCTGTGTCTCTGCTGCCGATGTCACCAAGCAGATGCCTTACTTCTGCATCTGCAACACAAACGAGGAAGGTACTGTCGAAGAGCTTGAGACGCTCACGGAGGTCCTGAAACAATTCGGCTACGACATCGAATGGGGGGACATCAAGGAGTTCTTCGCCGCGCCCACGTTCGAGCGGTGGACTACTGTGCACCAGAAATCAGGCTAACATCCTACTGTTCCCAGCCCCGGGGTTAAGGGGCTATTCTTATACCCAAACTCCCTAATCCAAGTTCCCACCAAAACGGCTTTGCCGTAATATCCAATAACCAATCATCAAACTAAATCTCCTTTGTGGGATTGACTTTTTAATACAAATTAACTATTATCCAAACATCTCGTACCTGCCCTGAAATCCCACTATCTAATATGGGTAATAGGGCAAATAAATAGATCCATCCAGGATCTTGGAGGCTGTATGTACGGCTTACCCCCACTCCTGAGCTTTTATCTGCTCTTGGGGATGATCATCACTATGATCGGTTTCTGCATAGGGATGTACTGCAAGTCCCGCGATGGCGAACCCCATCCAGTCGGGGTGCTCATCCTGATTGTGGGGCTTGCGGTGTGCTGCGTGATTACTATCATCGCTCCGCACAACAAGACGACCTGCGTTGCTTGCTATGCAGACCCCCAACAACAAAGCCGTCCTGGCTACGACTGGATGGAGCAACAGCGCCAACTCCAAGAACACTGAACCAACGGCTTACTGCCCAAGCCGTCACAGCATCCCGTTTCATACGACAACCCCGAGAGCAGCGGGGTTGTTTTTATACCCAAACTCCCTAATATAAGTTCCCACCCTGCCTACCGGCCGGCAGGTTCATCCAGAATGCACCACCAAGTAAATCCGCTTCAGGATTGATTTTTTAATATATTAAAGTTATAATCGCCGCGTAATTCCTGAGAGTGTTTCCAGGTGGTCTGGCTTGCCAGATATCAACGCATCTTGATATTGGAGGTGATATGTTACCCCATGTTCTACTACCTTCAGACTTAATCGTCTGGATTACATTGTGTTTGGTGGTGGCCTTGATTGCATGGTGGTTACAGCGGAAGAGTTGGACTAGCAGCACCAGCATCGTCCGGTCACACCTGACCAAGCCTCTCTTTTTACCAAGCTCCGCATTCCCCAAGGCTCAAACTGATATGCCGCTTTTACCCATATACAACCAAGTCTCCATTGGAGGTATGGGTACAATCCAACAAGGTGGCTACCAAGAGTCCTATCTGCGTGATAGTGGGGAAATTTGGGGTCGCCTAGACGATAATCGTCATGTTCCGATCAAAATCAATTCAGATGGCAGTATAACCATTACGGGAACAGCCGAAGAGGTGGATCTTGGAGAGATGGTGACTTGCTTCGCCCACACTACCAGGATTGTATAGAAGTGATAACACACCTACCAATTAGTGCCCTAATCTTTCCCGTGGCGGCAATCACCTCTGTCATGCAAGCAGGCTCTGGAGCCCAACTCCATCCTGCTTTTTCTTTACCCAAATCCCATCTGTTCTCTCTCAACCAAGTTCCCACCAAAACGGCTTTGCCGTAATATCCAATAACCAATCATCAAACCAAATCTCCTTTGTGGGACTGGTTGCAATCTACTAAACAATGGTCTAGTATGACCCCAGCTTAGTTTAAGGCGAATCCTTGCCAACAAGGAGCTGTCGATGTCTCCAGGAGAAAACGATGGTCCGGGGATTAACTATTGCACCGCCGGTGCTCCGCATTGGAGCGATCGCACTATAACAGTCGATAAGGTAGTAGGCGACCGAGTTGAGATAATTGTGCGGCCGAATCACACCCCGGAACAGATCTGGGGCGCTATTCTCGAAGCGGTTCGCCAGACTCAACCCTATCTGGGCAATGCCAATTTGGACAATTGGCATAGTCGGCCGGTTATTTTGATCGTTGCCAAACCTATAGCCGCTCCCGAAGTTGCTGTCGCGATCGAAGCCTTGCGCCAGCAATACGAATTCGATGTCGACATGGCGGGGGCCGAGCTCTGGCTCCCCGAACCGGCCGGGGGGTCGATGGCGGGTGCTTATGTTCTGTTGTTAGTTGCCCCTGAGAACTATCGCATCACTCCAGCCACTCGGCTGGTCAACCCCTTCTAGGACAAGGCCACTCACGGCTTAGGTAGGCTCAGCCGTTCACGCTATGCAGCGGAACGGTTTTTTGTTGTTAGAATATAGCTGTGAATAGTTTTTGGCAGATTCTCGCTCGTATCCCAGGCATCTACTATTTGCTTGGAGGGACAGTGGTAGTTATTGGGCTGACGGCGGGGATCTTTGTTTTTTCCGGCGACTCCACGCCGCCTAGTAATCAGGTCCCTACCGGTGGCGAAACCGACACGCTGGAACAGTCGCCAGTTGAGCAGGATGCGCTCTGGGATTTGCCGAATCGGGATTACAAAAAATTAACAGTACCCTCCAAGGGGTCGTCAAACACTAACTCTACCACCTCAGGTCAGCAGTACTTGACCAGTAATCCGCAAACTCCCTGGCAGCAAGGGCCTAGCGATCAAACTTCAAGTTCTAGTAGTTCCAGCACGCAGGTGCCATGGTATCAAGGCCCTAGCCAATAGAAGATTATTTCTTCTGGCGGACGGCGCGTTGCTGAATGCGTTTGGCTTCGCGCTCTTTGATGGTAGCGCGCTTGTCGTATTTCTTTTTGCCTCGTCCTAAACCTAGCTCGACCTTGATCCGGCTATGCTTGAGATGGATATTTAGCGGCACTAGACTTAAGCCCTGTTCTTTAAATTTGCCGATCAAATGGTCGATCTCCTTTTTACTCAACAGCAATTTGCGCGGCCGAGTTGGGTTATAGCCTTTGGCCGGACTGTTTTGATAGGGGGAGATATGGGCGTTCGCCAGCCAGAACTCTCCGTTCTTTAATTTAGCGAAACTTTCTTTTAAGCTAACTCGACCGGCCCGGACCGATTTAACCTCGGCACCGGTTAACACCAAGCCAGCTTCGATGGTATCAAGGATGGTGTAGCTAAAGTGAGCGGTAGGGTTGTTGGCCAGCATATTCCCAGTATCCAGGGACTTGTCCATAGAAAACAAGGGGACCGCACTCCTGCCCCCTAATCCCTAGCCTTTAACCCCTAATCCTTCGGGTTGAGTGGCAGGCGATATACCGCGGTACCTGAGCTTAAATAAATCGCGCCACCGGCTTCGTCCACATATAGATCTTGCGGATCGTTGATGTTGTCGTAAATGTACTGCCCTAGATAAGTGCCTTCTTTATCGAAGCGGACTACTCGTTTATTGGCGACATCCAGTACATAGAGTTGAGAATTCGGGTCGGCGTATACCCGCGTGATGTTGCCGATCGCCGGATAGGTGCTCGGCAGACTCCCCAGCGTGAAGCTGACTTTTTCCCCGCCGGTGTATTTATCTACTACATTACCGGGCATCAGCATGAACACATTGCCATCGATAGCAAAGTCCAGCGCGCCGCTTAAGTTAATGCCGGTGTTGATTTCAAAATAAGAAGCTATTTGGCTGTAGCCCTCCGGCACCTTTTTGTATTTCCAAATCTGGTTGTTGGCCGGGTCAAGCAGATAGAGTTTGTCAGTATAGGCAATGAACTTGGTGCTGTTATTCCAGCTTCCGCTATCTAACGCCACCGGTGTCATACTGTTGTTGGTCAGATTCAAGTTATAGACGCTCGGGGGTACGGTGTAGAAAATCATCTCGCTGTCGCTGGCCGCGCTCAATGTACTCAATTTCTTGCTAGTGCTAGCCAGTGAATTGATCAGTGCTGCTTCGCCGCTGCTGGTCTTGAACTTGTAGATTTTGTTGTTGTCCGGGTCGAGGGTGTACACATTGCCGCCCAACACCACCACCTCGCCGATCTTCACTTTAGCATCCGGGCCAACGCTAGCGGTGAGTTGAGGAGCCAGCACGTCAAAGTCCACTAGGGGCTGAACATCCTGGAATCGGTGCACGCCGCTTACTTCATCGAGCTGTTTTGTTAGCTCGGTCAATAAAATGGCTGCGGCCGCTTGGGTCTTTTTATTATGGGTAGCCGATTCAGCCAAGGTGTAGGCCTCGGCCAAGAGCTCGCGGCTTTTCACTACATCTTCGTAGATCAAGGAGGCCTGCGCGGTATCGCGTTTTTGCTGGGCCTCGGTCAGAGCCGAAGTGGCTTTGCGGGTGCTAATGTTGCCGCTATAGCCCTGAGCGAGCGCCAAGGTGGAGCCGACAATGGCAATCACCAATACTGCTACTACACCCACCAGAATTTTGTCGCCATGCGGCCGTTTGCGAATGAATTTCACTCCGGCCCCTATCCCGCTAATTACTACGTCCACTAAGCTCAATACTAAGAGTCCCAGTCCGCGGAGAATTTTGAATACAATTTTGCCGGCTGCCTGGAGCTGCTTCGAATCAGTTTTTATGCTAACCCCCGAGAACCTCGGTAGTTTCATCGTTGGCAGGCTGAATTGCGGCAGCCTAAGCTCGCGCCGAGGCATTTCCTCGGCTTCATCGATGATAATATCATCTGGTTCGATTTCTTGGTGCGGGGGAGTGAAAGCCGATCTTGCTGCTGGCCCTTCGACTTCTTCCTCGATCTCAGCCTCTTTCGCCACCTGCGATCTAGGCGTCGTTTGCTCAACATGTTGCTGTTCCAATGCCTCAGCGACAGTTTGTTGCTTGTTTAGCCCCGGAAGCATCTCGCGGAGCCGGCCGGTCTTCGGTTTTATGCGGCTGGGTTCGCCGACCCAATTCTCGTTGGGTTCAGTTTCTTCTTCTTGAGCGATCAGCTCGGGTTGGTTGAACTCAGCCACCAATACGCTAGTACGGTTGATCTCTTCTTCCTGTTCCAGCATATTCGCCAGTTTTTTGGCGACTTGAGCGGGAGTGTTGCCGTCCAACAGTCGCTTGAGCTTTTCAACAGAAATGTAGTAGAACAATTCAGAAGTACTCACTACTACTTTGTCGCCCGGGCTGAGTTCGCCCTCGATCAGATTAACTAAAGTCTCCTCCGGGCGATAAGTTTCCCCGGGAGCGTACATCCCTTTAGATAGATTGGTCATATTGCCCTCGCGGAGCAAGTGCAGCTCGGCGGTGCCGCGTTGGACAATGTGCATCTCGCGGCTGCGCATTGCGGCGATGATGATGTTGAGCTTCCCGATCCAATCTTTTTCACCCTCTTTGGCGATCGCTCCTAGCTCGGCGTTAGCCGCTTTCAGCGCATTTTCAAAACTTTCGCTGGCGGACAGGTCCAGGTCGCTGTAGTATTCCTCTTTGACTATATCGATCAAATTGTAGGCAATGTCAGGGGAGAGCGGGCTAGGGCTGCCAATGTCAATCACGAAATACAAACTACCGTGTGCCGCTTCCGCTGTATTATCAGGCTCGTATACTAACGCAGTTGAAAAACCACTTTTGATGGTATGGTGCGACAAAACTTTGCCTACCCGAGCCGCCAGTTGCTTGTCCGATCGAGTAATTGTCTGCGTCTCTTCGTTCATGGGACGAATACTGCTAATAGTGCAGATTCATTATATAAAGGCGAGCCTAGAAGTGCCAGCTATCTTCTAGCCCCCAGCAGCGATTTTGACCTGACGCCTTATGATAAGATAAAGATGTTGCGGGGAGCAAGCCGATGGACAAACGATTTTGGGTAAAATTAGCGCTGGGAGTGGTTTTTGGCGCGATTCTCTTCTTATGGCTAGGGCCGTATTTTGCGGGAGTGAAGTCACTGCGACCGGTCCTGCTACATTGGGGCCAGCTTACAGTTTACTGGTATGGTTTATTGATAGCACTCGGTGTTTTGGCGGGGTATGTTTGGCTGGTAGTCCCGCTGGCGCATCGTCGTCGGCTTGATCAGGAGAAAGTTCTATTGGCGGTGATCTGGGGTTTGATCGGCGGGATAATCGGCGCCCGACTGCTCTTTGTGATGTTGAAATGGCCGTTGTATGCCGGCGACTTCGGTTCGATTCTGGCGGTATCGCAGGGCGGGCTCAGTGTTCACGGAGCGCTGCTGGGCGGGGTTATTGCGATTTGGTTTTACGCCGTCAGTCAAAGGATCAGTTTTGCCCAACTCTGCGATGTGTTCGCTCCAGCTGCCATGTTGGGACAAGTAATCGGCCGCTTCGGCAATTTTTTCAATCAAGAGGCGTTTGGCGGCCCCACTAACTTGCCCTGGAAAATGTTTGTGGCGCCCGAGTTCCGCCCACCGCAATTTGCCAGCTTTAATTATTTTCACCCTACTTTTTTATACGAAGCTCTCGGCGGAGCACTGATCTTGATCGGGCTGCTCAAACTCTTCGCCAAGCCCCTCCCGGCCGGCAGTATCGTGGCCTGGTATCTGATACTATATAGTAGCCTAAGGTTCCTGATCGAATTTTTCCGGGTGGATAGTGATGTATGGGGGTGGCTGACTGTGGCGCAGTGGGGGAGCTTGGCCATCATCGTGGTGGGAGTATATGTGCTTTGGAGGATAAGATATGAGCGGTGAACTGTTAGTAATTATGCTATTGGGGTTGGGGCTGGCCGTCGCCCTGGTCTTGTTGTTCGTGCGTAAACCATCGTCCTCGCTCGACGCGGGCTCCACCAAGAGCCTCGATTGGCTGGTAGCGATGATCCAAAAAATCCAATCCGAGCAGCGGGTCGATCAAGAAGCGCAGAAAGAGATAAAAAATGAACTTCGATTTAACGCCGACAAACTCCGCGAGCTGGTTACCGAAACGCAGGAGCGCCACAAGCGCGACGAAGAGGCGTTTAAAAATATTTTGTTGGCGACCAAGGGGATCGAGAGTGTGATGCGCGGCTCGAAGACTAAAGGAATGGCAGGCGAAAATATTATTCGCGAAATTTTAAAATTATTCCCTCAGGGGACGATGGTGTACGACTTCAAGATCGGAAGTAAGGTGGTCGAATTTGGTTTGAAGCTGCCCGACGGGCGAATTCTGCCGGTAGATTCTAAAATGATGGCGGCCGAAGAGCTCGCCCTGATCAGTAAGACCGAGGATGAACCGACCAAACTTCGTCTGATCCAGAAAATTGAACTACTAGTTTTGCGCCAAGCGCGCGAAGTGGGCGAGTACATTTCACCCCCGGTCACCTATGAGCGGGCGATTATGGCAGTCCCAGACTCGATCCACTATTTACTG
>JAZDLM010000013.1:0-4844 GCA_043801895.1 bacterium
AGGCACCTCATCAGACGAGATTAAAAAGGCTTATCGCAAGCTAGCTTTGAAGTATCACCCCGACAAAAATAGCGGGGGTGAGTCGGACAAGAAATTTAAAGAGATCAACGAAGCGTACCAAGTGTTATCTGATCCGGCCAAGCGGCAGCAATACGATCAATTCGGTTCTGCTGGACAGCAGAACGGGTTTGGCGGGTTTGACTTTAGCAATTTCTCGCAGGGAGATTTCTCCGGGTTTGGCGGCTTTGATAATATCTTCGAGACTTTCTTTGGCGCACAGCGCAGCAGCCGAAAACGATCGGCGGTTGATGTAAAGCGGGGCAAAGATTTGGAGACGGTGATCGAAATTTCGTTTGATGACGCGCTGGGCGGTGCCACCAAAGAAATTTATGCTAATCGACAAACCGAATGCGCGGCCTGTGGGGGAACCGGCTCCTCGACTAGTGAATCTAAGTCGTGTGGTAAATGCGGCGGAACTGGCCAGACCGAATCGGTGCGGCAAACTATGCTCGGAGCGTTTCGTCAGGCGCGAGTTTGCGACGAGTGTCATGGAATAGGCGAGGTGCCGGAGAAGGTCTGTGCTGCCTGCCGCGGCGAGGGGAGAGTGCGCAAATCCGAGAAAATTGAAGTGGACATCCCGGCGGGCATTGACCAGGGCCAAACTATTCGGATAAAAGGCAAGGGCGAAGCGGGTTGGCGAGGCGGCAAATCTGGCGATTTGTATTTAACGGTAAGTTTATTGCCGAGTCGCGAGTACCGTCGTGACGGATCGGATTTGAAGAAAACGATAGCTATCCCATTTACCGCCGCAGTGCTGGGAGGGACGGTGAGGGTGACTACCCCTTACGATAGGATCGATCTAAGGATTCCCGCTGCCACCAAGGCGGGAGAGGTGTTCAAGGTGCGAGGACACGGGGTAACTAAGCTATCTGGCTCAGGGAAAGGCGACCTCTATCTGACGGTGGATATTGATGTGCCAGAGAAGCTGACTATTAAACAGCGTCGATTGCTGCAAGAATTAGATAAGGAGTGGGAAAAATAAATGACTCAAGAGAATCTGTGGGATAGAACGGCCGATGACTATGTGCGATTTTTAAATTCGCCCATCGGTCGGGTCCAACGAGAATTGATGAGCGAAGCCGTGGCTCACTTGATCCAAAAACCCGACAGCCAAATTTTGGATATCGGTTGCGGCGAGGGCTATCTGGCCAATCACCTAACAAAACAAGGTCATCGGGTAGTCGGTTTTGATATCTCGCAGACATTGATCAATCGGGCGAAGCGACAATTCCCGTGGATCGATTTTCGGGTTGGTGATGCGGTCGCCCCGGAAGATTATCCGGACCAACAATTTGATGCTGCGATCGCCAATTTGATGATGATGAATTTGCCGGAACTCGCGACATTTTATTGTAATGCAGCGGATCATATTACCTCCGGCGGCCAATTGGTCTGCACTATCGTTAACCCATATTACAGCTATCCGGTGGGCGTCTGGAAGCGGGGAGTGTGGGGGAGATTAACCTTAAAACGGCCCAGGCTGATTGTCCGTGATTATTTTGGGGCAGGTGAGTTTTTGGCCGAATTTGGCAGTTCCGGAGTCGTAAATTACCACCACAAACTATCCGACTATCTCAATCAGGCCACGCAAGCCGGTTTCGAATTTACTCAATTAGTTGAACCCAAAACTGATGTTGCGAAACACCCGCGCAATCTATTCGCTTACGAAAATAGTGTCGTGCCCTTATTGTTAGTATTGGTTTTTCGCAAACGATAGCCAGCTTTACTTTGGGGAGTGTTTTTGGCATGATGATAGCGACCGTAAAGTCGGATTGAAAGGTATTTTTTAAGAAAATGGTCCCAACTTGGGATTTAGTGCTACTAGCTTTTGGAGGCGCCAGTATCGTCTATAGTTTAATGTTGCGTGAGCGCGTGGTAGTGACACTGCTAGGCGCTTATGCGGCCATGATCGTGGCCGACCGCTGGGGCGAGGCCTTATATAGGCTGGTGACCGATCAAGGGAGCAGCGTATTGAACACTCAACTGGTGCACAGTAGCAATCTGTCGGTACTGACCATGCAGATCATATTGTTCGCGGCGGTATTGTTAATCGTGGCACTCAAGGGAGGAGTATTAATCCATCCCGAATCGGTAGGGACCGGATTCATTTCTTACGGCGTGTTGGCGGCTTATGGTCTACTGAGCGCCATACTTGTCTCGTCCGCTATCTTAGGCTTTTTGCCACAGGATCAGTTGCAGACGGTGTACGAAAATTCTAAGGTGGCGAAGTATTTGGTAGATTATCAGCCATGGATTCTGATCGCGCCGCTGGTAGTGATGTTCTTGTCCGGCTGGGGACACCGGCACGACTGATAGACGGATAGACTCTAATAGACAGATAGACTGGGGCGAATTATACATTGGTCTATGAGTCTATTGGTCAATAAGTCCAACTGATGAAGATCCAATTTCTTAATTTAAGCGGGGAGAGCGTCCCCTGGTTGCAGTGGAGCCGGTTTAAACGGCGCGAGGACAGCTTGTTTGTGTTCGTTTGGGCAGCCGTCTTGCTGCATATAGCATTTTGGGCAATCTGGCACTTTATGGTAGCGCCGTATCCAATAGCGCTGACTATCCCCTTGGCCACTAGTTTGCGGGGGCTGAATTTTCTTTATGATTACTTCTGGCCCTTGGGCAATCTAGTAATTTTGGCGCTCAATACTCTATTGGCCTTTCGGATTTATCGGAAAGATATCTTCGCTAGCTGGCTACTGATCGGGGCCAATCTCTTCTTGCAAATTTTAGCATTAGCGATTACCCTCTTTCTGGTATCGTTTAGTAGCTCAATGTAAGGATATGTTAAGTAAGTCTGCCCGCCGATTCTGGGAGATCTTACCGGGAGCCACTACGCTCTCGATTTTGTTATTGCCGGTCGTTTTATCCTTTATTTGGCCGGTGGGGCTGGCCTACTTCATCATCGTATTTGATACCTACTGGCTAATTAAGGCGCTGGTAATGGGTGGGCACCTGACGGCTGGCTATCTGCATGTCCGCCGGGCAATGCAGACCGACTGGTTGGCCAGATTGCACCAGTCCGAGAACCTAGATAGTTTAAGCACCGATCTGATGCGACAATTCCACCTCGCCCGCGGGTTTGAGGCCACCCGGCTACGAGAAGAATGGGAACAGGCGGAAAGGATTCGCCACCTGCCAGCAGTGCGGAAGCCATGGCAGAGTATTATTCACGCGGTAGTTTACGCTATTTATAAGGAAAGCTTCGAGGTGGTGGAGGCGTCGGTGCGAGCCTGTCTTGAAAGCAACTACCCCAAAAACAAAATAGTGATCGTGTTAGCGCTCGAGGAACGAGCCGGCGTGTCTGCTCTAGCGGTAGCCGAGCGGATCAAGGCTCGGTTCGCGGGAGTGTTTAAGGATATTTTGGTGTCGGTGCACCCGGATGGGATCGTGGGCGAACTTAAGGCTAAGGGCGCCAATGTATATCACGCCGGCAAGGAGCTCCAGAAATACATTGATAATCAACAGACCGCCTACGACAATGTTATAGTTTCGTGTTTCGATGCCGATACACTGCCGAGTCGCCAGTACCTTGCCAATGTCACCTATCAATACATCATGACTCCGGAGCGGACTTTCAGAAGCTATCAGCCGATCCCTCTGTTTAATAATAATATTTGGGATGTGCCGATGATCAATCGGTTGGTGGCGTTTGGGTCGTCCTTTTGGCAGATGATCGAATCAACTCGGCCGTATCGATTAATTAACTTCTCATCGCAGGCGATGAGCTTAAAGACATTGGTAGATATCGATTTTTGGGATAGAACCGTGGTGTCCGAGGATTCGAAGCAGTTCTACCGTGCTTATTATCAATACAATGGCAATCACCGAGCGATTCCGATCTTCACGCCGGTATCGATGGACGCGGTGTTGGGGAAGACTTATTGGGAGACGCTGAAAGCGCAGTATATTCAAAAGCGACGCTGGGCGTGGGGGATCGAGCATTTCCCGTACGCAGTTGAAAAATTCTTCACTACTCGCGGGCGGTTGAGTTGGTGGGACCGGATCATCCATCCGATACGCATTTTCGAAGGGCATGTGTCATGGGCGACTTCGTCCTTACTGATCGCGCTCGGCGGTTGGATGCCCATCCTTTTGAATATCGATTTCCGCAGTAATATTCTGGCCTACCATTTGCCAGTACTGGCTAGTAATTTGTTGAGTTTAACCTGGGTGGGGATCGTGATTTCCACCATCATATCGTTCCAGCTCTTGCCGCCCCGACCGCACAAATACGGCGTATTCAAGGCGGCGGAGATGCTACTCCAATGGGTATTGGTGCCCATCTCGGGGATTATTTTTGGCTCGATCCCGGCCATCGATGCCGAGCTGCGGCTGATGTTGGGCAAGTACCTTGGCTTCCATGTCACCGAGAAGGAGCGGAAGACCCAATTTGCCCCTGGGATGGTGGACAAAACCATGGTCTCCAGGGTGTTGACAGCCAAGTGATTTCCAGCTAGTTTAGTTAAGGATATAAAAAGTAATCCTTTAAAACGAGTAGGTCTTCTGGTCGCGGCCTAAACCAGTCGAGACGCCTCTGGCCTAGAGGTGGTCGGCGTGTTTAATTGCAGCGGAGATAACCTCTTGCCGGTAGAGGTTTGCTTTTTTATCCAATCCGTTCTCAGGCCATCAGTTCCTTTCCAACTAGAGAGTACTTAGAGAGGTCCAAGTTAGAAATTCTTTTTGATTCAATTTTTGATTCAAATTCTTTTATTGAGAGTTTGATCCTAGCTCAGGATTAACGCTGGCGGCATGCCTAACACATGCAAGTCGAA
>JAZDLM010000003.1:0-3487 GCA_043801895.1 bacterium
AGCCAGGTGGCTGTGAGCTCAGCTGCAGCCGGAGCAGTTTGCGAGCGCAGCGGAGCAAACGACCGCGGCGCTTTGGATTTTTGCAACGCGTCATACAAAATCCGCGGCTCAACATCCACCAATCGCCCAAGCTGCTTTAAATAATGATCGCGTTCGACCGGATCGGGCAATTTATTGATGATGGGCAATAGTCTGCGGGTAATCAGTTTGCGCTGTTCAAGATTTTTTAGATCATAGCCGGTGGCAGCTTGGCTAAAATAAAAATCCATCACGCTCACCGCAGCCGTCACGACCTGCTCCCACTTATCCGGGCTGTCTTTAATGGCCGAGTCGGGGTCTTTGTATTCGCCGAGCAGCGCGACTTTTACTCCTAAATCAAATTCGCCGGCCAACTCCACCGCTCGCTTGGTAGCTTCACCGCCGGCGGTGTCCGCGTCGAGAGCCAACACAATATCTTGAGCATAACGGCTGAGGGTTTTCACCTGCTCGGGTGTCAGCGCGGTGCCGGATACCCCGACCACATTTTTAATCCCAGCCTGATGCGAGCTGATCACATCCATTTGGCCCTCCACCAAAATTACCTGACCAGACTGCTGAATATGGGTTTTGGCCAAATGAATTCCGTACAACACATCGCTTTTATGAAAAATCGGGGTTTCGGGTGAATTAAGATACTTCGGTAGCGCCCGCGGATCCAGCACTCGACCAGTAAACGCGACTGCCCGCCCAAGATTATCACAGAGCGGGAACATCACCCGATTTACAAATTTGTCCTGTAAGTAGTTTCCCTTGCGAATTGCCAAGCCCGCCTTTTCAATGTCCGCTTCGCTAAATTCTCTCCGCCGCAAAAACTCGACCAGAGCCTTGCCGCCCTCTGGGGCATAACCAATTCTAAATTCGGTGATAGTGGCCAGAGTCAGCCCGCGACCGACTAGATAGTCTTTGGCCTTTCGGCCACTGGCCGTTTCAATTAGCGCTTTCTCGAAATATTTGGCCGCCAGTTCGTTGAGCGAATAAAGCGTCTTTTTAGTATCCGCACCCTGAAGTGGTGCCTTGGACAACTGCACCCCGGCTTGATCGGCCAGAATCTTGAGAGCCTCGACAAACTCTACCCCCTCTTTCTCCATTACAAACCGAAATACATCACCGCCCCGACCACAGCCGAAACAGTGCCAAATCTGCTTATCAGGGCTAATCATAAACGACGGGGTCTTTTCCATATGGAACGGGCAGACCGCCTTGTAATTCACTCCAGCTTTTTTCAGCGGGATATATTTGCCGATAAAATCGACAATATCTATTTTTGATTTAATGAGATCAAGGTCTGTCATATTGTGGCTATTTGATTAATCACGCTAAGAAGCTGCGGCCAATCGCTAACCCGCCGAACAGAGCTGGGCAGACGATGATAGGCATTCCATTGCTTGTCAAAAACTATCATTTGTACCCCATGCTGCATCAATGACTCAACATGACGCGTATCGTCATCGATCAAGACATCGCACCCCAATTTAGCGCATACCTCGCCCTTGGCTAGTGTGGGGCTACCGTCTTGAGGATAGTTATTAGTAAATTCTATCTTCTTAAAAACATTGGGGAAATTTCGGTCCAGCCATTCGTAGGTAATGTCTTTAACGACATTTTGCCGCCCCGTCACGGCATATAGCTCGTGCTGCTTGGCCAACTCAGCGATTCCCTCTTGCGCTCCTCGGACCAGGGGTAGGTTTCTAAATCGGTCGGTAGAGAAAAACTCATGGACATCGTCGATGGCTTCCTCCACGGTAATCCCCATCCAATTCGGCCAATAATAGTCCACCATATCGTCAAAAGTCCACTGAGTACCATGAGTAATGTTGTACCATTTTATAAATTCGGCGGTGAATTCACTCAACACTTCGTCGATGTCGATAGCGATTTTCATACCCGCACCTCGATAGCTTGAATTGCCCGATATAGCTCGTCCCAGGATTTCACTCGTTCCCCCACTCCGGATAGATCATCGTCACGGTTGTAATCCCAATTAAACAAAAACCTATTCGGAACCACGCCCACCAGATCTTGGAGATTTTCCAGATCATCATCCACAAACACATCTAGACCAGCGGCAGCCGGCGCTTTACTGTTGCCTAGACCAACACCCATTACCGACAAGTCTAACCCCTGTTTTCTCACCCAATCCTGCGCCATTGTCAGCGACTCCGCCCACCGCGAGGTCACCACAATAATTTCATGACCGTCTTGTAATAGTTGCTTGATGCACACTATCGCCCCTGGCACCGACTGGATAGCCGAGCCAAAGCCTTCATTGGTATAAATACAGTGCTTCAGCGCATTGTACTGATCTACCGACAGCCACCCGTCTCCTACCAGCTTCGCCTTGGGCAAATTTTCGTACGGCACCAGCTTGCCAAATAATCTGGTAATCCACTGCTGCTTCAATCCAGCACAGTCCGCGATTACCCCGTTGAAATCCAAGCCGATTTTCATATTTTTGCTTCTTCTTTAATTAAACTTAAATCCCCATTAAGGATTATCGGCCGCATGGCCACCATTTCTGGCTTGTAAAATTCAATATCCGGAATTGGGTTTAGAAGAAATATCTTCTTGTTTAGAACATGCGCGTAGCCCATCTCCAGAAATGCGTTCCCGCCAATGTAGTTGTCGATGTGTTTCTTGGTGTAGTTCAAAACTAAAACGGCGTCTGACTTATCTATTAAACGAGAGTGGTTGTGGATAACATCGTGTTCTATCTTTTGGTCAGCATTTTCTCCATGTAAATACATTATCTCGCCGCCCGCGTATTCTTTTACCTGTAGGGGCATAAAACAAACATGGCCAGCCCGCTCTAACTGCGATGCTGCTGCCAGCATTTCTTTTGCAAACTGCATACTCCCACAAATAGTAATCTTCACGCCTCGTAGCGTTTATTAATCTTCTCGATTTTCCTTTCGAGCGCCACTGGGATATCCACCCCCATCACTCTCGCCAATAGCAGGGTTGTAATCAACACATCGGCGAACTCGGCCGATAAATTGTCAGCTTCATTCGTATCTAGCTTCTCCTGTCTTTGCATTGAATTAAACGACAGTACCTCGTCGCACAGTTCGCCCAACTCCTCTGATAATTTGACCGTTCTCGCCAAAATTCGCTTTTCCTCATCTGGATAATTACCAAACCGCTCTCGCACCCTTTGATCCTCCAGAGCCACCCAATTTAATAATTCTTCAAAAGTCATACTCTTGCCTCCTCTCTTAGATACGCCTCGACCGCCGGCAGCAAATTGGGGATCAAATTGTAATTCTGGTATTCCCTCGGGTCAATCCACTCAAATGCGTCATGGTCTTCGCTCAGCGCCACTTGGCTAGAATCGGCCTCACACCCAAAGAAAGTCCCAACGATCTGCCACTGCTCTCCTCGTACTACCGGCCGCCACTCGTTTACAAAAAACGGCCGCCCGATTTTTACAGTTAATCCTGTTTCTTCTTTA
>JAZDLM010000016.1:0-7343 GCA_043801895.1 bacterium
CGTGGTTAGTTACCCCTACATAGCGCTTTTAGGGGGTTATATAGGGGTAGGTTCGATGCCTGTCAGCCGTGTGTGGTATCCTCGTAGTAGGTTCGGAGCTTGGCTAACAAGCACGACCAACTCAGACTTGAGGCGCGCTCCGCGAGGAGCGCGTAAGGCGGAATCCAGTCCCAGAGCACTTTCCGCGAATTGGGCGAAGGGAATGGTTGCGCCATCGTTACACTCGGCGGATAATGAAGGAGTTATGGACATCCGCATCTACGATGTTGAACATGGCGACTGCGTTCTCATCTTGAGCACGCAGAATGAAGCCGTTCTTGTAGATTGCGGTTATAACTCCACAACTGGCTGGCGACCGTCAGATGGGCTAGCTAAGCAGGGATTCGGTTCTCGCCGGAGATTACACCACCTGATACTGACACACCCAGACCAAGACCACTTGGCTGATTTGCCGAATGTCCTTGAGAAGCTGCAACCGCTTCACGTCTGGCAGCATCCGCAGTTGTACATGAAGACCTTGTCCGAGTTGAAGGACACGCTGAGCAGGGCGCAGCAAGCCTACCTGTCGCAGAGCAAGACCATCGCTGAGCTTCAGCCGATTGAAGCATCGCGCCAGTTCAAGACAATGGAGCTGCGCCAGTTCTATTTGCCTATCGGCAGCGTGCGCGATGTGAACGACCTGTCGCTCGTGAGCTTCATCACCGAGAATGGCTTTACCGTCTGTCTGCCCGGCGACCTTAACGCTCGTGGCTGCCGCTTGCACTTACAGAACAAGGCGTTTCAATACTGGCTTCGCGAAACGAACTTGCTTATCGCGTCGCACCACGGCAGACCGACCGGCTACTTGGCGGAAGCGTTCCAGTACTTATCGCCTAAGCTCATCGTGATCTCGGACAAGGAGCAGGCCAAAGGACGGCAACTCACCAAGCGTGCGCCGTACCGCGACCATGCTCGCGGCGTGAAGCTCGAAGACGGTTCATTCCGCAGAGTTCTCACCACACGCGGAGACGGTCGCATCCGCGTGGTAGTCAAAGACGACAAGTGGGAAGTGTCCACCAGCCGGAGCACCCAGCCGGAGTTTAGTCATACCAGCTAACAGCACGACTATATAGATATGAAGCAGACCGACCCAACTCAACTCAAGTACTTCATCTACGCCCGCAAGTCTACCGAGCGGGATGAACGCCAAGCTCATTCCATCCCTGACCAGCTCGACACAGTACGCAGATTGGCGGAAGAGCGCAGCTTAGTGGTAGTCGATGAATTCACCGAGAGCCGGACAGCGCGCAAGCCAGGCCGACCGGTGTTCGCCGAAATGCTGGAACGGATTGAAGCTGGCGAAGCCAATGCGGTTCTCGCCTGGACACCCGACCGCTTAGCCCGTAATGCTTTAGATGGCGGCTCAATCTTGCAGGCGTTGGACAGCGGCGTGTTGCAGACACTCGTGTTCGTCAACTTCAGCTTCGAAAACACCAGCAGCGGCAAGTTCAATCTCGGTATGGCGTTCGTGCAGTCCAAGTATTACACCGACAGCTTAAGTGATGTTGTCCGGCGCGGAATGCTTAGCAAAGCGAATCGGGGGATGTACCCCGGCGGCGCGAAACTGGGCTACATCGTTGAACCGCGCACGAAGGAACTGCTGCCCGACCCCAAGACGCATCACCTCATTACGCAGCTCTACGAACTTTATGCCACCGGCGACTACGCTCTCGCTCAACTCTCCGATGTGATGTTCCGCAAAGGTCTGACGAACCGCTCCGGTAATCCGCTGGTCAAGGCGCAATTGGTCGATCTCATCAATGATCCTTTCAACTATGGCGCGTTTATCTGGGGTGGTGAGCTGTATTCCGGTATCCACAAGCCAGCCGTCAGCAAGGCGCTATGGGACAAAGCGCAGGAAGTCTACCGCCAGCGCAGCCGTCCGCACTCGCGCAAGACTGAGAAACACATCTTCAACAACTTCCTGCGTTGCGGTACTTGCGGTTTCGCTATCACCGCCGAGGAGCATATCCGCCTACAGAAGAACGGCAACCTCAACCGCTGGCAGTATTACCGCTGCACCAAGAAGAGCGCCCAGCACAAATGCACTCAACCGTACATTCGCCAGGAAGGCTTGCTCAGTGAGTTTGAGAACATCGTCCGGCAAGTGGCGCTGCCTGACGATTGGGCTGTCCCGATGCTTGAGCAGATTGAGTCTTGGTCTTTGTCTGAAACATCGCGCGCCAGCGCGCAATTGGCCTTGTTTGATGCTGACTTGAAAAAGATCGAAGCAAAGCTTCGCAGATTGACTGACTTAGTGCTTGATGGAGACTTGGATAGGGCGGAGTATCGCAGCCGTAAGGCTGCGCTGATTGAAGAAAAAGCGGCCAAGTTTGAGTCCCGGAAGCTAATCGCCCGACAGGGCGCAAAGTATTGGCTCGAACCTCTCCGGGATTTAGTTAACGCAGTCAGGGAGCGGAGTCTCCCGACTGCGGGAGGTGATCTCTTAGAACTGCGCGACTTTGTCGCGAAGGTTGGCTCGAACCTGAGATTGAATTCGCGGAAAGTGCTCTGGGACTGGATTCCGCCTTACGCGCTCCTCGCGGAGCGCGCCTCAAGTCTGAGTTGGTCGGGCTGGCCGGACTCGAACCGGCGACCTCACGCCCCCTAGACGCGCGCGCTAACCAACTGCGCCACAGCCCGTATTATTAAAAACTATGGTTGACCCGTGCTTCGTTCCGGTGTACCAGAACTTCGCAGGGCAGTCTTCGCTTTTGTTTTTATGTAATCTGCTGGCGTAAGCCAGGCGTAGTCCGTCAGCTGACGGACGAAGACTGGTGCTCCCAGAGGGAATTGAACCCCCATCGTTCGCTTAGGACGCGACTGCTCCCCGCCCGTACCGAACGCCAGCCCGACACCGAGCGTGTCATTCTGGCGGGGTACGTTCGGGCGGGTATCCGTTGAACTCACTTATGGTACTCTCGGTAGGAATCGAACCTACAACGACCCCTTAGGACGGGGCTGTTATATCCATTTAACTACGAGAGCAGGGTTTTTAAAAATCGTCTGCCTACGGCTGTCTTCAAATATTTTTCACGTATCAAAGCGGCTCCGAGACTAGGACAGTTTTCGGTATACGCCACGGACAGCTTGCTCATATGTCTGGTTGTCTTGGTATGCCCTGATTGATGTTCTCGCAGTCGCCTAGACAAATCTCGAGTATAGCCCTTATAGAGCTTGCCCTGCATGTCTGACAGTACGTAGACGACGTACATTAATAGAACAAACTAATTGTATGGGGTAAAATTAGGCTGACGGCAATAATAATCGTGATCGCCAAAATCAACTTCCGCTCCCACTTTTTCCACTTTTTATTCATCACTATCATTATATAGGTAAAAGCTGTTATGCCCCACCAGAGCGAATTTGTTCCCGAATTCCCCGGTCAACGGGGAGATGAACGCGTGGTGATGATATTGTATAAGCATATCTACACGGTGTTGTTGCCGATTCTTAAGGGGGTGGCAATCGTTTTGTTGTCTTTTTGGGTACCGATTGGATTGCATTTCATCGGAACAATTTTTAGTTACGCGGTTAGCGCCACCGCTTTCTATTTGTGGGTGGTGTTTTGGTTCCTGTATATTTTCTACGCTTACTTCAGCTGGTATCGCGATCGGTTCATCGTTACCGATCACCGGATTATCGAGATAGACCAACAGGGTTTTTTCAAGCGCAAGGTGTCTGAGCTGGAATTGGAAAAAGTTCAAAACATCACCTACACGGTGGCAGGGTTTTTCCCGACCCTGTTTAATTTCGGCACGGTGGTCGTACAATCGGCCGGCAATAATGATCTAACACTGGATTATATTGCCGATCCGGCCAGCCGTCAGCAAGAAATCGCCCAGCTGGTAAAAGAGGCGGCGGCCGATAGTCCCCTAACCGCCAAAGAGCTCATAGATTTTGTTAAGGACCAAAAACAATGAAGATTATTTTGCAAATATTTGCCGTTATCGTACTAGTGGCTATATTTTGGGTGGCGTACGCACTGGTAGGTAATTTTGCGCCTGGCCAGACCGATTTTAAAAATACGCCTCAGACGATCGGCAATGTCGGCGGGTTCCATTTGCTCCACCAGGTCACGGTCGAAGACCAAGCAAAATGGTATCGGTTGACCATTACCACCCAAATGAACCGCGAGAGTGCGATCGCCAGCGAAATCGCCACACCACTGACGACCGCTAAACTTGAAGACCAGGACCAGACAGTCCAAGCCGATCCGACTAATACAATTACTCTAGACAAGCTGGGGGCGTATCATCTGACGGTTACTTTAGGGGACACTAGCCAAACCGATGCCGAGGCGCAGCCGCCCGAGCCGGTGTTCGTTGGCCCTGACCGGCAAACCATCAACCGGGGACCGATGACCGGGCTGCGCGTAATCCGTCGAGTCGATGACGGTCAGCAGATAATCGTGCTCGGGCTAACCAAATCGGTACTGTATCGCCTGCAAAGCAGCCCCGATGACCCTGGTGTTATTTGGCTGGATATATTAAAATAGCCCCGTTATTCATAAAGGTGAAAGCTGTACTGGGGACGGATTCTGCTCGACGGCAGAAGAGTTGAAGCGTCCTGTCGTATAGCGGGAGAATTACAGCCTTAATCGCAGTTAAAAGTAGTATGGCGATTTTGGGGGCGTAGCTCAGCTGGTTAGAGCGCCTCCCTGTCACGGAGGAGGTCGCGGGTTCGAGCCCCGTCGCTCCCGCCACCAAAATGTCATACCTGGACAGCAGAATCGCTCCCGCCACCAACAGAATATTTAGCCCGTTATTCTCTGAGTGTTTTTAGGGATTCTAATCCCCGCCGATATTGATCGGCCTGCTTAGGGCTGCCGATCGCGACATAATAATCGACCAGAGCTTGGAGCAAATGTGGGTTATCCCCGACTTGAGCGAGCCCCGCTTTAAGTATTTTGGGGATCTGCGGCTGCTGATTCTTCTCGTCGCCCGGCCATTGGTTATACAAATTGGCGAGGTTGAGATAGGTGGTGGTAGCCTTTGGATCAAGTTTAATGGCTTGCTGGTATGCTTTTTCCGCCTCCCTGAATTGTAATAGTTCGCGGTAGGCATTGCCCAGACCGTTCCACGCTAGGGCCGAGGCCGGGTCAAGCTCGATCGCCTTGGTGTAATAGGCGGCCGCCTTGTTCATATTGGATAAATTGTAATACCCCATCCCAGCCTGCAGCGCGGCTTCAGAATCATTAGGATCCCGCTGTAGCTCAGCTAAGGCCGCTCGGACAGAGTTATAGGCTTTCAGATCGACAGCTTCCAGCTGACCCGGCCCCCAAAAGTGATACCACACACCAACGCCAACCACGATGATGAGGCCTAGGAATAACCCCCCAAACTTCTTCCAGATCGACCTGATGTGCCGCGGTAAACGCATACTTCATCCTCATTGTACTACAAGCCGAATCGGTCAACCGACCTAGGGAGAAAATCGCTCTAGGTTTACAAAAACCCTCCCGAACCAGAAGTCTTAGGAAGACTGTGGGCTGCGGGCCAGCGCACATCGATTACTTATTTCATCCCGCTCCCTTACCCTTGTCGTCCTCAGTGAGACCGTGTCGTGAAAAAAGACGGCCGTCTTTATATAAGACATATATACACTGGATGCGTCCTGCTGTACAGCAGGACTTACCAGAATGACAAGCAAAACGGATTCCTCCTTCCTCCTTCGCATAAGCCGACTACGCTCTATGAGCTACGACAGGCCAAGAGCTACGGAAGGACTACGCTGCAGGAACGACAATCGGAGTACTAGATTCTCCGATCCCTCCCAAGGCGGGCGGGCAAGTCGGAGGATGACAATAGGGAAGAGTCTATCCGCTATTTAAGCAACTCCGCTCTAATCGCAATCAGTTCCGCGACTTTAGCGCTGTTCCCCGCCTTGCCGTAGAGCATGATCAAGTCCTCAACCATGCTAATAGACCTAGGATGTGCTTGATAGCCTTTCTCGATGATATCAATGGCCTCCTGCAACTTGCTGGGGTCCTGTTCGGCTTCCGACCAGTCGAGGTGTAGATAAGAAAGGTTGCGATAGGCCGCCTCATAGCCAGAATCGGCCTTAATGGCCTTCTGGTAGGCCTCAGAGGCCATTGGGAAGCGTGCTGTGTCTCTGGTGGCGTCTCTGAGAACATTGCCGTAGATATTCCACCCTTCCGCGGTGCTAATTTGGTTCTTATCGCGAGCTTGGGAAAACAAGTCTAGTGCCTGCTGGGTATTGCCGGCCTTATAGGCGGCCATGGCTGACTCGACTGTGGTTGATTTGGGAATTAGCCAGATAATCGCGACGATCGCAACAACGATCAGCGTACCCACGCCGATCACCCACGGCCGGCGGGGTGGTCTGAGCCTTGGCCAAAGCCTAGAAAGATTCGGCTTCATTGATTCCCCTCAAGTTTATTCATTTTATTCTGTAAATCGGGATTGCTCGGGTCTAGTTTTAATGCTGTTTGATACATGGTCTTGGCGTCATCAGTCCGGCCCACCGTGGCATAAATATTGGCTAACCCAGACCAGCCTTGGACATTACTCGGATACTGACGGTTAACCCATTGATACGCCAAAATTGCTCTGGCAGTATCTTTGATGGCGAGATACGCATTAGCCCGAGCCAGAGCGGCATCAACATCGGTAGGGTTTTTGGCCAATGCGATGTAGGCCTGTTCAAGCTGACCATATGCAGTCTTAACCTCCGCACTAGCCAGATCTAGGTTGTAGGTTGCGGCAGGCGGCAAAAAGGCAATTGGCTCAAATTTTCCGACTATTGTCTGTTGATTAATGGCCAAGCTAACACCGACGACGATGAGCGCTACAACAATGACGCCGACTAGCCATAAAATGTATTGTTGTAGTTTCATATCGATATTTTTGTGATTCTGATGCCGTTTCTGTCATTCTTCTTCTGCTGTCCAGCAGAAGAAGAATCTATTATAGATCCCTCGACTCGGCTCACGCCTCACTCGGGATGATAGAAGTACAGAGTGCAAGATGGTTGATTTTTTGTCATTCCGGATTCTTGGCCTGTCGTAGCTCGTAGAGCGTAGTCGGCTAGTCCGGAATCTAGCCTGCCCGCGGACGCGGGACGCAGCCAGAGACAGAACCAGGAAAATATTTTTGTTGGTTGTTTTTGTCTGGATCCCCGATGTCGTTTTGCTGTCCAGCAAGAACGACTCGAGGATGACGGGAGGGAACAGGAATGACGGAACGAAGGGGCTAACTGCAGTGAGGGGGACTTTTCAGTCTCCCCTCACCAGTTAAAGAATTACAAGTTAGTGGTTAGACAACGATGAAATTCCAGAAGAT
>JAZDLM010000020.1:0-2630 GCA_043801895.1 bacterium
CCGCCAATTTAGCCGAAGCCGGTTTGGCAGCTGTCTTGATTTTGACCCCAGCTTTCAATAACTTGCGGATTAATGCTTGATTAGCCGGATCTTGTAGCCACATATAAACACTAGTCGCCACCTTGTCGCCGACCCCCTCTACTTCGATTAAGTCCTCTTTCCAAGCCCTCGCTACCTCGTCGAGGCTGTTGAAGGCAACCGCTAGATCGCGGGCGGTTTGCGCGCCAACATGTAAGATGCCCAGAGCATAGATGAAACGGTCCAGGGCTATTGTCTTTGCCTTGGCGATCGCCGCCGCCAAATTTTGCGCGCTCTTTTCGGCAAACCTTTCTAACGGTTCAATATCTCCTTCTTCTAGCGTGAAAAAGTCAGCCGGGTCGCGAACCAGCCCCTCGTTAAATAACTGCTCGATTATTTTCGTGCCTAGGCCCTCAATATCAAAAGCGTCCCGAGAAACAAAATGTTCCAGTTTGCGTAGTTGCACTACGAAACATTTTTTGTTCACGCAACGATGCGCCGCTTCTCCCTCGATCCGCCTGACTGGGCCGCCGCAAATCGGACACTTGCTTGGCATAGTAAACTGCTTAGTTCCGGAGGGGCGCTTTGATTTAACTACACTAATTACCTCAGGTATAACATCGCCAGCTTTTTGCACTAAAACAGTGTCGCCAATTCTGACATCTTTACGGCGGATCTCGTCTTCATTGTGCAGAGTAGCGCGGCTGACCGTTGACCCCGCCAATCTCACCGGCGCCAGCACCGCCACCGGCGTCAGCGTCCCCTGTCGTCCAACTTGAACTTTTATATCCAGTACTTTGGTGAGTTTCTGTTCGGCGGGGAATTTATAGGCGATCGCCCAACGGGGCGCCTTAGCGGTAGCACCCAAACGTCTGCGCTCAGCCATGGCATTAGCCTTAATCACTACCCCGTCCACTTCAAAGGGTAATTTTTCTCTTCGGGCAGTCCATTGCTCAATAAATTTCTCGATCTCTTTTTGACTATGGCACAACTGATTATGTGGATTTACCGCGAAGCCGAGTTCCTCCAAAATGCCAAGTAGCTCGACTTGGGTCGTTGGCTCAATGTCCCCCGCTAGGTCGTATATAAAGCTCTTGAGCTGACGGCCGGAGGCCACCCGAGGGTCTAGCTGGCGCACAGTACCGGCAGCTAAGTTCCTGGGGTTGGCGTAAATTTGGCCGTCGTTCGCTGCTTGTTGCCAGTTGATAGCCGCAAAGTCTTTCTTACTAATGTAAACTTCGCCCGATACCACAATACTGATCAGCCGGGGCAACTTTAGCGGAATATCCCGAATAGTTCTTACCGTATGCGTGACGTTCTCGCCAATCACTCCGTCGCCTCGGGTGGCACCGGTTTGGAGCAAGCCCTTTTCGTAAGTTAGTACTATCTGTAAACCGTCGATCTTCAGCTCGCACATATAGTCAATATGCTCAGGGACGATTTTTTTAACTCGGTCTGAAAACTCCGCTACTTCCCCGACCGAAAAAGCATTATCCAAAGACCGATGTGGTCGCTTATGGCGTACTTCGGCAAAATCACCCGACACCTTGTTGCCTACCCGCTGAGTCGGCGAGTCCGGCGTTACTAGTTTCGGGTACTCGGCTTCCAAGCCCACCAGGCGCCGATACAAGCGGTCGTACTCCGCATCGCTAATCTCCGGCTTATCCAATACATAATAAAGCTGGCTGTGGTGCGCCAGCGCTTTTCGCAGTTTATCTATCTCTTTTTTTGCCTCTGCTTTGTTCATAGGTCTAGCATAACAAAACTAACCTCCTTCTCCTTAAGCCGGTGCCAATTTATTAACTATGGTGTTGCTGGGCCAGAATCTTGATCGTCTTGGTCTAATTTGATCGTCTCGTTCGGCTTAAGATTGCCTGCCTGCTTCTGGTCTTCCTCCTGCCGTTGGTGGGCGCGTTCCAATGCCTCTTTGATGGAACCCGACTCATCTTTCAAGTCGTTCATCAAAGTTTTTGCCATTGTATCTTTCTCGTCTGGGGTAAAAGTAGTTTTCTTTTGTTTCTCAACTCGCGAGATGAGATCGCTCAGCATATCTTTGGCTGCTGGTTTATTAACCGGTGGCCGCTGGGGCTGAGGCCGTCCTCGGAAGTCCCGGCTGCGGTCGCCTGTGTCCACCATAAGGGACGCTGGCGGCTGAGGGCGGCTCCCGCCTCGGTCTCTGTCGCCGCCTCGGTCGCCACCCCAGCGTTTCCGATCCCGATCGTCAGGGACCCGATTCATCGTACTAGCCGGGCTCACGCCGGTTTCAGCGATCCGTTGCTCCACGAAGGCAATATCCTTGGCATATCGTTCGCGCGACAGGGCAATGATCTTGTCGCGGCTATTAGTTTTTTCGGCACTCGGCGGTAAAGTGGTGGCCGAAAAAGAGTTGGCAGTTAGCCCATCAACTGACAACTTGAGGTAGATCTTGAAAATGTCGAGATTCACCAAATCTTGCTCGTCGAATACCGGCGCGAATTCTTTCACTAACACGCCGGCATCATCGCCACCCACCCGGAAAGAAATGATCGTGCCGACATTTCCCAAAATAGCGCCCTTGATCGTATCACTCAGCTGAGCCATATATTGATTGGCCATGGTCAAGCTAAGATGGT
>JAZDLM010000029.1:0-19852 GCA_043801895.1 bacterium
TGTTATTGACCGATAACGCCCGGCAGGTTGCGTTCGGATACGACGGGGGCGAGATTGTTTACATTCACGAACCGGCCGGCGGCGAGTATTCGTTGGTGCGATCGTGGCCCGAGGGGTTGGAGTGGGAAAGGGTGGTTTTAGATTTACCCCGATTGACCAATCCGCGACTAGTTTGGGGAACAGATAATCGGTATTTACTGATTGCCAGCGACGACAAGCTGGTCATCGCTGATCTGATCGCTCAAACTATTACCGACAACGCTTTGGCCGATTGGATGCCGGGGAGCCAGGTGGCGATTTCAACTGAGGGTAATCGGGTAGCCTACGTCGCTCAGGTAGACGGCGTGCCAGCGGTCAAACTTTACGATTTGGATAGCGAGCAAACAATGGCAATTGCCGACCTATCGGTTGCCAACGATGCCGCGGTCGCCTGGATGGATAATTCGACTATTTTGGTCGCGTTGCCGAACCAGGTTTTTAAAAAAATCGATGTTGAACGCGATGTACGGTCCACTATCCCAGTAACGGGGGATACCGGGGGTAAGATCAAATGGATCGAATACAGCCAGCCGGGGCGGGTATTGATGGTGGTGACCGATAAAAATGTGTTAACCCTCAAGGTCTAGGATGGACAATCTCGAGAGGCGCCAGCAAGAATTGCAGGCTAAGCTCGCCGAGTCGTTCCAGCGTTGGGAGAAGTTTAAGCGGAGTCGAATGATGGCGCCGAAAGGATTAAGCAACGCGGCGTCAGTTCAACGAGCAAATAAAATACTCAAAGTTCAAACGCTGCTTAAGCGAGCCGAGCAAGACAAATGGCTAAAGCAGCAGAAAGATGATGACGCGGTGCGGGCAGCCGATAGGAACCTGCGCGCGGCGCTGGCTCTGCTTGATGAAATTGACCAGCTCGATCAATCCGAGCAGGCAGATGCCGAGGACGAGACGGAGGGGCAAGGGCAGCCCTCGGACGAGGAAGCGCTGCAGATCCAGGGCGACGCGAAAAACACTGGCGATACGATCCGTAACCAGCTGAAGGACAGGGTTAAGACTGAAGCCAAAAAAGCCGCTAAAACCGCTGTCGAAAAAACGGTAAAGAAGGCGGCGAAAGAAGCCGTCAAAACTGGCCTGAAGGCGTTGATGCGGCACCCGTATTTTTGGATCGCGGTAGCGATCCTGGTGGCGCTCGTCGGCATCATAGTGTTGTTCGTGTCATGTTCAGCCAATAAGAGCACCAGCGAGGCCGGCGGCTCCTCATTTGTACCAATGGACCAAACGAGCCCCGAGGACCAAGCGTTGGCCCAACAAGTTCAAACTGCTGTTGCCAGTGGGCAGATTAAGGCCGATGCGCCAGAAGTGCAAACCGATCTGGGTAGCAACATTTACAAGCTGGATTACCGAGTAGTGCAGACGCTGGCCCACCTTTCAGGTAAATATCCGATCGGGGTGAAGTTGTTGATGGCTAATGGGCCCGATTATACCTATCGCCAAAATGTGTCGAAGCAAGCCGAAGGAGTGGCTGAAGACAAGAAAACTATCGACGCACTCTCGGCGTATAAAATGGGACAGGCGGTCGGAATTGATAGCATTGGAGTTGTCAGCGATGAACTGGCAGATCAATGTGATGGGGTCAATCGCAGCGATCCAGTAAAAGTTGAGTGGCAGGCGATGACGCTCGAAGGCTCGCTTCGTCCCGCTTACGAGCAATTGCAAACGGATGCTACTAATCTATATGCTATGGCGGCTGCTGTTTCGTCCTTAGCTCAGCGGGGGGCTACCGCCGACGATGTGGTTGGCGTGAAAACTAAAGCATTGGAGGCGCTTACCTTGGTGGAGGGGAACCTAAGTAAATTAACCGGTGTGGAGGGGCTGGGTGGTGTTCAGGGTTTTATGGACCCGTTAAGCGTTCAGATCGAGGGCTTACGCCAAGCGTTTCAGCAAAGTGAGTGGGACGATCCCGAAAAAGAATTGGAAACCCCCGCCAGTATTTTGAGCCAAGGGGTTTTTCGTGCTATGCAGGTAGCTAATATGGACGGCTGGAAGGGGAGTATGGCGAACAGTTGCCGGCTGTGGAAAGCCTACGAAGCCCGGCAGCATATTCGCCAGCTAGCCTGGGATGTAACGCGAATGCCGATTGAATTAGCTCGGCCACAGGACAACGGGTTTAATAATGAGTTAGTAACAAAACAAATTATTGTTTACAGCCCGGAGGACGATTTGGATAATATGCCGCCCGATCGCGATGTGTTCCCGCCCGGACCCGACGCGCAAGTGATGGACTGGGGAACGCTCTTGCCGGCTGGCGGTGACGGGAAGCGAGATGTGAGAGATGAACAGTTCGGGTACATCCCGATCGATAACGGCATTTTCAGTAAATCTTGTACTCAATTTGGTTACAAAACTTCTGGGCCTACCGCCTCAGCTCTATTGCAAGAACTAGCCCCTGATTCAAGCTACGAGCCGGCCTGTAAATTACTATATGGTAATGCTGTGGTGGCGCCTCAAGGGGGGGCTCTTGGGCTGGTCAGCTATCAGAAATTCGTGCACATTGGTTTTTAGCGGGGCAAAGGATAGAATGAGATGTCCGCTGGGAGGTGAGGTGCGGGAGCGGTTGATCCGGCCTGTCTTGAATCCCGCCCCAACTTTGACACGATTCTAAATGGAGGTGTGGCCGAGTGGTTTATGGCGCCAGTCTTGAAAACTGGTTGGGGTGCAAACTCCTCACAGGTTCAAATCCTGTCGCCTCCGCCAAAACAATGACGTGGGTCGATCCGCCAGCCGGCGGACCACCCTCTCCGCCACTACCCGCGCGGTAAGCTCTATAATGAGAAAGTATTATGGTTAATCATCAAGAAATCGGGGAAGTTCTTTATACTTGGCAAGCTAAGGAGTTTGCCACCACCAAGCGGCCACTCGGCTGGTATGCGATAGCCGGCCTTATTTTAATCGGGGTGCTAGCTTACGCGATCTACACAAGACAATGGATGACCGGTGCGGTGGTGTTGATGCTGGCAGTGTTGATTTATTTGTCGCAGCGGATGGTGCCTCGTATCTTCGACCACCAACTTACCAGTCTCGGGGTAGTCGTGGGGGAAAGATTTTATTCCTACACCAATTTCAAATCTTTCTGGGTAGTGTTAGATAGCAACGCGCCAGTAGCCAATTTGTTACCGAATCGCCGGGTGGGATTACTGCTCACTTTACAATTAGGGGGCGCTGATATAGAAAAGGTAAGAAGCATCTTGGCTGAACATGTCGCTGAGGATGCCGGTCGCGGGGAAGATGTGATCGACAAAATCGGGAAGGCCCTTAAGTTGTAAGTTTGGTTATGCGCCCGTAGCTTCCCACTTCGTCCGTCAGCTGACGGACTACGAGGGACTAGATGAGGTAAGTCCAGCGTTCAGCTTTATACCAGAGAATCAGGTTAATGTCCGGTACATTTATGTGCGCCCGTAGCTCAGGGGATTAGAGCGCTTAGCTACGGACTAAGAGGTCGGGGGTTCGAATCCCTCCGGGCGTACCAAGGAGAGGTGGCTGAGTGGTCGAAAGCGGCACACTGCTAACGTGTTATATCCGCAAGGGTATCGCGGGTTCGAATCCCGCCCTCTCCGCCAAGTCGGAATGTTTGTGATTTTGGCCAAAGGCAGTGAGGGCAGCTGGCTGCTACAATTAGCCTATGGAATACTCGGTTATTATCCCGACCTGCAATCGGTTATCAGCTTTGCGGATATGCCTGGAGGCGGTATTTAGACAAACCATTGGCGGCTTTGAAGTGATAGTAGTGAATGATGGGTCATCTGACGGTACGCTGGAATATCTCGATGGCTTAGCCGAACCGCGACCTAGGGTAATACATTGCCAATCCAGCCAAGGCAAAAGCCGAGCGCGTAATTCCGGCATTGCTAGGGCGACTGGAAAGATCGTGGTATTTTTGGACGATGATTGTCGGCCTGAACCAGTCTGGCTTGAACGATTGGTAAAGCGATTTAACGATCTGACCGTGGGCTTCGCGATCGGCAATGTTATTTATCAGCAGCAAGGCTACCGGGCTCATTACCCCGAGCGAATCATAGAGAATCAGGATGCCACCTGGCCGATGACCGCCAACATTGCTTATCGGCAAGGGGTGCTTGATGCGATCGGGGGGTTTGACCCCAGCTTTGATCAGTATATAAATGAGGATACGGAATTGGCTATCAGAGCGGTAGCCCGGGGGTTTAAATATGTTAGCGCCGAGGATGCGATAGTGTACCATCAAGCAGCAACCTGGACCGTGCCATCGTTGTGGCGGTCGGCGCGCAATTTGTCGGTCTGGCCGATTTTAAAGAAGCAGTACCCGCGGCATTATCGCGAATTTCATCCCCCAATTCTCGGCGGCTGGGTAGTTAGCCCGACCGACTACTGGTATCTATTAATTTGGCCGCTGGCGCTTCTGGGGGCTGCGATCCGCTACGGGTCGGGCGGTGGTGGGCGAGAGTGGCGGCTACTCCCGGCTAAATGGCCGGTTTACTTTGTTCTCCGGCGATTCTATTTGTGGCGAGAAGCGGCGAGGGTTAACCGGCCGATGCTCTAATTACAAAAAACCCGCCAATCGGCGGGATTTTTGTTTATTGGGTTGAAACCGTCTGGCTGGGTTTATGTTCCACTGCCTACCAGCTGAATGGCGGCGTTGATACTGGCATAAGCCCACACGATTACGATGATCCCACGAGGGTCTTGGCTGCGCTAATGATGGCATAGGCCAATACGATCACAATAATTCCAATGACCGCGTTGATAATCTGTTTCTTGGCCGCCTCCGGTCCGCCGCCGGAGCCAGTAATATACTGAATACCCGCCCAGATTAGGTAGAGCACGGTCAGGAGACCAGCGACAGCCAGCATCCAGTCACCGACCGTAATCAGGATGCTACCGATAAAACCACCGATATCACTGACATTCGCACTTTCGTCGGGTGCGATCCCTGGGTCGGATATAGCGAGAGCTGGCAGTGGCAGTAGTGTCAGCACTCCAGCCAAGAGCGCCGACGCCTTTACTAGCACTTTTTTCATAAGTTTACTCCGTTCAAGATAGACATTTATATAGCTATGAGTTCGACTTCCTTATTATAACGATTTCGCGAACGATTTCTATCGTCAGAGGATATTTTTTAGCGCCGCGACCATTGCCCAGGCCAGAGTGATAATCACCGTACCCCAAATCGCTGCGATGATCGCTTTCTTACCGTTTTCGGCGTTGCCCGTAATATATTGGATCCCCCCATAGACAATCACCATCACAATAACAATCCCGCCGACGGGGAGCAGCGCGTTATCGGCAAAACTAACCAAGACGGTTTTTATTTGATCGATTAACTGGTGGACCACTAATCCCTGCCCCATTACTCTAGCTGATTAAGCTCGCGGGTTGCTGTTTCAATGGCGATCTTAGGGGTGAAGTTGTATTTCACTACATTATCTACCATCCGCGAGAAGACGGCCTCAACCTCAACCGTGTTGCTATGATACCAAGACTTAGCATAGTCGACTTGTTTGGCCACCGCCCCGTAATATTGCTGCGAGGTGTAGGAGGCGGTGAGGTCTTTGCGAGCAGGAATTTGGCTAGTCTTCTTGGCGTAGCTTTTCTGTTGGGATTTACCTGTCATGTATTTAATAAAGTCCCAAGCTACGGCCGGGTACTGGGCGTTTTTGGAAACTGTCTCGCCCCAGTAACCGATCACGGTAGCGGGGTCCTGAAGCTGATTTTGGGGCAGGGGGGCAGTATTAAATTTTAGGGTAGGGTTAAATTGCCGGATGTTTTTAACTTGGTGAGCATAACCGATCATCATGGCAGCTTTCCCCTCAGTAAAGGCTTGGATGTCAACCGGGAACAGGCGATTGCCGGTCGAGTCCTTAGCGTCGGTAAAGGAGTAATACGGGCTGCTGGGATTGGCAAACTGTGTGTAGTAAGCCAACGCTTCCTCTGCTCCAAAAATCGGCGGGTTAGTATTGGGCACTGGCAAATCGAATGCCGGTGTTTGGCGATCGGCCAATGTCAGGTCGGCGCCATACTGCATCATTAGTGCGGCCAGGATATCCGCTACCCTAGCGACGCCCTCCTGGTTACCACCCAGGGTAATGCCGGCAGTTTGGATTTGCGTACCGCTTCTAACCGTTAGCCTGGGAGCTAGCGCAGCTAGTTCCTGGAGGGTGCGTGGCGGTGACTTGATTTTGTTTTTCGCAAAAATATCGGTGTTGTAAAACAACATTAGATTATCGATCGCGTAGGGGACAGCGTAGATCCGATCGTTGGTGACAAAATCCTCTTGAACGGCCGCAGGGAAAGTATTGTTAAAATCCTTGAGCGACATTGACGATTCTGGCATGGGAGTGATTTTGTTCACGAACCGAGGGAGCCAGGTGTTATTGATCATAAACATATCGGGCCCCTTCCCGTCAGCGATCAAATTAATAATTTCGTTCTGGTAGTCATATACCGTTTTCCCTTGGGTCAGCGAGAATTTTTTTACCTCGATAGTGACATTCTTATGGGAACGCGTGTAGTCGTTGATGTAGCTGTCGAGCGCGTCACTGTCGTCCCACAGCCGCCAGTATTCTAGGGTGATGGGCTCGGGGGGGGATGGGGACTTGGCTCTCCCCACTATTGAAAATAGTTGAGGTAAAGCCGCAACGGGGGGCCATCAACATAATCCCCGTTATCCCAAGGAGGGCGGCTCGGCGGAGAAACATAGAAAATTGCGATTTGTTCATTTATTTACAAAAGCTTTTATGCGCTGTTTGAGTTCTGGCACATCGGAGGCGTATTCGAGGATGGCATCAAGGTAACTGATCGGGTCGCCGGTAGTGAGCCACTTACCGCCACGCACTTCGCGAGTGGCGATGGGACAGGTTTTAGCTAGTAATTTGATGGCATCCGCGATCCAGTACTCGTTATTCTTACCCCGCTGGAGATGATCTAGGGCTAAGAAAATCTCTGGCGTGAACAGATAGCGGCCAAATACAGCTAGGCGAGAAGGAGCTGAAGCGGGGCGGGGCTTTTCTACCAAATCTTCCACTAGCGAGGTGCCACTCTTTAATTTTACTATGCCGTACCTAGAAACCTCCCCTTTTTTTACTTCTTGGACACCGATCACGCTGCAGCCATGTTCGTGGTAAGCCTCAATTAACTGTCTGGTAAACGGGATTTTGGATTTCACCAGGTCGTCGCCAAAAACATAAATGAAAGGCTCGTTGCCGATTAACTCGCGGGCAGTGATCGCCGGCAGAGCATTGCCGTAGCCCTCGATCTGCCTGACATAGACGAATTTGGCTAGAGTGCTGATCTTTTTAATTGTCTGCACCAGCGCTTTTTTGCCCTGGGCAAGTAGTTGATGTTCGAGTTCAAACGAAGGGTCGAAGTGGTCCTCCACAGACTTCTTTTGCCAGTTGGTTACCAGAATAATCTCTTCAATACCCGATTGGCTCAACTCCTCAACGATGTATTGGACGATCGGTTTGTCGAGGATAGGCAACATTTCCTTGGGGATGGTTTTGGTAATTGGTAAAAACCGGGTTCCGAACCCGGCGACGGCGATGACAGCCTTGCGGACTTTGGGTAAACTCATTCTTCGATTCGAATAACCTGGGTATGCGACTTGGCCACGATCGGCATGACAACCGTAAGGATCCCGTCGTGCAACGAGGCGCGAGTGCGATTGGGGTCAACGGGCTTGGGCAAACTAATAGTCCGGCTTAACGCTCCCCAGTGGCATTCTTGGACATAGGGATACTCCTCGCGCTCGGCTTCTTCAGTGGTGCTATTTTTGTGGATAGTCAACTGGTTGCCACTGACGGTAATAGTGATATCGTGAATTCCGGCTCCGACGATCGGGGCGCGAACGATGAGTTGATTGCCGGCTCGGATCAGGTCGAGTGGCAACTCGAGCGCGGCTTCGGCGTCGATGGCCTCATCGGCGGCCTCCACTCGCACATTATCCTCCTCGCGAAAGACGATCGGCTGGTCCGAGGTGCCGGAATGATCTTGGGCAAACATAGTATGGTGGAGCAACATAAGGGAAAAGGATACGAATCTATTATAAAGGAGGGGGGCGGGTAAGTCCCAACTGAGATTTCGGGGCATGATTGGTATAATGGTTGTGCTTATGAAAACACGGAGGTTGTTTAGTTTGGCTATAGCAGTAGTTATGGCGGGGATTACCCTGCCGGTTTGGCCAGTTGCAGCCGCCCCCGTAGCTTTAGCCGCCGAAGTAGTGTCAGTCACTCCAGCTCCAACTGTTAAGTCGGGGTCAGCGGTGAATTTGATGGTCTCGTTGAAGAATATCGGGACCGAGATTTGGGTAAACTCAGGCGACAACCCAGTGCGATTGGGCACAGTCGGGCCACGCGATCGGGTGGGCCGGCTCTACCACTCTAGTTGGGTTACGCCCAATCGCCCGGCCACTATGAAAGAGGCGGCAGTTGCCTCTGGGGAGGTAGCCAATTTTGAATTTACGGCTACTGCTGCTGGGAATGGAGGCGAGATAATCGAAACTCTCGGGCTAGTGAAAGAGGGGCTGGCGTGGTTCGACAAATTTGCGGTGTCGGTAAAGCTCAATGTTCAGCCAGCAATTTACAAAGCTCAGCTGACCCAAGTATCTCCTATCGCTCTTACTCTGAAGGCTCGGGAAACTGCCACGATTACGGCTACCGTCAAGAACTTGGGAGATGTGGAATGGTCTAACCAGAGTGCAGCGGCAGTAAAGATCGGAACAGCCGGGCCGCGTGATCGGGCGAGCAAGTTTTATCACAGTAGCTGGCTCAGTGCGAATCGGGTATCTGCGGCGACTGGCCCAGTGGCACCCAATACCGACGGGGCATTTACCTTCGCGATTCAGGCTCCGACAACAACGGGTCATTACCGTGAGACTTTTGATGTTGTAGCCGAGAGTATTGCCTGGCTAGGCATACCGTTTATTTTAGAAGTTGATGTGGTGCCAGCAGTTTGGAGCGCAAGCTTAGTGGGGCGATCTGAGGTGAATGTGGCGTTGGCGCCAGATGATACTGTTACGGTTTGGGTGGACTACAAAAATACGGGTAATATGGATTGGAATGCTACTGGCGACAATCCGCTTAGGCTAGGGACGGCCGGCCCGTTGGATCGACAGAGCCAATTTGCTGATCCGACCTGGGTGCAGTCGAATCGGGCGGCAACGGTTACACCGCCAGTAGTAAAATCGGGCGAGGTTGGCAGGTTTTCGTTTACTCTAAAAGCTCCTGACGAGATCGGCGATTTTACCGAAAAGTTTAGATTGGTAGCCGAAAGAATTACTTGGCTGACCGACGATAAGCTCAGCTGGAATATCGCGGTTGAGGAAGAATTGGTGCTAGCCAGCCCGATTCGGGTGGGGATCACTTCCACTACCGACATGATCAATGTGCAAGGAGCGGGCTTTGTGGTGCGCCGCGGTTCTGATAAAGGTTTAGTGCAAAGATTCAAAGGTGAAGGGGTGGGTATTACGGCGATATCCGGCGGGTATCAATTAAGCACCGGGCAAGCCGTGCAAGACTATCTGCGTATTGTGCCGCTCAATAATAGTGTGATCACAGTGCAGACAGGCGGTATTGGCGGCTACAATACTTTTCGGGGAATTGTGGAAATTCGCCGCTCGAATTTGTCAGGCAATGTTTGGGTGGTGAATATTTTGGAACTGGAAGATTATATGAAAGGCGTGGCGGAGGTGCCCGATGGTTGGCCGGCGGAGGCTCAAAAGGCGCAGATGGTAGCGGCTCGCACCTTTGCCGTAAACCGTCGCAACGCGCCTCAGGCTGACATTTTTGATCTATATGATGACACCCGCGACCAAGTTTACTATGGATATAATTATGAAATCCAAAAGCCGGCGCTAACTACTGCTGCTGTGGCCACTCGCGGGACGATCATCACTTACGGTGGGCAACCAATTAAGGCTTACTTTTTCTCGGATAGCGGCGGAGCGACGGAAAATGTTGAGAATGTTTGGGGGAAAGGAAATCCGGCTCAAGCTATCCCGTATCTGAAAGGCGTACCCGATCCGTACGCTAAGCCGATCGATTGGTCAGCTACCCTTACGCAGGATTATCTCCAGAATCGATTCGATGAAACGCTCGGGATTGCGGCTAACAGTGGGGAGATCATTGATCGGATCGATGTAGCCGAGCGATTCTCGTCTGGTCGCGCTAAGACGGTCGTGTTTACTCTGCGGAGCGGCCGCACAGTATCAGTGCCATTTTACACTTTCGACTACTTGACCAATAATGCCGAGGTCAAAAGTATGAACTTTACCGTGCAGACCGTGGGGTACGCGGATAAACCAGACTTCCAGTTTGTTGGGAAGGGGTGGGGTCATGGCGTCGGTCTAGCGCAGTGGGGTGCTCGCAACATGGCCGATCAAGGGAAATCGTTTTCTGATATTCTGCGCTATTACTACACTGGTGTTCAAATCGCGAATATTTAGCGAGGTCGTTAATTTTGTAAAAGAGGGGATCGCGCCATCCCGCTGCGCGGGCTGTGGCGTAGTTGGGAGTTGGTTGTGCGAATCATGCGCCGGAGAAATTCTCTGGCTCAGACAACAGAATTGCTACCGGTGCGGACGCTTAACCGACGGTGGGCGCACTTGTGATAATTGTCGGCGACGCGGTGCTCTGACTGGAGTGGTGGTAGCGGCTCATTTTGAGATGGGCCCGGTGCGCGAGTTAGTCCACCAATTTAAGTACAACGGTGCTATCGAGCTGGCGCCAATTTTGGGCGAGATGTTGGCTTTGGCCGCGCGGGATAATAATTTGTCGGGCGCAGTAGTTCCCGTTCCACTACATCGTAAGCGACAACGAGATCGGGGATTCAATCAGGCAGAGTTGCTGGCTAAGCATGTGGCAGGGCATCTAGGCTTACCGTACTGCAATATTCTGAGGCGAGTTAAACCAACTATCACCCAGACTGAACTCAGCCGGCCCGATCGGATGCTTAATGTATCTAACGCATTTATTTGTGCCGGCTCGGCGCCCAAGGAAATTATTTTAATTGATGATGTAATGACTACCGGAGCGACTTTACAGGAGTGTGCCAAAGTTTTGCGAGGGGCGGGGGTCAAGAAAGTTCAGGGGTTAGTAGTGGCCAGAGGTTAGGTTGACAGTTCCTTGCCTGGGGTGTTTGCTGGGTTGGTTGATATGCAACTTGGCCGCTCGGAGGGTATGACATGGATGACCGCAAATTGTTAGCGGTAGCTAGCGCTCTTGAGGAGGATCTACTTCGCTTGGGCTATAGGTCGGTGCGGGCCGATCACACCAAGAAGCGCTTGAGTCGTGAGACATTATTTAATCACGCCTGTTGGCTGGTAGCTAACATCCCGATAATTCTGGCTGATGAGGCGGAGGAGCCTGATCCTACCAAGCGGAAGGAGAAGGCGATGCGGTGGCTTGGGTTCGTCCAGGGAGTGCTAGTGGCTCTCGGCTACTGTTCTATCGCCGATATGAAACGGTACAACAAGCCGGACGACGAGCCCGAAGAACCACCCTACCAACCTGATGCGCAGACAGGGGCCTCCTAGGCCCCTTTTGTTATACTTTTTGCATGATCGATAAAAGCATTTTTCGGGCCTACGATATTCGAGGGGTTTACCCGACCGAGCTAGACGAGGCGGGGGCGTATAAGATCGCTCGGGCAATTTTTGAGTATGCTAAACCAAAAAAAGTAGCGGTTGGGCGGGATTGTCGATTATCGGCTCCGGCGATTCATCGGGCGGTTTGCCAGGGATTTTTGGATGAAGGCTGCGAGGTGACGGATGTTGGGATAATTGCAACCGACACGAAGTGTTTTGTGGCAGGAGCGATGGATTTTGATGTGGCGGTGAATGTGACGGCTTCGCATAATCCAAAAGAGTGGATTGGATTAAAAATTGATAAGCGGGGCGGCGAACCGGTGGGAGGAGCGGGGGAGATCGAGGAGATTGGGGCGATTGTGGAACAAATGGGATTACGGTGGCAACTGCCGAAGATTGGTTTACGGGCAGTACACCAATTGAACGTCCTGCCAGACTGGGTTCGGCACGTGTTGTCGTTTGTGAAGGTGGGGGAAATTCGCCCGATGAAAATAGTGGTGGATGCTGGCAATGGTATCGCTGGCCCCATTGTAAGAGAGTTGTTTAAGAGTTTACCAATTGAGCTGGTTGAAATGTATTTTGAGCCAGATGGAAACTTCCCTAACCATTTGCCGAGTCCGATTGAGCCTGAAAACACAGCTGATTTACGGAAGAGGGTGGTCGAGGAAAGGGCGGATTTAGGTATGGCATTCGACGGTGATGCCGACCGAGTATATTTGGTTGACGATCAGGGGCAGTTGGTGACTGGGTCAGAAATGACAGCGATGATTATGGACGAGGTTCTAACCCAAGACCCGACTCGAATAGTGTTGTATAACGCGATTTGCGGTTGGAATGTGCGGGATGTGGTGGAGCGGCATAAGGCCAAAGCATTTCGGACAAGAGTTGGGCATGGATTTATCAAAAAGGATATGCGGCGCTACGATGCCTATTTTGCCGGGGAGCATTCGGGGCATTATTTCTTTAAAGATAACTATTACTGTGACTCTGGGGTGATTGCGGTAATGTTTGTTCTATCGCTGATGGCCAAGGAGGGGAAGAGCCTGGCTGGGCTACTTGAGCCGCATCGGAAATATTTCCAAATTCCGGAAACTAATTTTAGAGTGAGGGATAAACAAATGATCATCGATGGGTTGGCAGAGCGGTTTGCTCATGAGGAGGTTGATTGGCTGGACGGGATAACCATTAAAACGCTAGAGTGGTGGGCAAATATCCGACCATCCCAAACGGATTCGATGTTGCGGCTTAACGTAGAAGCCAAAAGTCCGGAAATTCTCGAGCGTGTCGCTACTGAGTTAGCTGGCCAGATTCAACGGCTAAGCAGGCAAAGCGTTAAAGCGAGTTTTGACAGCGACAGGGCCAGGGTATAAGCTGGCCTCGGTCATATGTGGCCATTTTTAATGTAGCTTAACTATGAGAGATCGCAGCTAAGGAGGAACCCAGCGTGAACAATGAGTTGAGCGGTCTTCGGCTGATTCCCGGTAACTCTAACCCCAGGCTTTGGGACGAAATCGCGGCCAATCTGCATCTACCACTGACGCCAGTTGTGGTTAAGCGATTTGCCGACGGCGAGATCCAGGTCCAGATTGAGGAGAGTGTCCGGGACGACTACTGCGTCGTGTTGCAGTCAACTTGCGATCCGGTCAACGACCATCTGATGGAGCTTCTGCTTTTGATCGATGCGTTAAGACGGGCCAGCGCAGGCAGAATCGGAGTGGTTACACCCTACTACGGGTACGCTCGCCAAGACAAGAAGCTGCAACCTCGCGAGCCCATTAGCGCTCGAGTAGTTGCGGATCTGATCGAGCGGGTGGGCGCGCAGCGCTTTCTCGCGATGGACTTGCATAGCAATTCTATCCAGGGGTTCTTTAATATCCCGGTCGATCACCTCACAGCAGCGAACCTCTTGTGCGACCAGATCCGAGAGGACGGATGGGCGGCCCCCGACTGTGTGGTTGTCAGCCCGGATGTCGGTGGGGTGGAGCGGGCGAGCTATGTTGCCAATGAGCTTCGCCTGCCGATCGCCATCATTGCGAAACGCCGCCCAGAGCCAAATGCCTGCGAGGTAGTGGAGGTAGTAGGCGATGTACGGGGCCGCCGAGCTGTCATGGTCGACGACATGGTTGATACGGCGGGGAGTACTACTCGAGGCGGGAACTACCTAGTCAAAGAGGGGGGTGCGACTGGCGTGCGAGTGTATGCTGCTCATGGGGTATTCGGCGGCAATGCGGCTGCCAACATCAACAAGAGCGTGATCGAGTTGGTGACAGTTACCAATACCATTCCACCCCGAGTCGGTATCGAGTCGAACAAGATCCGCTACATCAGTGCGGCCGACCTAATTGGTAGAGCGGTCTACCTAAACTTTACCGGGGGGTCGGTTTCCAGCCTGTTCCGCCGCTAATTCTTATTACGGCAAGTCAGCCCTGTGTCCAGCCGGATGCAGGGTTTTTTCTATCTCGCTAATAGGTAATTAGGCCAACTCGATGCCGAACATCAGCAAGAGTTTTGTTGGCGATCGTCGCGGCTTTTTTGGCGCCGTCGCGCAATATTTTATCCAGTGCTTTGGGATTTTTCATGTAGGCGCCGATTTTCTTCTGCATGGGCGCTAACTTTTCAACGACCAAGTCGGCCAGTTCGCGCTTCAGGTCGCCGTAGCCCTTATTGGCAAAATGTTTTTCGATTTGCGCTTCGGTTTTTCCGGAGAAAAGCTGGTAGATAGTCAGTAGGTTATGCAGTCCGGGACGCTTAAGGTCAAATTTGATAGTGGAGCCGGAATCGGTAACCGCTCGCATGATCTTTTTGCGGATAATATCGGGCGAATCAGTCAGGGCGATGTAATTGGCTGGAGCGCCGCTCTTGCTCATTTTTTTGACGGGATCATCCAGGGCCATGATACGAGCACCCGCTCTGCGGATGAGAGGTTCAGGCACGGTAAAGGTTTTCCCAAAACAATTGTTGAACCGTTCGGCTAAGTCGCGAGCCAGCTCGACATGCTGTTTTTGATCGTCGCCGACCGGCACCACATGGGCGTGATAAAGCAGAATGTCCGCGGCCATTAGTACTGGGTAGTCAAATAAAGCCACCGACGCGTTTTCGCCTCCGCCTTTTTGGGTTTTATCCTTGAACTGGGTCATCCGGCCAAGCTCACCCATTTTGGCAACGGTATTCAAGATCCAGCCGAGTTCGGCGTGAGCCGAGATTTGTGACTGAACGAAAATGATAGACTTTTTTGGGTCAATCCCAGCGGCTAAATAGATCGCTGCGTTGCGATAAGTGCTTTCCAATAATTCTTTCGGGTCTTGCGGTATAGTGATGGCATGCAGGTCCACAATGCAAAAAATATTGCGGTATTTATCCTGATTTTCTACCCATTGCTGAAGCGCGCCGAGGTAGTTGCCGATGTGGATAATCCCGCTGGGCTGGATGCCCGATAAAGCCGTTTTTTTCTCCATAGACAATTGTTTTAATGGCACCCCCAAGATACCATAAAAGCACATTCGGACATGAAGCAGGCGCTTATCCCTCTAGTTTACTTTGCTCAGTCCAAAAGACCATTAACTCTGAAACAGATTCGGCGCTACAGCTGGGGGAGAGAGTTTGGACTTGATGAATTGAAGCAGATATTAAAGAAAACCGGCGTATCGCAGGCAGGCGAGTTTTATTATTTATCCGAAGAACACCTGGAAGAAATTCCCGCTCGTCAGCAACGCTCAGAAAAGTTTTGGCGGAAGGTTAAAAGATATTCGTGGGTGTTCGCCAATGTGCCGTTTTTGAGAATGGCGGCAGTATCGAACACTTTGGCATACAATTACGTTAGTGCCTGGTCGGACATCGACTTGTTTATTGTGGCGGCTGAAGACAGGCTCTGGACGACCCGAGGGATTTTATTGCTGTGGCTAACTTTGTTGGGCGTGCGGGCGCGCGGCCGGAATAAATATATGCGGTTCTCTCCGGAGATACTGGTGGACGAAACAGCTATAGATTTGTCGCCTTGCGCGCTAGCCGATGATTATTTAGTGCATTATCAAATAGCCGATATTACGCCGGTCTGGAATACTGCTTTTTTTGATCGGTTTTGGTCGGCAAACGCTTGGCTGAAGGGGAAATTGCCAGTAGCGTACCGGAGTCCGCTCAGGCGAGTTGAGTTTGAGCGGCGGGTACAGTCGTCATGGTTTGCTTGGCTCTTGGGCAAGATTTTGTCGGGTGGGTTTGGCGATCGGGTGGAGGCTTGGGCACGACGACGACAGCGGTGGCTAATTGAGCGCGCCAAGAATAGACTGGGAGTAGATCCGAATGTGATCATTGAGGATCATGTGATCGAAACTCATTTTCACGGCCAACGGGCCGATGTGAGAGACGCAATTGAAGAATTCCTGGCTAGTTAAATTAGAAAATGGTCTGCTGGCTGTTTCATTGTTCTCGTTGCCGTGGCAGCTGCGGCACATTTTTAAATTTGCTTTCGCCGGTAGCGACAATGGCTACTTTGAATTCGGATCATGGGCAATTTACGCCAGCAGCATCGCAGTAGTGGCATTATTAGCTGCGTGGCTATGGCGAACCCGGGGACGGGGGATGACTTCCGGGCCGAGGGCGGTTAGTCTGGCGCTGCTGATGTGGTTGGTGTGGATGTCGTTGTCGGTGGGCTGGGCGGATGACCGAGTAGTCGCATTGATCGCGGCCGCCCGATGGTGGCTGATGTTCGGCTGGTATCTTTATTTGATCAACGAAATAAAACAGTGGTCGCAAATAGCTTGGCCGTTGGCAATAGGAGTGGTGTGGCAGGCGGTCTGGGGTATTGCGCAGTATGCGCTGAACTCGTCGCTGGGGTTCCCCTGGCTGGGGGAATCGGTGTTGCGCACCGATATGCCGGGCGTAGCAGTATTGATCGCTGAAAATGGCGCGCGTCATCTGCGAGCCTATGGGATGTTGCCACACGCGAATATTTTTGGCGGGCTAATGGCCATGACCTTGCCGATATTATGGTGCAGTTATACGCAAATCAAGCAGAATCGCCGGTGGGTTTGGATGGTATTTGAGGTAGTCATCGTCGTGGCTCTGGCGTTATCTTTTTCGCGCGGTGCGTGGTTGGCGATGGCATTGGAGGCCGCGATCGTGCTACTAGTCGGCTGGAGAATGGGTTATCGCCAATTGATTGGGCAAGTTTGGTTGGGGCTAGGAATCGCGGCACTTGTGGCTATGACCCAATGGCCGTATCTTACCAATCGTTTCCAGACCGATCAGCCCATAGAGCGTCAGTCGATTACTGAAAGAGCTGTAGGTTTTGAAGTGTGGCAAGGTGTAGTGCAAGCCGAGCCGATGCGTGGAGTCGGGATCAATAATTACACTCAGGCGCTATACTGGCAAGACAACACAAAGCCAGGCTGGTGGTATCAGCCAGTACATAATATTTACCTATTGATGATTGGCGAACTAGGGGCTGTGGGATTGGCGATTTGGCTTTGGCTGGTCGCGGTAATCGCCTGGGAGTTCTGGCGCCAGCGAGGGTGGCACGCACTATTATTCGGCCTACCTTTTATAGCCGTTAGCCTGATCGGACTGGTCGATCACTGGCCAATTACCACTCAACAGGGCGGATTACTACTATTTCTAGCTCTGGCTTTGACTATTTTACCCAATAAGGTATCCTTAGGCCGAGCATAGTAATTATTGTCAGGCAACTCTTATGGAAGACAACAATCAAGACGATCAACCGATAGGCGGGCAACAGCCTAATAGTGGGCAGACACCACCGATCCAACCGGTTCAGCCCACTCCCCAGTCAGCTCAGCCGGTAACTCCACCGACGCCTATCTTGCCGTCTCAGGCACAACAACCGACTCAGTCAACTGGTGCTGCTGCTACGCGCGACAAAACGACTGAGATGGAAGACAAAGTCTTTGCCGCGTTAAGCTATATCTCGATCTTGTTCGTAGTGCCATTAGTGCTGAAGCACGACGATCAGTATATCCAGTTTCATGCCAAGCAAGGCCTAGTGTTATTTGGTGCAGAAGTGGTGGTCTGGTTCCTGTTATTCTTACTGGAATCTTTTGTAGTGGCACTGGCTCCGTTAAGCGGCTTGAGACTGATAGCTTGGGTCGGCGCCCTAGCATGGATTTTATTCGTGGCGTTGAGCGTACTGGGCGTGTACTACGCCTGGACTGGCAAGAAATGGAAGATTTTCCTACTGCATCGGATCGCCGAGAAGCTGAAATTATAAATCGGAGTTAGTAAGTTTTGAGCTGAAATCGCAAACCGAGCTGTCTAGCCGTTTGCAATTTTAGGAGGAGCAACGCTACGCTATGGTAGGCAAGGGCCGTTGGCTCCCGTCTACGCCAAGGCTACGCCGGGCTTCGCAGTTGGTCATTTATAATCTGGGCCGTTGGCTCAGTTGGTAGAGCGCCTCCATGGCATGGAGGAGGTCACCGGTTCGAATCCGGTACGGTCCACCAGACAGGAAATTGCAAGCAAGGGGCAGTCGCCTCGCTTTGCTCGGCAACCAAATCGTAAGGTTTTCTGGGCGAAAAAATCAGTTGGCGATTCTGCATTTTGGGAAAAGAAAATTTTTCATAAAAGAAACAATATGTTAGAAAACTTTTTAACTTTGCCATATCTCATAATTTATGCCGCATTGTATGGCACCACAATGAAAATTGCTGACTTGTTTAATGAACATGGTATGAAGTCATGGTTTAAGGGAAGCAATATTATTTTTGGGATCTTGTGGGGCATATTTGGTGGATTGCTAATTTTATCTAACATCTATGTTGCGAATGTCCTATTAGCAATGATCGTAGCTTTTATTTTTAGAATGAGGATTGACTATAAAAACCATGCCATTGCGACAGTCATAATAGTTACGACCTTTTTGTTGCGTAGTGAAGTTGAACCATTGATATTCTTATTATTTCTTGCAAATTTTATTATATTTGGCTCGGCGAAGGATTATTTTGATGATGTGCTTAAAAGCGAGGGAATACTCAAAAAGATTTCTGAGTCTGGGTGGTATTATGTTATTCCAACTTTCATATACGGATTTTTTACAAACCAATGGATAGTATTTTACGTCTTCACGACCTATATTATTTTTTACGATATAGTAAAATATAGTTTGGAACTTAAGCTACGAAATAAGTTGTCATAAGTTTTGCCGTCAAAGAAAAACTTAAAATTGTCAAAGTTCAGGATTTCGGTTCGAAATTTTTGACCAAACCCTCGCCGCCGCAGGTGGCGAAATGCGTCCGAACTATTTTAAGAATAGTCCACCACAAAGAAAAGCTCCCGCTGGGGAGATTTTCTTTGTGTAGATTGGCGGGGGAGAACCGGAGGTTCGCTCGCGAGCTGCTCTATAAAAAGATAGGTTTCTCCTTGTATGCAGCGAGCGCAGGGCCCCTGCAGCAGCAGGGAAGTCATCTCGGTACGACGCTCACTTCTGCGCTGGTTTGTGATTTTGTTGGGGGCAGTAGGCGAGATACTCATCTCGGTACGGCTCGGGGGCAGCTTTTTGCTATGATAGACCCGTGGCAGAAGGTAAATACGATCACAAGCAGATCGAGCCGAAATGGCAGAAGTACTGGGAAGAGAACCAGACCTTCAGGGCCATCGATGGCGATAAGCGACCCAAGTTCTACGCTTTGGATATGTTTGCGTACCCGTCCGGCGAGGGACTGCATGCAGGACACCCCAGAAGCTATACAGCAACTGATATTTTTGCCAGGTATTATCGGATGAAAGGTTGCAATGTGCTGCGGCCGATCGGTTGGGACGCGTTTGGGCTGCCGGCGGAAAACTACGCGATTCAGATCGGGAAGCCACCGACGGAAACCACCCAAGCCAATGTAGTCAGATTTACCCAACAGGTGAAATCTTTTGGGTTTGCGTACGATTGGGACAGGGAGGTCAATACGGCAAACCCGAGCTATTACAAATGGACGCAATGGGTATTTAAAGTTTTGTATGACAACGGGCTGGCATACCAAAGAGAGGCCTATGCCAACTGGTGCTCTAAGGACCAAACCGTACTAGCAAATGAGCAAGTGGTGAACGGCTGCTGCGAACGGTGCGGGACACAAGTCGAGCAGAAAAAACTGAAGCAGTGGTTTTTCAAGATCACCGACTTTGCCGAAGATCTGATCGATGGCCTTGAAAAAATAGACTGGCCGCAGTCGACCAAAATCGCGCAGAAAAACTGGATCGGGAAAAGCGAAGGCGCGACAGTGAAGTTTTCTCTTTCCCCCTGTCATCCTG
>JAZDLM010000036.1:0-11340 GCA_043801895.1 bacterium
GCATCGGTGATTATCGCCGCCTGGTAGCCAGATGCGATTTTGCTCCCACCTCCCGCCAACTAGAAAGTGCCAATCGGCTGATTGAGCACTTGTCCGCGCTTGCTACACTCCGGGGCGATTTCCGCTATTTTCTGTTTGCCGATGAGCATCGGTTCTTCTTGGAGCTAGCGCCCGCGGATCCTGATTTTGTGTTATCTAAACAAATCGCGACTGCCGCTCGCGCCCTGACCGTGCTAGGGCCCGCCGTATCGGTCGATAAACAATTCGCTTATTGTGAAATGTTGTTTGGCGCTGGCCACGGGGCGATCGTGGGTGTCGAGCAACGGGCCGAACTACTATTAGCTGACAATGTGCCCGAAGATCCGGTTATAGCGCTGGTGGAGGTGGCCAATCAGTTAGTCGGTAAAGGCGGCCGTGGGCTAGTGCTGGCGGCTTCAGGGTTTGATGCAAAAGCCGCTTTTGACCAAGCTTTCCCCAAAACCCAGGCGATCGGTGGAGTGATTGAAAGCTACGACACAGTTGGAAATCTGACTCTAGTTCCTCGGCTGGCGACCAGCCGGCCCCAATTTGTGTTGGTAGGGCACTACGCCTGGCTGCACCAGCTCCACTGGTATGCCAACGAGTTTGAGACGATCATCCTAGGGAAGGTACCATTTGAAGCCTCATCTAGGGCTCAATTCAGGGCGCTAGGGGATGCCGAGGGTGGTTTTACCAACTATCTCCTGGCCCGGGCCATTCTCAAGCTCAAAGGGGCGCTGCATCGAGCTCGTCAGCTAGGTAAGCCAGTTGCTCTAGCAGACGCCCGGCTAACTACCCGAGACTATGCCAGCGCCGTGCTCAACTCGCTGGCCGGTTGGCAAATAGTTAGGGTGGGTTTTGACGACATTTTAGGCTAAATTAGGGTGGATTTTTACAAAAACTATACCCTCCCAGAGCTGATTTTATGCCAATCTTGGCGCGGAGCCTTGACGGGCTATAATAATCCTGTTATACTAAGATAATTTCCTGCAGGCTCCTTTGACAACCAAACAGCTCTCGAACTAAGCATGGACGGTGATGGGGAGTGAAGTAACACTTCCCCCAGTGTTGCTTCACTTTCCCTTACGGTCCTGTTTGCTTCCTAAAATCAAAAATAAAAAGAAGCGTATTTGTACCTTTTATAGGGAAGCTGGCTATCGCTGAGAAGAGAAGAGATCTTGTCTTCTGAGCGATGGCTGGCAACCCGCAGGACGGTTCGGGGCACCTCACGGGGCCTGCCAGCGCCATCAAAATCTCATTTTTGGGCGAAACTTAGTGCAGGCCCTTTTCTTATGCCCAAACGACAAGGGAGAGCCCTCCCCAGTTTTTGGTTATACTAGAACTAGTATGCCTATCAAAGGTTATGTGTTAGGGATCGGGATTTCTACCGTCCTCACGCTAGCAGCGTGGGTTTTAGTGTTATTTTATTTTGAACCGCAGACTACTGGCGGAGTAGGGCTAGCGCTGTTTTTTGTTAGCCTAGGACTGTGGTTGATCGGCGCTCTGACCCTGGGGCTTTTTGCGATCGCCAGTCGCTGGAGTACTAATCTGGCCCAAACCCTCGCGGCAGCGGCCCGGAGCGGCGTCTTGGTCGGTCTGGCAGTAGTTAGCTTGATGTTGCTAAAAACCTTTGATGGCTTGAGCTGGTGGAATAGTGCCACTATTGTTTTGGCCGCTCTGCTGCTGGAAATTTACTTCCGAGTTAAAGTAGAATAGGGGAGTTATGGAAGACAAGCTCAAGCACTTGCTGGCGGCGGCCAAAGAAGAGATCGCGACAGCTAAGCCGCAAGATTACGAAAATCTGAAGATCAAACTTCTTGGACGTAAGTCCGAACTGGGTTTGTTGTTGCGCGGGGTCAAAGATTTGCCGGCTAAGGAAAAGGCAGCGGTCGGCCAATTGGGCAATCAGGTCAGAGCCGAGATTGCTAGGCTACTCGATGAGCTGAGGCCAGGCGACGAGAGCCCCGTTGGGCTGGCGGACTTTGATCCGACCGTCTCGGGAATTGTTCAGCCCCTCGGCCGTCTGCACCCGATCACCCAGACCACTTGCGAACTTATAGACATCTTCAAGGGACTCGGCTTTGATGTGGCAACTGGCCCGGAAGTCGAATTAGAAAAATACAATTTCGATATGTTAAACATCCCCGCCGATCACCCAGCTCGCGACCAGTGGGATACCTTTTGGATCAAACAGAAAAACGGCGGCAAAGATAATACTCTGTTACGAGCCCATACTTCACCAGTGCAGATCCGGTATATGTTGGAGCATAAACCGCCGATCCGAATCATCTCCCCTGGTCGGACCTTTCGCTATGAGGCGGAAGACGCCACTCACAGTTCGGTTTTCTATCAACTCGAGGGTTTATTGATCGATGAGGGGATTACCGTGGCTCACCTCAAAGCAGTCTTACAAGCCATGATGCATCGGGTAATTGGGCCGGATGCAAAAATTCGGCTGCGCCCCAGCTTCTTCCCGTTTACCGAGCCCAGTTTTGAAATGGATGTTTGGTTCCAGGGAAAATGGCTGGAGCTAGTGGGCTGCGGTATGGTTAATCCTGTGGTGCTGCAAAACGGCGGCATCAACCCGGACAAATATTCCGGCTTCGCTTTTGGAGTGGGGATCGATCGGCTGGTGATGCTGAAACATGACATAAAAGATATCCGCCATTTCCTATCCGGTAACTTAGATTTCCTAGAGCAATTCTAAATCGTCATTCCCGCCCGCCAGTTGCTCGGATAAACTCCGGCGGGAATCCAGAAAAGAACAATCCCAAAAAATGCCTGCCTATGTTTACATTCTTGCCAGCAATAAAAACGGGACTCTGTACGTGGGCGTGACTGCTGATCTGGCAAAAAGAATCTATGAACACAAAAGTAAACTCGTCCCCGGATTCCCAGAACGATACAACGCAACCAGCTTAGTTTATTACGAAATATTTGATGACATAGAAAATGCGATCCTCCGAGAAAAACACATTAAGAAATGGAATCGCGAGTGGAAAATAAAATTGATCGAACAGAACAATTCTCAATGGAAAGATCTATATCAAGAAATTCTGGTTTAATGTCTGGATTCCCGCCTGCGCGGGAATGACGGAGAGCAATGAAGTTTTCTTACAACTTACTTAAAACTTGGTTAAAGTTTGACAAAACCCCGCAAGAAATTGCGGAGCTGATGGATTTGCATATCACCGAAGTTGAAAGGCTGACCACTAGCGGCGCATTCAGCAAGGTGGTGGTGGGGGAGATCCTCGAGATCCACGATCACCCCAGTGCCGATAAACTACATCTGACCAAAGTTGATATTGGGACTGAAACCCTGGCGATCGTCTGCGGTGCCAGTAATATTGCGGTTGGTCAGAAAGTGCCGGTGGCCGTGATCGGCGCTGTGCTGCCGGGGAATTTTGAAATTAAAGCGGCAACGATCCGGGGGGCAAAATCTTTTGGGATGTTGTGCAGCGGGCAAGAGCTAGGGCAGATCGATAAATCCGAGGGGATTTTAATTCTTAAGCCAGCGGCCATCCCCGGGACACCGCTCGAGGAAGCATTAGAAACTAACACCGATTCGATCATTGAGCCAAAGATTCTCTCTAACCGGCCCGATTATATGTCGTACTTGGGAATGGCTCGCGAGATCGCAGCGGTGTTAAATACTCCTCGCCAACCGCCGATCGCACTCGACTTTACCGAAGCTAAGTCGCCGATCGCCGGCGATCTGAGACTGAGCGTAAAAGACAAAACCTTATGCCCGCGTTATATCGGTCGGGTAGTTAAACATATTACCGTCAAACCATCGCCGAAGTGGATGCAGGATGTGTTGACTGCCTCCGGGCTGCGGCCGATCAACAACATCGTTGATATCGCTAACTATGTCATGCTGGAACTCGGTAATCCGATTCACGCTTTTGATCACAGCAAAGTTGAGGGGCGCGAAGTGGTGGTGCGGTTGGCAAAATCCGGCGAACAGCTGCTGGGGCTCGATGGGGTCAAGCGAGAACTCGACGACCAAACCTTGGTAATTGCGGACAAGAAAAAACCGGTGGCGATAGCCGGGGTTATTGGCGGCGAGAATAGTGGTGTGGACGAACAGACTCACGATTTAGTGGTAGAGGTAGCGGCATTCGACCGAGTGTCGGTTCGGCGCACCGCTAAGCGGTTGGGGGTGCAGACTGATGCCAGTTTAAGATTTGAGCGGGGGGTAGATGTTTTATCTCTAGAACGGGCCATGGCGCGAGTGTTAAATCTGATCCAGGCTGATTGCCCCGATTGCAAGATCTCAATCGGCGCGCTGGATGTTCACGGCAAACTACCAAAGCCGTTTGCCGCTCTGAAAGTATCCAGCGGGAAAATTGATCAACTGCTTGGGATCAGCGTGCCGATCGATGAGATGGCCAACATTTTAACGCGGCTCGGTTTGCCGGCTGAGATCAAAAAAAAGGATTTGATCGTCCAGGTTCCCAGCTCTCGCCAAGACATTATCGGTATGCCGGATATTGCAGAAGAAATTTTGCGCATTCACGGTTCGGATGCCGTGCCCTATGTTATGCCCACCATTGTCAGTAATGCTTTCGAGCTGCCGAAAATCGAGCAAATTAAAATGACCATTCGTGAACTAATGACCCGCATGGGATTTGTAGAGATTTACACCCACCCGTTTGACGACATCAATACTGACAAGCGCAAAGTTTCGATACTAAATCCTCTAAGCGAGCGGTGGATTTACATGAAAGACGATTTGGTGCCAGAGTTGCTGACGCTCAGTCCTTCGCGGTCAGAATTTAGAATATTTGAGCTGAACACCATCTTTCGCTGGGCAAAAGCTGTTTTGCCTCTCGAGCAGCAACAGCTAGCCGGTCGGATCAGGCATCGGGATGCTTACCGCCACGCCCGCGGGGTACTTGATGCTATCAACCGACAACTTGGTCTGGCGCTAGAATTCGAAGAATTAGTTCGTCTGCCCGGGGTATGGATCGAGTTCGAAGGGGAGTCGGTGGGGCACATTATCGCGCGGAGCGAAGACGAGGCCTCATTCTCGCTTTTAATTTCTCGGATCATTCCGGCTATCAGGACTGCCAAACAATTCGCCGAGCTGCCGAAGTTCCCACCCGCTAAGATGGATATGGCATTTGTGGTGGATTCAGAAACCCGGGTAGGGCAGATTGACTCAGCGATCCGCCTTGTTGACCCGCTAATCACTACGGTGGAACTGTTTGATATTTTCAGATTACCCGACGGCCAGCGCAACATCGCATTTCATATTGAGCTGCGCTCTGACGACAGGACTTTGACCAAGGAAGAACGCGATAAAGTGCACGCTAAAATCGTGGCGCAACTCAAAAAAGATTTTGGCGCGACTTTGCGAGAGTAGCTAAGCTACCAGTTCAATATTAAAAAACCCGCAGCGCGTGCTGCGGGCCACGACTTAGTAGTCGCGTAAGGTCGTCGCGGGGACTAGTCGATGAACCAGTCGAACATGACCCATGTCGTATCGTCATCCCCAGATAAGCTTGGCCCCCAGTAGAACTGGAGGGTAGCTGAGTCTCCGTGGATCGACAGCGGGAAGGTAATGGCCGGGCCGAGATTGACTTGGGTTTCAGCTCCGTTGGCAAAGGTGCCAGAGACGATGCCGATAAGCGAGATCGTCGCCGCTTCGGATTTCGTCAGATCCGCCGACAGCTCTTCGTAGAAGGTCGTCTTGGAGTCTTTCATAAACCGGAGGGAGCTGAAATTGTACCACCCCAACTCGTCGCTGAGCTTGCCGGTGGCAAGAGACTGCATCTTCACGCCTTTCAGGTCGCCCTCGCGGAAGAGGGCGATCAGGCGAGGCTGAAGCTTCGCGTCTTGCCCCAGATCTATCCGGGGCAGTCTGACACCGAAGTCCCAGTTGCCGGGATCGTTGGGCCGCCAACTGAACTCGAAGGCGCCGTCGCCGCTCGGCACAACCAACTTGAGATTGTGGTCCGGCTGCTCGTCGCTATCGAGATAGAGCCTGTCCTCAACGACGATCGGCGCTGCCAGTGCCGGAGCGGCCCAGGCAATTAACGACAACGCCATTATAGCGATGGCGAGACAAATGAAACGCATTGTAGAGGTTCCTCCTCCCCTCAGGATATAGACAATCGCTACCGCCATCTACCAGCGCGGATTATCGTCCCACCCATGGTACCTCAAAATCAGCTCCCAGTCAATACTTTTTAGGGGCTGGGGAGACCGTCCAGAGGCTTGTTTTCAGCTCCAAAATCAGATACAATTAAGCCACGATTAGCTACCCCCGCGGGCAGGCTTCGTAGTGCAGAATGGCCGAAGCAAAAAAGAAACAACCCGATAGCTATGGCGCCAAGGACATCCAGGTCTTAGAGGGTCTGGACCCTGTTCGCAAGCGCCCTGGCATGTACATCGGCTCGACCAGCGTCGAGGGCCTTCACCATTTAATTTGGGAAGTCGTTGATAACTCTATAGACGAGGCCATGGCAGGCTACGCCACCACTGTCGAGGTGGTTTTACACAAAGATGGCAAGGTGACCGTAATCGATGACGGCCGCAGTATTCCAGTAGAAAAACATCCTCAGACCAAAAAATCTACCCTAGAGACTGTGTTAACCACTTTGCATGCTGGCGGCAAGTTTGGCGGAGGCGGCTATAAAGTTTCCGGCGGTTTACACGGGGTCGGCGTATCAGTAGTGAACGCGCTGTCCGATTGGCTCCGCGCGGAAGTTACTCGCGACGGAAAAACCTACGCGCAGGAATATGTTCGAGGCAAAGCCAAAGGGCCGGTCAAAATTGTCGACAACAAGGCTACCGGCCACGGCACCAAAATCTCGTTTCACGCGGACAAAGAAATTTTTGCCGAAGACAATGAAAGTTATAACTGGAAAGCCGTTCTCGATCACCTTAAGCAACAAGCTTATCTCACCAAGGGCGTTAAAGTTAAGGCAACCGACGAGCGGACCGGTGAATCCCAACTTTTTTACTTTGAAGGCGGTGTCCAAGCTTACGTCCGTGATTTAAATCACAACAAAACTCCCGTTTTCGATCCACCGTTTTATGTCGATAAGGAACGCAACGGCGTTAATGTCGAAATCTCAATTCAATACACCGAGGATTTTAGCGAAATTCTTAAAGCTTTCGCTAACAATATTTACAATTCTGAGGGCGGCACACATGTGATCGGTTTTCGTACTGCTCTGACTCGCGTGTTGAATAACTATGGGAAAAAGGCGGGTTTAGTTAAGGATGCCAAAGACGCGCTAACCGGTGACGATGTTCGCGAGGGCCTTACCGCGGTGATCTCGGTGAAATTGGCGAATCCACAGTTCGAAGGGCAGACCAAAGCTAAGCTTGGCAATACCGAGGTCCGTACCGCGGTGGATTCAGTATTTTCCGATTACTTTTCGAATTATCTCGAAGAGCATCCCGGCGAGGCTCGGCGGATGATTAGTAAATCGATGCTGGCCGCCAAGGCTCGATTGGCTGCTCGCGCCGCGCGCGAGACGGTACTACGCAAGGGCGCGCTGGAGGGCTTGACCCTGCCGGGCAAACTGGCGGACTGCTCCGAGCGCGACCCGGCTAAGTGTGAAATTTACATCGTGGAGGGGGATTCCGCCGGTGGCTCAGCCAAGGGCGGTCGCGACCGCGAGTTCCAAGCCATCCTGCCGCTGCGAGGCAAAATTTTGAATGTAGAACGCGCCCGATTAGATAAAATGCTGGCGAATAACGAGATCAAGGCGTTAATCGTGGCGCTTGGCACGGGCATCGCGGACCAATTTGACGCTGACAAAATTCGCTATCATCGCGTTATCATCATGACCGATGCCGACGTCGACGGAGCTCACATCCGCACGCTGTTGCTCACTTTCTTTTATCGCCACATGGTAGCCATTATCGAACGCGGTTATCTCTACATTGCTCAGCCGCCGTTGTATCAAGTGAAATGGGGCAAACAAACAAAATGGGCCTATTCCGATGAGGAGAAAGAAAGTATCGTGGCGACCATGATGAAAGAAAAACCGGAAACCGCCAAAGGGAAGAAAACCGCCGAGGAGGAGGTTCCGGAGGAACCAGTCGTTGAGATTGCAGCTGGCGAAGAGGCGGTCGAAGAGATTAAGACTACCGGTAAGGGTCCTGGTATCCAGCGCTACAAGGGTTTAGGAGAAATGAACCCTACTCAATTGTGGGAGACTACAATGAACCCAGCCGATCGGATTCTACACCGAGTCACCATTGCTGATGCGGCCGAAGCCGATGGGATCTTCAACATGCTGATGGGCGACGAAGTGGAGCCGCGCAAGCGCTTTATCCAGACCCACGCCCAAAAAGTCCAGAACTTGGACGTCTAGGCCTTAGAGTTCTTTAAAATCTGATCAATGGGGGCCGAATGGACCTCTTGGTGTTTTTGTATCCAACCAAGAGCCATTGGTCTTGGTTGTTCAATGACTTTCGATTGATGGCTTGGCAGTCGGCCAATCGGGACCCGAATCGGCTTAGCCAAATTATCGACCAACGCTATCGCCAGAACGGATATCAGGTTATCTGGGCAAGCTTCTCGCTGAGCCATGAAACTTCGCAGATACCGGATCCTCGCATTCTAGCGCCAGAACTGGGGATCCAAAACGGCGACAAAGTGATTGCGGTTGGTATTACAGAAGCCGATATGTTCAAGCGGAAACTCTATCCCGACCAATCCTTCATTGTCGAGCAGTTGAGACCCCCATCGGCGCGGGTTGTGGTGGGAGGGTTCTTAAATGGCGATTGCGTTGAGCGTCTTGCCGCTGAATTGCACCGTGTTGGCCGTCGAGTGATGGTAGATGAAGACATTACCGACCTATTCGTCGGCCGAAATCGGAGAGACCGCCCTATTCCGATCGATTGGTCCCCATGGGCTGGAGTCGACCGTCCTGATGAATACCGCGATCTGCCAGGAGAGCATCTAGACTTAGGCCGAGCCCATAGGTCGGATAAGCCGTGGCGGGTCCAGTGGCCAGCCCTATCCGCTTAGCCCCCAACTTCTGTTGAGGGGCTTTTTTTGTAGTATCATGGTGGGGTAATCTTATGGGGGTGAGAACGGGGGAGCGAGGTTAGCTTTGGGTAATGGGTGAATAGTCGCGGAGTTTTATGAGTACACAGTTGGCTTGGGTGACAGTTGATTTAAAGGCAATTGACCACAACATCAAGCAGTTTCGCCGACTCCTAAAACCCAAAGTAAAAATCATGGCGGTTGTAAAGGCCAATGCCTACGGGCATGGGATGTTTGAGGTAGCGCGCCAGGCTATTAAATCCGGCGCCGATTACCTGGCGGTGGCTACTGCGGCCGAAGCACTTGAGTTGCGCAAACACGGCACCCTACACCATTTAGTAGTGTTGGGGGCGGTGGATAGAGAGGATCTCAAGGCGCTGATCCGAAATAAGATAGCCACTGTGGTATACAATGACGAGTCTTTTCGCGCGATCAACAAGATCGCTGACGTGATGAATCAGAAGGCGATCGTGTATGTGAAAATCGACACTGGTCTCAACCGACTGGGTCTGGGGGCGACCAACGGCGAGGCGATTCGGATCATTAAAAAAATTGCTCACTATCCGCGACGATTCCAACTGGAGGGGCTATATTCCCATTTGGCGAGCGTGGAAGAATTGAACAGGAGCTATACTAACGATCAGATCTTAGCGTTCGAGCGAATTGTTAAAAAAGCCCAAGATCTAGGGCTGAAAATCCCAGTAATATCGATTGCTGGCTCAGCGGCGGCTACCATGATGCCGGAGAGTTGGTTCACTTGCGTGCGGATCGGGATCGAGATGTATGGCCTCTGGCCTTCGCGCGGGGTAGAGTTATGGTGCAAGCGCAGTAAAAAGACTCACAGCTTCAAGCTCAAGCCCGCGTTGAGTTATCGAACCCGGCTGATCCAAGTTAGAAAAATACCGGCAGGCATCTATGTGGGCTATGGCTGTAGTTTTCAAGCCCCTCACGCGATGACCATCGGGATAGTTCCGGTTGGTTACTCCGAAGGGCTGCCGCGACATCTCGGGAACATGGGTTTCGCATTATTGAAAGGAGCAGTGGTGCCGATGGTCGGTCGGATTTGCATGAACATGACCCTCCTCGACACCAGTCGTCGCCCCCGCGCCAAAGTCGGCGACGAAGTAGTATTGATCGGCAAGAGCCATACCAAAGAGATCACCGCCACCGACATGGCCGATTGGGCCGGCACCATTAACTATGAAATTATCACTCGCATCCCGGCGCACATTCCTAGAATTTATAAATGACGCATTGCGCATCATCCTGAGTGAATGCAATAAGTCGAAGGATCTAGAAATATCCTTAGATTCTTCGCGGAGCCTGCACTGAGCGGGGCGGATGCGCTCAGAATGACAGAGGAGAAACTTATGAACGAAAAACAGATCAAATTCATTTTTGTCACCGGGGGAGTCTTGTCAGGTTTGGGAAAGGGGATTGCTGCCGCTTCGATCGGCAATATCCTGAAAGCACGCGGCTACAAAATTTTCATGCAAAAACTCGATCAATACATTAACTACGATGCGGGGACTTTAAACCCCGGCGAGCATGGTGAAGTGTTTGTGACCGACGATGGCGCTGAAGCCGATCTTGACTTGGGACACTACGAAAGATTTATTGACGAGAGCTTGACCCAAAATTCTTCGATCATGACCGGCCGGATTTACAGCGATGTAATTAGTAAGGAGCGTCGCGGCGACTTTCTGGGCAAGACGGTGCAGGTTATCCCCCACCTTACCGACGAAGTAAAAGCAATCATTATCAACGGTGCCCGCCAAGCCGGGGCTGACATTGCCGTCGTGGAGGTTGGCGGGACGGTTGGCGACCACGAAGGTTTCCATTACCTCGAGGCGATTCGGCAGATGCGTAACGAGCTGGGGGCGAACAATGTGATCTATTGCCACATAGTTTTCTTGCCCTATTTGGGGACCTCTAAAGAGGTTAAAACTCGCCCAGCGCAGTACAGCATTCGAGAGTTGCAGGGTCTTGGGATTTCTCCGGATGTGATCTTTTGCCGGAGCGACCACCCTATTCCTAGGTCGGGACTAGATAAGATCGCCCGTGCCGCCAATTTGCCGATAGGGAACATTATTCCGCTAGAAACGGCAGAGACGGTTTATGAGGTACCGCTCACTTTCGAAAATTATGGCATTGGCCGAGTTATCGAACAACGGCTGGGATTACCAGAACGCGAACCAAACCTTTCGGAGTGGCGCGAGTTGGTTGGCAAGATCAAGTCCGATAAACGCGAAGTTAATATTGGCATTGTTGCCAAATACACCACTATGGAAGATACCTACATTTGTGTA
>JAZDLM010000007.1:0-3350 GCA_043801895.1 bacterium
GCCCATGGCAAATTCATCCAAGTTGGCTTTGCCGATAATTAGCGCGCCGGCCTCACGGAGTTTGCGTACCACCGTTGCTTCATAGGGAGACACGAAGCCTTTTAGCATCTTTGAAGCGGCCGTGGTCGGTAAATCGAGCGTGACAATATTGTCCTTGCAAATGTAAGGCACATTAAGCGAGCCCGATTTAGCGACCTTCGGCTTACTATTAATATGTAAAATCGCATTCAGCCCAACCTGGTCTTTAATAACTCTCAGCGATTCAGCCGTTGCTGCTTCGATGCCTAATTTTTCCGCCTCTTGAATATTCATTCGACTTTCCCCCTAACCCCTAATCTCTAACCCTTAACTCCTATCCCCGAATACGCTTTTTACTTTGATCTGGCCCGTTTCGCTGCTCGGCGCCCGTTTCAGAAATTCTTCGCGTGGGATTTCGCACCGAACGATCTCATCTTCAGCCATCACATTACTGACCCCGGTAATTTGGCTGCCAACCATCGACTCGGGCAAAACCTTAAGGTCGATCTGTTGCAGTTCGGCGACGTAATTTAATACCTCGCCCAAGTCAGCGGCGTATTTCGCTTCCTCCGCCTCGTCTACGGCAATATAAGCCAGCTTGGCCACTCCCCCCACCTGCTCCTTTGATAATTTTGCTTTCGCCATCATATCTACACTAAAATCCTCCACTCTCCGCCCCCAATCCCTAACCCTTAGTCCATAATCCTTAACCTCTGACTCAAATATTATATCTTAAAACCTTAAATCGCCATCAGCCCTGTTGGGCCGACATATCTGACCTCCGGCTCCATCACGACATTCAGTTTATCAAGCGCCGTTTTTTGAATTAGCCGGGTGAGTTCGATAATATCGCGGCTGGTTGCCCCGCCCGCGTTGATCAAAAAATTACTGTGCTTGGGTGATATCATCGCTCCACCTACTTTCGCGTTGGCCAAACCGATTTCGGCGATTACCTGCCAAGCGGCTCGCTCGGGCGGGTTCTTAAAAAAACTGCCCGCACATTTGGCGTGATGAGGATGTTTGACCAATCGTTCCCCCAATTCATCTTCCACCTCAGACAAAATATCTTTCGTCGGACGCGTAGTTAACTGAAGCACAGCTCCTAATACTATTTTGCTTGAATCATTCTTTAGAACTGATTGGCGATAGCTAGCCCCTAGCTGCTCTGGGCCAACCGTAACTTTCTGAGCGGTATTGATATCGAATAAATCGACCGAAACCAATACTTCGCTGATCGATTTGCCGTAACATCCCGCATTGCCAATGACCGCCCCGCCGACTGAACCCGGAATATTCCCCAAGAACTCAACGCCGCCTAGATTGTCGGCGGCCAATTCTCTGACAAGCTCGGGCAAATCGAATCCCGCGCCCACTTTTATTTGATGCTTGCCCAAATCGATATCCAAATCTTTGAATCCCATCCTTACCACGAGCCCTCGAAACCCGGCGCTATCAAAAAACAAATTGCTCCCTCCGCCGTACACAAATACCGGCAATTGCTTAACTCTAGCAAATCCTATCGCCTGCCGCAGCTCCTGCAAATTCTTTACTTCAACAAAATAATCAGCCGGCCCCCCGACTCTAAACCGACAATGGTCGGCTAGTTTAACATTCCGCAAGATGGCTATGCCGGCCTCCGGATCTGGGGTCATCTCGGCACCAGCTCCTCGTTTACTCGCTCTATCCTGGCCCCCAAAGATCGTAATTTCTGCTCAATCCGATCATAGCCGCGGTCGATTAATTCAACATTTTTTATTACGCTTTTGCCGTGCCCGGCTAGTGCGGCCAAGATCAAAGTCGCTCCCGAACGGATATCTAAACTTTCGATTTCCTTGCCATATAAAACTGTTGGACCGATAACTACCGCGCGGTGTGGGTCGAGAATCTCAGCGGTAGCGCCCATCTTGGCTAGCTCCTGGAAGTAGTTAAGCCTGCCGTCATACAGCGTTTCGTAGATGGTGCTGTTGCCCACAGCTTGGGTGAGCAGCGTGCCAAAAGGTGCCTGCAGATCGGTAGGAAAACCCGGATAGATGTCAGTACGGATATCCACAGCTTTTAGGCTCGTGGTCTTGCGGACAAATATCTCATCTGTCCCCCGCAGCTCAAACTGGACGTTTGCATCTTTAAGTTTATTGGTAAAGAGGTCCAGATGGTCGTGCACGTATCCTTTCACCAGAACCTCGCCGTGTGTGATGGCTGCCGCGATGGCAAACGTCCCTGCTTCTAACCGGTCAGGGATAACTTTCAAGTTTGCGCCGTGCAGTCTCTTAACCCCTTCGACAACCAGGGTGTGCGTGCCGATCCCTGATATCTTCGCCCCCATTTGGTTAAGGCACTCTGCTAAATTGTTTACTTCCGGCTCTGCCGCTGCCAAGCGGATCTCGCTCACCCCGCGGGCGAGAACCGCTGCCATCAGCACGCATTCTGTCCCGGTTACGCTCATCTCGTCTAGAACGACTTTCTTCCCGACTAGCCCGTCAGTCTCCAAATAGTAGAACTGATCATCAGTACGATACTTGCCGCCTAAAGCCTCCAATCCCTTGAGGTGGACGCCAATCGGCCGAGCTCCGATATGGCACCCTCCCGGATGGGTTGACTTCACTTTATTAAAACGCGCCAAAAGAGGACCCAGTATCAGGACTGAAGCCCGCAGTTTCTTTACTTTAATAAAATCAGGGTCTCGGCCGTCAATGCCCTTGTTCTCGATCCTCAACCTTCCTTCTCCGAGCCAAGAGACCTTCCCGCCCAGGCTTTCAATGATTTCGCCAAGAACACGAGTATCCACAATATCCGGCACATTTTCAATCTCACATACCTCATCTGTCAGAAGTGTGGCAACCACAATAGGCAGGGCAGCATTCTTTGAACCGCCGACTCTTACTTCGCCCTTGAGAGCGTGTCCGCCCTCGATAATAAACTGGCCACCCATTAATTTAGTTTAGTTATCCCCAAGCCTAATTATACGCTCACGACTGGCTTACCCTTAGGCCTACCCAAGCCCCATGCCCAACGATCGCCAGGCCCCTGGGACGCGGCGGTCGGTCAACCACTACCGCCAATCGTTTCCCCTGGCAATTGGGGATCCTTAATTCTTTATTCATGCGACCATCCGTTTGAATCCGGCCTCGCTAATAATTGGAACACCTAATTTTTTCGCACGATCGTATTTGCTCCCAGGGCTATCCCCTACCACCACAAAACTGGTTTGGGGTGATACCGATGAGCTGGCCCTCCCTCCCATCGTTCGCACTTTGGCCTCTGCCTCCTCGCGGCTCATTGACGATAACGCCCCGGTAATCACAAAGGTCTTCCCCGCCAATTTAGCCGAAGCC
>JAZDLM010000024.1:0-15789 GCA_043801895.1 bacterium
CTGCACCGTTTCTGTATCTGCTGACAGGAGCGATCTAAGCGAGACTGTCAAGAAGAGAAATAGTGAGATTTTAAGATCAGCTGATCAAATAATTGAAATGCCGCATCTTGATGTTGAGATTTGTGTCAAATTGTTATTGGATATATTATCTCAACCATCCGATGATAACCATATACTATTTGTTCCAATGGGACCTAAGACTCATGTGCTTACCAGTTTAATTGCCGGAAGCATACTACCAACATCAACATGTATCAGAGTTTCGCTGCTAAATGACCCACAGAGAAATGTTTTCCCAACGGGTTCTCTCTCGATAAACAGTGTCTCAATACGAGGGTGTAATGAGAATATATAGCTAAAGCTATACACACGTATAGTAATGCTGTATTGTAAAAAGCGAAGGTTCACGCTAGAATATCCGTCTCGGTACAGAGGGGCGTACATCTAGGCTATGCGTGTTACGTCAGAAGCAGTGCTGGGGTCTCCCAGAGAGAACACTGCGGAAGCAAGCGATTTAGGCTTAGACGTGAACCTTGAACCATAAGTGGGGTAGCATGGCTACCCCACTTCCCATTTTGCGTACGTGAACCAGCTAAGTCGCAATGAGAGCATTGTGATGTGGAGAGGCTATTGGGTTCGGTATACAATAAAGAGCTCATTCTCAGGTCAACCCCGTCCTAGGAGCCAGAATGTAGATGCTGAACCATAGGCGGTCCTTCTCTTAGTTGCAGGTAGGCTACTAGCTTAAGATTAAAGAGCGACTCATCACTGTTGGCAGAAGCTCTGGGCCGCAATAAACTTGAAGCCAGCTGGTCTTCGGGTAGCCGAGCCGTGGGGATGTGGGCAAGCCTTCAAATCAGTCAGCTCTTCAACTAATCCAACCCAAACAAACTCAAACTCAAGAAAATCAAACTCCCTCCCGCGCACAGTCGGCGTTTGGGGCAATTCTGTTTGCACAAATTCATTCCGCCGACCCGACCCAGGCGGGCGCGATTCTCCTCGCGCCAGCCGGTGCCGAAGCACTTCCACATCGTAAAGCGATGAGTGCTGAGGCAGGGGCGGAGTCGGGTTCATTGAGAAAGTGAACGAAGTAGGATTAACACTGGCTGGAAGCGGGGTTTCGTGGTTAGTTACCCCTACATAGCGCTTTTAGGGGGTTATATAGGGGTAGGTTCGATGCCTGTCAGCCGTGTGTGGTATCCTCGTAGTAGGTTCGGAGCTTGGCTAACAAGCACGACCACTAATATTGCATTGATGGAAGAATCCGTAGTCCAGCAAGTCGCGAAGCTAGCTCAACGAGCATTCGATAGAAAAGAGATCCCCGTTGGAGCGGTAATAATTGACTCCAGGGGACGGGTAATCGCCCAGGGTTACAACCGGTCCCATGCCAAGCGGGACATTACCGAACACGCCGAGATTGTTGCTCTTCGCCAAGCTTTCAAAAAGATGGGCGATTGGCGACTAACTGGCTGTACTCTAGTAGTGAACCTCGAACCCTGTCTGATGTGTCTAGGGGCTATCGCTAATGCGAGACTTAAGAAGGTTATTTATTTTTTGGCCGACCCGTCATTTGGCTCAGCAGAAAGTAAACTTACTCGCGCTCAATTGAAAAAATTATTTCCTCGTCTAATAGTGGAAAAGATTGTCGATCGGGGAGAGACCCAAGCCCTTCTCCAGCAATTTTTTAGCCAACTACGTTCTAATCGGTCATCCTGAACTTGATTCAGGATCTCTATCCCTGATACCCTAAATTAACTTGAAAATCTTAATATCGAAATGCTGAAATAACCGACTTCGCTCTACGAGCTACGACAGGTCAAGAATTCAGCATGACACAAATGTGGAGGTGTGGCCGACCACCGCTTTCAGCGGGGCCCCGCCAGAGGCGGTGGGTGGTCAAATATCTATGTTGGAATACACCCTTTATATCTTGAAAAGCCAAAGGACAAAGCGCTACTATGTAGGGATAACTGCTGATTTAGGCGATAGACTCCAGCGTCACAATAGTGGCCAGAATATATCCACTAAATCCGGTCGACCATGGCGGCTAGTGTATGTCGAAAAGTGTTCGGACAAAAAGGCAGCCTGGTTGCGAGAAAGGCAGATCAAACGATATAAAGGCGGAGAAGCATTTAAAAATTTGATTGCCAGTGGTTAAGGAGGTGTGGCCGAGTGGTTTATGGCGCTAGTCTCGAAAACTAGTTGGGATGCAAGTCCCTCACAGGTTCAAATCCTGTCGCCTCCGCCAAAAATCGTTCTTGCCAAAGTCGGACGGAAGCGTTAGGCTAAGGCGGATACAACCCGCATAAGGAGGTCGGTCTTATGATGTGGTTTAGGCACCTGATCACCAGAGGGGTTAACCGATGCTGGTTTCTGGTCGTTCACCGCTTACCTTTTGCCACCAAGCGACTGCTGCGCAGTCGCGGTAAAACGTTAGAGGTGAAATCGCCGCGTTCAGCTAGCGATCTACTCGTCGAGCTATACGCGGTGATGCAGGAGATCCGAAGCCGTTGTCCTGCGGTTAGCTCGATCTTAGAAGAGAAGTTGAGCGGTTGGATCCAGCGACGGCCTTGGTCGGCTTACGACCAGGCGGTCGGCTGGTTGAAGTTCGACTTCCAGCACGCGTGCCAAGCGGGCGAATTCAAACCGTTCGTAGTCCGCGAGCTCTGTCAGAAGCTACCCCAGCTTCAGCTGAACGCCGAGGACATGGTCAAGCTTCTCCCCAAGCCTCCCTCTGAGGCCGAGCTGGTCCCAGCCCAGTAAGCTCTCTATTCGGCAAACCACCCCGCTGTCTCTATGACGGCGGGCTGTTTTTATCCTACCCGAATTATTACTTGTCGCAGATTGCCTAGTCTGGTCGGGGCGCCAGGAGTCGAATCTGCGACCTCACCGACCTGAATCCTGCCGTACAGCAGGACGCGCTTTATTAAATAACTTTCTCTGGTCGGGGCGACAGGAGTCGAACCTGCGACCTCACCGACCCGAACGGTGCGCGCTACCACTGCGCTACGCCCCGGCCACAGAAAGTTATTATTTACTTTACGAACCCAGCGCTTTTTATGGAGCCGGAGGCGAGATTCGGACTCGCGACTTGCTGTTTACGAAACAGCTACTCTACCACTGAGTTACTCCGGCGCGTAGATGTAAAGTGCTGGGAAAGTGGCAATATTTGCCAGACATTTGCAAGAGTACAGTCTTAGTATGGCGGAGTAAAGGTAGGGATTAAAGGCTAAAGGTTAGGGGCTAGGGGATTGGAGGCAATCTTACTTCGGAGAGTCGAGATCGTGCTATTGATCAGTCTGCCTACCTCGTCTGTCTGTGCGCAAACTGACTCCTGGTCTCGCTCAGGCAGATAGCCCAAATCAATCGCCAAAATAATTTGGGTTTCTAGTTCAGCCAAAGAACCTAGCGACATATACAAAAATCTCAGGAAGTCTTTTGTAGACCCACGCGCCCAACCCTCAGCGATATTCGAGACTATCGAAACAACGCAGCGGTTCATTTGAGAGGTTAGTGCAAACTGCTCTTGCGCTGGAAATTTTGCGGTAGCTGCATACACGGCATGAACCAGCGATCGCGCTTTTTGCCAGATAATCAAGTTTTGATAGGTCGCCATCTCTCGCAGTTTTTACCCCTAACTCTTAGTCCTTAATTACAAAACACCATCGATTTGTCGTTCATTATGACCCTGGGAGAACCAGGTGGGTTCCCGCACATCGTTCCACACGAGAACGAAAGATTGAGGATCCCTATAAAAATATGTAGGCTCAAATGAAGACGGCAAATCAACGGTGCTGACTTAATTATACACTCCTATTTTTGTGTCAAATTATCGGATTGTGGACAAAAGTCAGAACGGGATAGTGCTAGAGCCAACAAACCATTGGATTAATGCGATTACCGGCTCCAGTAGTGTAAAAACGATGTTAGTACCGACCAGCCTATCTGTAAAGATCAGTAGTAATAATAGCATTGGCCCGTATTGCTCCAGCATCGTTACTCGGTAATGGCTAATACCCAAATTGGTTAGCAATAAGTACAAGATTTTAGAACCATCTAGCGGTGGGATCGGGATCAGGTTAAACGCCGCCAAAAAAATATTTAGCGTCACCACCGTGGCCAAGAACACATAGATTTGTCCCTCGGGCAGAGCTTGGTGGCCGATCAAATAAATGCGGCCGGGAAGAGCAGCGACGAATGCTAGCGCGATATTGGCCATTGGACCGGCGATGGCGACCAGCACCTCGCCCCATTGGCCCCGACGGACAAAACTGGGGTTGTAAGGGACCGGCTTGCCCCAGCCGAACCCGACCACAAACAGCATTAGTGTTCCCATGGGATCAAGGTGGGCTAGGGGGTTAAGGGTCAGCCGTCCGCTAGCTTTGGCGGTGATGTCTCCCAGCGAGGTGGCCGCCCAAGCGTGGGCAAATTCATGGATAGTGATAGCCGCGACGAGGCTCACTACAAAGAAGACCAAAGTGTCCAGATGCTGAAATACGCTTAACATAAAAAGCTTGTCCTAATTTATGTTTTTTGCTAACCTGGTGAGGCTACCATCTTTTCTAGGATACCAGTTAATCTGCTCTCCCGTCTATTTCTCATTTGCAATTCTTCATTTTTAATTCTTAATCAGCCTGAATTATGCCCAATGTCTGCGCTATCTGTAATAAGAGTCAGGTTTCCGGGAACAATGTCAGCCACTCAAAACGCCGCACCAAGCGGGTCTGGAAACCTAACCTAACCCCAAAGAAGACCATCGCTAATGGTCGGACTAAAGTTATTTTAATTTGTATGCGTTGCTTGAAAGCGACGGCTAAGCCCGCCCGTCAGAGAAAAGTTAAAACCGCTGCAGCCTAGGCTGCTACTGCCGTTGCCATTGGTTTCAGCATGTAGATAATCGTCCCTTCGGTCGGGAGGGATTTTTTCGTGACTGACAGGGTGCCCACCGATCTCGTTTCACTTCCCAGCCGGTTGATAAAATCAGAGGCATTGTTGATATCTATCTTCAGCCCCGGTACATGGTAATGGATCGGGATGACAATTTTGGGTTCAATATCTCTGACTAATTGCGCGGCTTGCGCGGCTGACAGAGTGTACTTCCCCCCGACTGGAACAGCCAGCACATCTACGCCATTGATTTTTTCTAAAAACTCCGGGCTAAGCGGATGCCCCAAATCGCCGCAGTGCAATACCTTTACCCCATCGATCTCGAACATAAACATCACATTGCTGCCTCGCGCCGTGCCAGCTTCCTCGTCGTGCCAAGTTCTGAACCCGCGGATGCGAATGCCCCCGAACTCAAACTCGCCGGGTGTGTCGAACACAATTTTAGCGGTCACCCCAGCCACATGGTTGTGGTCATAATGATTGTGGCTAACAGTCACTAGGTCGCTTTGCAGAGCCGGCAGCTTCAAACCGATCTCATCGCTAAAAGGATCGGTAATTACAGCAATATTACCTCCCTTAAACTGCAAGCAAGAATGACCTATCCATCTGATTTCCATCGCCCCACCTCCTCTTTTGGCTTAACTAACGCCAGCGCATCATTCAGCATAAGGTAGTGGTAGATCGGCAAAGCTCTCCTGTCCGTCCTTTGTTCTAGTGTACTATAAGTCAGTATAATGCAGGAAGTAAACGGCTAGTGGGCCTCTGGCGGGGGACGGGGTACGGCCTAAAGCTCAAATTATTGCGGGATTAGTATAGTGGTAGTATGCGTCCCGCCCCAGATGCTTAGTGGGATTAGTACAATGGTAGTATGCAACCTTCCCAAGGTTGAGACGCGAGTTCGATTCTCGTATCCCACTCCAGTCTTCGTCCGTCAGCTGACGGACTTCGCCCGGCTTACGCCAGCAGATTATATAAAAACAAAAGCGAAGACTGCCCTGCGTAGCTCGGAGAGCGAAGCACGGGCTATTTTTGGTTTACGATTTTGGTTAAGCTACGAATTAACCTTTGGCAGGCGACTAAATTTCTAATTTTTTCTACTTCGTTGGGGCTGGTTTTTGGTAGAGTGTAAATAAAGGATTTGATAAACATGACTAGACGAATTTTCATCATGCGGCACGCGATGCCGCAAAATCCGACTGATGTAATTTACGGCAACTTGCCGGGTTTCCCGCTAAGTGATCTCGGCAAGGCCCAGGCACGGGAAGCAGGGGAGTTCATGGAAAGCATTAAGCTAGATTTTGTATATACCTCCCCGCGCGAGCGGGCGGAGGAGACTGGCCAGATCGTCGCTATGCTTAACCTCGGCCATCCTCAAATCATTGTCGACCCGCGCCTGCGCGATCTGGGCTTGGGCAAATACCAAGGCAAAATAGCCTATAACCAGTGGCACGAACAAAGGCAAAAGTACTTAGCCCAACAGGAGATTGGCGATGGAGAATTTGAGTCGCCGGTTAGCGTCCAGTCTCGGATGCGCGAGGCCATTACTCGGGCAATACAGAAGCACCCTGATGCCAGTCTGCTGTTTGTGTCCCACGGCGACCCGATCGATTATGTATTGCAATGGGTCGAGCGGGGCCAGCTAAAAGGCTTAGCACAGTATAGTGTCCACAAAGCTAGCATTTGGGAGCTGGATTTTATCCACCATCGCGTTTCCAACATTTTTCAGGCCACTATAAAACTGCCCCGCTAATCACAGCGGGGAACTTGACTTTTCCCGCTCTCAGAGCTAGTCTTTTGGTAGTTTAGCCACCTCTTCGGACTAAGGAGGAAACAGATGAAAAAGGTGTTGCTCATTACCATCGTAGTATTGGTGGTAGTTGCGGTTGGGTTGCTGCTTGCCTACCAGCTTGGCAAGAAGGCTCCCGGAGTCTACGCCATCCAGGACGGCAAGATCTACAAACTCGATGCAAACGACATTGAGTTCAGACTTGAGAGCGGTCAACTGGTCTTTGGGCTCCCGCCTGACTATCCCAAACTTAAAGCCAACGCTCCATTCATGATCGAGATGTGGGACATCTGCTCCAGGGGCTTTGGCGCAAGGGATATCCAGTGGCTTCTCACTCATGGCTATACTCTGGATCATTCCAAGAAAGGCTGGTCGAAGGGTGCGGATAGTCCGCCCGAACCAATGCACTTACTCTTAATAGCCCTCCCGCCCTGCCCACTCGACTTCGACCACAATACCTTCTTCTCTAGTCTCACTCCAACCAAGCCCCTCGAGACACCCGGACAATACCGAGTTATTACCTCTAATTACTTTGACCTCGCCGAGAAGCATGTTTGGACATGGCAGAGGGAGAAGCAGCCGTTCCCGTACCGCTACCGCTACGGCTCCTACCGCCCATTCCTCAATCAGTTTTCTTACGACGAGGGGATACCTACCGGCGTCTATCTTCTGCCGTCATTGGGCGGCAGTCTAATGGTATTAGTCCCTATCGTCTTCGAGTAGTAGATTACAACAAATAACCCCTGCCTCATCCTTCTCGCGGTTGCGCGAGACGGTGAGGATCGGGGTTTTTTATTGACTTTTCCCGCTCTCAGAGCTAATCTTTTGGTAGTTTAACTTGTCTTCTCAGCGGAGGAAGCAGATGAAGAAGGCAGTGTTCATTACCATCACGGTCTTGGTGGTAATTGCTGTCGGGCTACTACTTGCCTACCAGCTTGGCAAGAAGGCTCCCGGAGTCTACGCCATCCAGGACGGCAAGATCTACAAACTTGATACCACCATCGAGTTCACCGAAGACTTGGTCTTCAAGCTCCCACCTGACTACCCCAAACTCAAAGCCAACCAGCCATTCAAGGTAGAGATCTGGGATAGTGTCAAGCTGGGTGAAGTATGCCTAATCGCCCACGGCTTCACCAAAGACACCACTGACGGGCAGGTTAGCTGGAGGGGTGGAAGTAGTAATCCACCAGGGTTTGTGTTTTCCGACAAGGCGTATCCGGGCGAGGGTTATTTCCCCGACGAGAGTAGCCTTGCCGCAGCGGACGCTTTTGGCAAACAGGGAGAGTGGCGAGTTCGAACTAGCGACTGGCTTCACATTAACAGCATTCACCAATGGCAATGGACGAGGAATGAACAGCCCTTCCCGTATTATCGTCTTGGTTTCTGCTGGCGGCCATGCTACGACAAGGGGATTCCTCCCGGCGTGTATGTCTCGCCGCTCTGGTCGAGTTATTTGCTTGTCCCCATCGTCTTCAGGTAGATTTCAACGAATAACCCCGCCTCATCATTCTTCGCGATTGCGCGAGACGGTGAGAGTCGGGGTTTTTATTTTGTCTGATTCCAAACCAACTGGCCAGAGAACGGCCGAATAGCAAAGATATTTTCGTCGGTATCGCTAAGCGGTTCCAGGCTGACTACTAGCTGGGTGTAGTCTTCGAGCTTTTGCTCGGTAGTATAAGTATGGCGGGTGTTGGTGGTGAATGACGCACCGGCAGAATCAAATGCGCCAGCGGGTATCAGTTTCTCCACGAACGGTCCGTTCATTTTTACCAACCAGGCTTCGTATTTCCAGCCCAAATCTCGAACTTCCGGCAGGCTGGTGATATCCACGTTAGCTTTGTACTGTTTGTCGGTAGCATCAAATTCAACCGACACCTTGCCGCTAGCTTGGCTAAAACTGGTCGGGAAGTCGAGCTTGGCCGTAGCCCCACTTTCGGGCAATAAGCCTTCCAGCACGGTGATGGCGGTATCGTTATTATTAGCCTGATCATTGATTACCACTCGAACGCCGTTATAATCCGCCCAGTCGCGGACGGTAAATTTATCGGCCAAATTATTTTCCAAATCGTATAAAGTACCGTCGGCGTTGACGATGAAATCTTGGACTTTTTCTACGCTCAAGCCGTCAGCGGTTTTTGCCGTTAAGAATAGCGAGTAATTATATTGCGCGACCGGCAAAGAGGGGAGCTGGAAGGATTCTAGCGATAAAGTCTGGCCCTGACGCGAAACGGTCGCGGTTGGCATAGTCGAAGCCCGGTACAGCAAAGTCGAAAAGTTAGTGTAAGACTCCAGCCTAGGCTGCAGCCGAGGCGCGAGCCAGAGATAGGTGCCAATGCCAATGGCGATCACTATCAACGCGACCACGCCGGCGATAATCCACTTGCGCTTGCTAGTCTTTTTAGGGGTAGTGGTCTCGCCGATTATTGGGGCAACTAGTTGAGCAAGGGTAGTCGATTCTGCCGTTGTTGGCTGCGGTGCATTGCTCGCCTCATCTAACATATCTACCACCGGGGTGGTTGTCGGTTCAGGGATGGACGCCGGAGTAGGAACGGCTGGGATAATTGGTCCGGCGGGCGCCATCGGCGATGGTGTCAATTCTGGCAAGGGCAGATTTTCGATCGGCTCAACTTTAGGCGCCTCTGGTTGAGAGGGTCTTTGGCCGTCGTCAGGCTGCTGCGGCAGGATCGGATTGTTGATAAAATTATTGTCCATACTGGCCTCTCACCGCTAGGTTCTGGAAAAACTCAACAATTAAATTCCAAATATTAATTACTGGGCTTTGGCCCGCGCTATCGGTACCAGCCTGGCTGCCGAAGATATTGAACAGGTTGTCGAAGACTGCGGCTAATCCGCCGCTCGCGGTGCCGGCATCGCTCAGATCGTAAGCCCCCGCCGATAAGCCCTGTCGGTTTCTATTATAGATAAGTTCTTCTTTAATGTGTTTCAAGCGAGCTCGTTGGTCGAGGTTGGTCCAGCCGGGGAGCAGAGAGAGTTGATCAAACCCGCTCATATCGCCTTGTCGGGCCAGGTCCACTAAATTCTTGGCGAACTGTTTACGCTCGCTGCTTAAACTATTGTCGTCGAGCAGATTTAGCATCAGAGTATCCAGTAAGACGCGATCCAGCATCCCATACAACGACTTGGCCTCCGAGCCGGTGTTATTGGCAGTGGCCCGTTGGACGGCCGACTTAAGCTCCTCGTAAGATGTACCGCCGGCATAGGTGGAGTTGGCCTTGATCAAGTCCAGCTCCTGTTGAACCAATCGCTTGTCGTTGTCGCTTAAGGCTGAACTGCCTTGGACCAGGCTATAGGCGCTGCTCATTGTATTGTTGAAATTGGGAGCCAGGGGATCATACAACGGCCCAGCCGGACTCTCCCGATCGATATCAAAGCCCAGCTTCTTGTAATTATCACGGGTGGTTTTCGCCAAATCGCTGATCATAGACATATTCAAGTCTTTCAGCTTCTCTAGAGCCGTGATGTCGCCAGTCTTAATAAACGCGGCAATGGCCTGCTCAACATATTTCTTTTCGTATTCGCTATAGCCTGAATTCGCCAAAACATCGTTGGCGCTTTTAACGAGTCTCAGGTGAACGATTGCATCTGCCAATTTGCGGGCTTCCGCGCTGGTTCTGGCGCTTTCGGGCAAAGCTTCCAATGCCTTCTTGACGGTAATTTGCGCCAGGCCAATACTGGTGTCGCTACCGCTATCGATATTCTTCCCGATGGCAGTTTTCTTGCCTTCGCTCAGCAGAGAGCTGGAGTTAACCGTGGATCTACTGTTGCCCGTTGTCGCGTCAGAGTCCAAAACCCCTAGCGGCAAGTCCTCTTCAAATTTCCATGGTTGGTTGCTGGGCTGCTGATTTTGGCCATTATCGCCGGATGGGTTTTGAGGCCAGTCGTACTCTCCGAATATCCAGTTCGCGATTTGGGTACCGGCAGTCTCGCCTCCCGCCTGGAGGGTGGTCACGATGGACACCCCTCCGCCCTTACCCCAGTCGACACTCAGACGTGCTTCCGTATTACGCATAAGGTCAATCACAAAGGATGAGGAGTAATCACCTCCGCCGATGGCGAATCGTAAATCTCCATCGGTTACTCCGCTCCCCACCGAAATATTAACATTAACCGGTTTAGAGCTATCGTAGTCCTGCACATCTCTTACAATCTGGCTATGTACTGTCTTGGGGATTGATACATCGTAAACCCTTGGCGGGGTAGCGCCCCCAATTTTGGTGATACTGATGGCGCTACCTAACTCTTCTACTTTTTGTTTAAGAAGATCGCTCAAAGAAGAACCACTCCCAACATGCAATTGTACAACTTCCCTAGCGAACGTCCTTGCATTGCTCCCAGCTTTATACCCCCACAACTCTATAGTTAAATGGCCCTCTTGGCGGTTGTCGATATTCGGGTCCGGCGTGACAGAGAAATCAAATGACTGGGTTTTCCCATTCGGTGCGATCGATGGGAACAGGGCAGGGAGCGATTGGCAGCCCGGTGTCCCCGCCATAGAGTCTCCCTCATCAACACACCAGCCCGCGCTTTGAGTAGCCTTTAGGTGTAGGACCCCGCCCTCGACTGGGGACACGGCACTTTTCGCCGGAGTTTTTATCTTAACGGTTATCGCCTGAACTCGCTGGCTATTTTTCTCGAAAGTTAACACATCCGGCGTGACCGACTCAATCGACAAGAAACTAGGATCCTCATTGTAAGCCTGATCGGCCGGAGTTGTAGCTTTGAGGATCTTAGTAGCTATTACTGCTTCATCTTCGGTATGGGCTCCCACCTTTTTGCTACGGGTTGCCTTAGCTTCAATAGTAACGACCGCGTCGCCAGCCTTTTTCGAATCAGCTGCCAGTCGGACAGAGTACTCGGCCATACCATTGCCCGAACTTGCGGTATCCAGCCGCTTCGAAGTATCGCCTTGCGATATCCGCACTCCGCCGCTGGGCGTAATTTTCAGATCAATCCCGGGCTTGCTCAACCCGACATAGACGACGCTAACCTTTAGATCGATCACTCCGGGGGCACTATCGGGGCTTTGCCCTTCGCTAAAATTCAAGCTAGCTGGCGTGGCCACGATACTTAACGAGCCAGTCTTGTCCTCTCCTTCAGGGGTTGGCGCACGCATGGTCAGCGTTATTGTCTTACTGGCGGTTTTAGTCGAGCCATCTTTGGCTGGTGCAGTGGCTTTAACGATAACGCTGCCGTTCGGCTTGTCGCGATTAATTTCAATAGTAAAGTTGTGGGTAACGGTCCCGCCTTTGCCCGCTGTTAGGCTAGATGAATTACTCGCGCCACTAACCAATTTAATGTCGCCGCCCGTACTTACTGCGATTTGACCGGTGCCCGAACCAACATTGCTCGAGTAGCTAACACTGGCTTTAAAGACGCGGCGTTCGCTGGTCACGCCCTTACCCCATTTGGGCAGCTCAATATACGAAGGGGAAATACTCACCCCTACGGTCCTGCTCGGGTCTTTCTCTTCCGATGAGCCGTAAGGAGATGGCTTTTCGTCAGCGCCGGTACCGCCGGGTTGGTTGTTGGTTGCCGCCGCCTTCAGCAAGTTTTTAACGGTAATACAGGCTCTGGCGTTCACGCCGGCCCCAATTTTATTGGTGAATTGGTGGGTAGCACAGACCTCGATATCTTTAGTAGTGTTGTTGTGCCCCAGCATAACATAGAAATTGATATCGCCATTTTCTTTGCTGGTTCTCCCGATAGTTTTATTGGCAAACACAATGCTATTAAATATAGCATTACTAGCCTGGGCCGTTGCCCCATCGTTGCCCCCGGTCGGGTTAACCGCTACTGCGCCGGTAGTCCACTCGGCGCCGCTGGTCGTGACGCGGATTATTACATCCTGGTCTTTAACCGGCCGACCATCAGCGGCTGTCAATTTCAAGTTGACGTAACCGATGTTGTCTTCCTGGATTCTTCCCCTAGCCTTTTCGTCCTCAATTTGATTTACCGTGAGCCGTTTGTCCATGCTGGCACCCGGGGTATTCCCGATAGTGCCGAGCACGGGGCTCATGATCATCCCAGCCAAGAACCCGCCATAGCCGCTTTGGACCATATCGCCTACGCGTGAGGTTAGCGCTGGGCAAACCGGCAGACAGCTCAGAGACGGTCTTAGGCCTTCGCTAGCGGTATTGCCTTCGATCGTCAGCGTGCGGTCCCAAGCCGCGGCGCTCTCAGGATTCTCAACCTTAGTCGCCAGCGAAAAACTTACCTTAACATTTTCTTTAGTCTTCGAGTCTGTAGCGTCAAACAGCAGGCTCACGGTACCGCCGGCCTCTCTAATGTCACGCGGGGGAGCGTATTGAAGAACAAATAGCCCGGGCGTTCCCTCGACGGCTTCTGGTATCTGGTTGTAAGGAGTAAATTCACCGCCGACTTTTCCATCTTGGACGGGGTTAAATTTCACATTCGGGACAGGCTCGTCAGTTGCGGCTGAAGAATCAGATCCATCTTTTTTGTCGTCAGCTGGTGGGGTCAGCTGGCCGCCGCCATCGCTGGGAGGATTTTCACTAGGCGGTAAGCCGGGGACAGTCGGAGGCGTGATTTCATCGCCAGTCACCGCCGCATATGCCGCGCCCAAAAGATTTTTTAGCCACTCCCCGACGGTTGAGATCAAAGGCTTTGGATTATTCCCATCACTTGGGGGATTTGGGTTGGGGATAATTGGAGGAATAGATCCGCCAGTATTATCACCACCCGTTTTATCCGCAGTATCCTCGGTAGTATTGCCACGGTAGAAAACCCTAATTTCCAAAGGCACGGCATAAGTCGTGATCGCGTCAGGGTCATTCGGGTCGCTTGGTTCAACATTCGCGCGTTGGATCGTCATAAACAACTTCTTGCTGGAAGCCGGGTCGGTTTGCTGCTGGTCTTTGTCAGTGTCCGAACCCAATGGCGGTTGTGGCTCGCCGCCCGTGCTAGGCGGTTCGTCTCCGGTATCGTCATCAGCCGGCTCTTGGCCAAGTTGGATCGTGAGCGTCGCGTCAACTTTCTGGCCAGCGTTGGGGAGAGGATTACCGTTAGGATATTTTTCAGCAGTGGCAGTCACCCGAATGCTCAGACTCTTGGCATAACCATCGTTCGGAACTTTGGTCGGGTCGATAATCACTTTCAAGTCAAAACCACTAGACAAGATGTTAACGGCTCCAGTCTTACTAAGTCGGCCGATTTTATCGACATCTTCTTGATTGAATTCGGCTTTACCAATCGCTGGTTCGCCGTTATAGGTTAGCGAGGCGTGAACATTCACTTGAGTGGTGCCGATCTCGGCTTGGCCGACTTGGGCCACTTCAAATCGCAAGCCCTCGGTAGCAGTTTGTTGCTGTTGGTCGAGCTCCTCTTGAGTAGGCCCAATTTGGTGCAAAGTAGTTTGAGCCGATCCGATTTCTTTAGTAGTCTCCTTGATACTACCGACAGCGGGCTGGACATTAAACAACTTTACGCTAACCTTAATATCTCGATCGATCGGCTGACCGCTAAACAGAATGTTCTCGGTGTAGGTGGTAGCGCCAGTTCCGATGTTCACTGGCTTATTCCAAAAATCTCCACCGTTACAAACAGCGGGCTCGCAGCTCCACACCAGAACATAATTACCACCGCCAGTTGGGCTCTTGTTAGTATCCTGGTTGATCTGCGGGGTAGAGACCTGGTACTTAATCGTCCCTCCGGTCCCGTCAGTATTTTCCCGGACATCGGTAATCTGAAATTGGACTTTGTCATCGCCGATTGGTTCGCTTTGGCCGGTCTTGTCGCGCTCCCTCTGAGCTTTTTCAAGTGCGGCAGTATTTCTGTCCATGGCGCTAACAAAGTTGTCAACGGTCGCGTTGCTGGTGTCGGATGGGTCGTTAGCCGCTATTTGAACCGTGTCAGTCGTCGCGGTCGCACCGTCTGTGGGAGTACCGTCGGTAGTCGGGGCAGTCAAGGTGGTGTCAGTCTCGGCTCCGCCGGCAGCGACTGCAGTTTTGGTACTAAGATCGGTCAGCCACATTTGAGTTTCCGCCAGCTCCGCCGCACCTTGATCCTCGGCCCATTTTCTAAAGCTACTAATACTAATGAAAGTATGCCCATTACTACCGGTCAGGTAAGTAGCATTATCACCGGTATTCGTATCCAGCGGTAAAGCGCCTATAAATCGCTGAATCGGGCTTGAGCCGAATGTGATATCACCTTCCCTCGCGAAACGACCTCCACCAGCAGGACACTGTAAAGCGAAATAAAGCGAACCTGCGCCCACGCCAACCGGCGTGCAAGAATAGCCAAGATCAATCCACTGTCCACCATCAGCGTCAGTATAAAAAGCCGTGCCGGTATAAACCGGTTCGGGGGCGGCAGGCTCGGCGGCGGGCTGTTGATTCGTCAGGAAAGTGGTTAGGCCACTAACGGCTTCGCCGATGCTATTAGTTTGATTCTGCAGCCAAGTAGTCAGAGCCTGAAGGGCTTGGGTAAATGCGCTGGCGGTTTCTTCTTCGCCGCTAGTCGTAGCTGGTTCGGTCGCCCCGTCGCTGGTACCGGCGGGCGGGTTCTCGGTAGTGTCCTCGGCCGTATCGGCGGGAGTGTAGCTGCCAGTATCGGCTGGGGGAGTAGTAGTGCCTTCGGCGGCCAACGTAATGCCTGCGGTTGTTTTATTAGTCGTCGCAGGAGCAACAGTAGCTACCACTCGGTTGTCATTCACATAAGCCACCGCGCTAATTTCGATAATGTCTTCGCGGTTGGCCGGAGTATAAGTAAAGGTCGCCTCGCCCTGGGTATCAGTAATCACGGCCTCGGCGGGGGAGATAACCCCACGGTCGGGGAACAATTGACTGCCATTGATTGGAAAAACTTTGTAATTCGCTAAGGGCAGCCCGTTTTGGAGTAGAAGGGCGGTAAAGGTAATTTTGTCGCCAGCTCGAGTGATATCAACCACTCGCTTGTCGGCTGACAGGCTGAGTTCAACTTTAGTATTTTGCCGCAAGATGATTTGCTCAGGCGCAGCGGCCGAGGAGCGGGACAGCCCCAGATTTAACACCGGCCCAGATATGACAATTAACCCTAGAAGGGTTAAGGGGGCTGCGAATCTGATAAGGACTTGTTTCAGACCGGTCATAGGTGGT
>JAZDLM010000026.1:0-14951 GCA_043801895.1 bacterium
CCGCTAGTCTGGCGTCCAAAGAAAGCTTTGAGACCAAGGCTACCCCGCGAGTTTATCTTAAAACTTACGGACTCTATGGCTGGGACTGCGGTCGGCCGAAGACGGTCCCGATCCAACTCGGTCTGCCGAAAGAGGAACAGCCGTCGTCTTGGTCGGTGCGCGACGAACTTGATTGGGACTACTGTGGCCCCACTTTGCGCTACGCGCCAATTAAACAACATAAGACACCCGACCTATCCTCGTACATTTACTCACCCCAGGCCACTCAGGTGCTCGACGCTAAGGACAACGCTGTCGCCACCTATCTCGATTTGAGCGAGGGTCAAGCCGTATTTGAGTTGGTCTATCGCAGTGGTCGCTATGCTCCTTACCTCGAGCTGGAAGCCTTTACCGATCTAGCGCAGACGATTTACACTCGCAAAATCGTCCCTTTCCAGGATCAGCTCGGTGATCAAGTGGACATCAGCGACTCAGCCTGGCAGCAAGGCAAGATCAAATACCAAACTAGCTTCTCGGCCGAGAAACTTACTCCCGATCAAGACCAGCTCATCACAGTTGATATTACCGCCCAAGACGCTGCCACCGGCTTAGTACACGATGCCAACTACCAGCGGGTTCGGGTGTGGGCTTATCCCCTAGCCTATTACGCGCAGTATCAGCAGCCACCCTTCCGGCCGTTCGTGATTACTTCGCTAAGGAAAGGTATTCTCGAGGCTCCCGGAGAGTTTGTGATCCCGAACATGGGTACCGGGAACGAATCTCAGCAGATTTTATACAAAGGCGCCAAGTATATCGAAACCGACTTGATCGATGGCGGGGCTTCGGTGCAGTTTAAATACAATGGTAAATATCGGCTGAATAACCAATTGGTTTTTATTGTCCAGCCGGCTAATTACTACTACGCCTATACTTTTGACCAGCTCGGAATGAGCGCGTTCGAACAAGACTCGGTCAATCCTTACATTCATCGAGAGTACAACACGACCGAAATTAGCAGCCGAGCTTTGGCCAGCCTCCCCGACCAGCCCGACTTACCCAAATTGCTGAAAGAGGCAGATTTGCTGGGAGACTGGAAATCCAAATACAATTTCCTGTATGAACAGTGGATGGATAGCGATGCTATCAGCTCAGGAGTGTACACGGTTTCAATTTTGCCGATCGATGTGCCAACCGCCGGGACCGGGCGGACCTTTGCTGGCTTCTCGGTCAACCATCGCTATAGCACTTGGTGGATTATTTCATTAGCCACCACTTTGTTAGTTTTGAGCGGTGTGTGGCTGATATGGTTGCGCCGGCGCAAAATGCGGGTTCAATTGGCTCGACCAACTTGCCAGTCGAACAAATTGCTGCGCCGATTAAAGCCTACCGGTAAGCTAGTTGTTTATACCGGGCTGGCAATTGTTGTCATGGTGGCGATGGTAGCTCCATTGTCCCAGTCCGCTGAACTGCCGTTGCCGGGCCTACAAGACAGTACGCCTCCACCCAATCAACAGCAGGCTGGCGCAGACTCGGGCTACCGATTGGATATTACCTTTGAGGATGGCAAATTAAACCCTCGAGTTGAAGGCGTCTCTAGGGGTACGGTCAGAGTATTGGATAAAAACGGTAAACAATTACCAGTCGAGGGCGGGGTGCTTCTAGCCCAAGGGGTACTCAATTTTAACTTACTGAGCGGCACTAAGAAGTTGCTAGATTTTCACGATAACTACGGTGAAATTCGCGGGACCGAGAGCGTGCGCAGCTCCACATTGAAAGCTGCAGTGATCGAGGCGATCCAAAAACCAGACACCGAGGAAGCTAACTGGTGGGTAGAGCAAGTCGAGGCAGACGCTCGCGATATCGTCGGCGCCAACTTTGGTAAGCAGCGGGCTGATAGTATCATTAACCAGCTCCGTGAAGGCTTTACTGAGAACTACACCGAGCTGGTGGAAACCACCCCGGCTGTAAATATCTGGGAGCCGGGTTGCGCCAAGAGTGGATTTGGCGGTACCACCAATTGTTCGCAAATTTTAATTCTGCACAATGGCGAAGCCAGCTTTGAATACATCAACCACGGCTATCCCACCTCACGATACATTTCCTTCTCCGCAGTGGCCGATGAGGTTAAAACTAGCGACCTAGCTTTGTATGACACGATTGATTACCAGTCGTACGATCCGGATAACTATCGCTCAGGTTCATCGGCCGATCTGGCTTACAAGCTTGGGATGCCGTTCGGACTATTAGATCGCGGGATCGATTCTTTGACTGACCCACGTTCGTTTACCTGGGCTACTCTGCCAGGCGCGCTCAATGTGGCGAAATCATTTCCATTCGGCGATTACAATCAATTTACATCGCCACAATTAACCAGCTCCACCCAAACTCTTCTGGGCTATTATTACCAGATCAAACCAAGTCTTCGCCGCATTCGGCCGATCGCCGGTCAGCGGTTCCAGTTGACCATTGAGCCAAAACTTTTGCCCGGGTATACCCTGCCGGTCGATATTCAGAATCAAGCTACTTTGCGAATTCTGCCCGGCTATGACCCAGACGATAAAAACGAAAACGCGGTGGGTACCAAAACTTACCCGGCCGGATTCATGTCGGCGGAATCGGCGGGGTTAAGTTATGAAGCTCAATTTAAGATTGGGGCTCAGCCCGTTACGCTTAACCTAGAGGCCACCGGCGAGCCGTCAGCTATTCCCTACCTAAGATTCGAATTGGAAGTGGTGAGCGCGGCCGGTTACCCGGATTATCTTAAGTTCGAAGACATTATTACCGAAGCGGCAGCCCACCCGGGCTCACAGCGCTCGGCTTCTATCCGTCGCGACCTAAGCCCGACTACTATGCAAGCCTCGCTGGTTATCCCACTGCAGTCTGATACTTGGTGGACTGCGTTGCGTGGGCATGACGCATTCAGGGTAGGCTGGTGGCAGCTGGCCAATCAGGCTCTTCAGCTAATTTTTGGCGGTATGATATTGCTGATGTTGCGCCGCAAGTTTATTAAGAAATTGAAATGAAGCTAAGCCTCAAACAAAAAAAGATCCTCGGCTGGGCGGCGCTTGGGCTAGTGATCGCCGGGGCTTTAGTGTGGTGGGTTTGGCTTAAGCCGGCTCCGGCCATTGAAGACCGCACCCTGATCAAGAAGACCGACGAACACACCTATGAGCTGGGCTGGAAGTTTACCAAGCCGATCTACGCCGATATTGTTCAGTCGTCGATCCAAGGCGACATCTTTTTGCTAGCTGACGGCCAGCGGGTCAACGAGGTCCCGGTCGGTTTGTTTACTGAGCGTGGGAGTAATTTGGTGGTCAATATTTCGGCTACTCCGGCCGAATCTAAAAAATCGGTCACTGCTTCGGGCCGCTGGGAGATGTTGACCTATTTAGCTTCGCCTAGTCCCGAACGCTCCTCGGCCCCCCCCTCGCTTAATTACCAGTTCGACTTCACTAACGGCACCGACGCTCTGTCGGGAACACTTCAGAACCTAACCGTGGCGACTAATGATCAAAGCCCGTTTTACTTCTCGCGCTACCCGGCAGCTGGCCTAATCCATTTTGAATATGTCTACGGCAATTCTCGAGCTGTGCCCGAGGTTAACTTTAGAGCCGAAGTTCAATTTGTCGGAGGGACCAGCCAGCTCGCTAAAACGATCCATTTCGATCCTCCGCCGCTGATCGGCGATGTCCGCGGAATCAAGGTCCACTCTGATCAGAACTTCTACTACGATGTCGAGCTAGTCCCAACCTCGTGGCGGGTGAAATATAACAAATATACTCTCAACGATGGCTGTTACAAAGACGAAAGTTGCATTGTCGATGTGGATGAAGAGGCGGTATTAATTCGAGTGACCGCCCGCAACAAACTCACCGGCAAGATCGAAACCAATCCTTATCAACGGGTTAAGATCCGAGCCATTCCCCTGTTTTATGTTAACCCAGAAGACAACACCCATTTCGAATTCCCCGGTCGGCTCTTCCCGAAACTCAGCCAGCGGTTTAGTGATTTCCCGGATTGGTTCAAGGAATTTGTTCGCCAGCTAGATAGCGAGGGCAGTGCCACGGCTGACAACCTTGGCACTATCACCCATCTTGACGACACCTTTGTCTCGAGATGGGCCAATGTGTTTTATTGGTTCGCCTATCACAAGATCCCCTCAGATAAATACACCGACTCACAGCAAGTCTCCGAGATGGATATCGATTTGGTCGATGGCTATGGCGAAACCTTATTCCTGCTCAATACCCACTATGCTGACGCCGATGTAATTACTCAGTGGGTGAACGATCCGATCACTTTCGAGGCGACCATTGAAAAGGAGGCCAAGGACCAGATCGTTCGGGATGCAGCGATCAACGCCAAACTCAAGGGACAAGGTTATCCCCATGTACTAATCACGGTTCAGCCAACCAACTATTATCTCAAGGGCGAACCCTTATGCGCCGGAGGCTATGCGAGCACGGGAGAGTACCGTGAGCTGGCGAAAATTTGTCTGCCTGAGAAAACCGCCGCTGAAACAAACCGCGATTTCCTTTATCGCTCATGGCGTCCTGGTAGCACTCTCACCGACCAGGTCTATACCATTGTAGCGATGTCGCCAGAAGAGCTGCTGCGGTCAGATGAGGTCATGAAAGTCACCCGTAAGCATTTCTGGCCGTGGTCTGTCCTACTGTTTCTCGCCGCGCAGGTGGCCAAGCTTTTGATCGGCGGGTTGATGATCTGGAAGTTCCGGTATAAAGCTGCTCGCCCGAGCGCACTAAAACCAAACCGCCATGCTCAATAAACAATATCAATCCAGCCCGCTACATCTACACTTAATCGCTCTGATTTTGGGCGGCTATCTATTGTTAGTGGGCGTGATTTACTATCATGAGCACATCAACTTGGCGCTGGTTGAGCCGTCGGTGGCTGCTACCGAGATCGCCAATATTAACACCGTGATGCTCCCTTCTGCGTCGGCCAACGAGTATGCTCAAAGCCTGGTCGACGATCCGAGTAATTTTCAGAACTCTTCATCAGTTGATACTGGCGATCTATTGCCGGCGGCTGCTTGGGCACAACAAAACCGCCCACCCGAGTTTTTGATGGGTTTCTAAATCAAGGTATTACATATTTGCACGGTCGTACATATACGTAATACACTAGTCAGCGCGGCTTACGGCTACTGTTCACGATCGTGAGCGTTGGCAGCCAATCGTCACTCGAAGCTCCTAGTAGTTGGGGCTTTTTTGGTACAATGAAAGCACCTATGGTATTTGCCTTAGGCGTACATCCGCCTTCTTGGAGGTGTGTCATGCGTCATCGTCGCGATGGCGGTAGCATCGGTGGTGCGTCCAATGCCACTTGCGGCGGGGCCACCATCCATCTGCAGCAGCACCATGCCATCGTGCGCTGCTAGATCGGCTGCTGGGGCATCGGCATCTTCGTTGTCCTTACGCGGCTACAGACAAACAGGGCCCCGCAGCAATGTGGGGCTCATCTCTTTGGCTTGGCAATGTTTACCCCGCGGAGATACAGCGGCATTACGAGAGCAAATTTTTTCGTCTTCTCCCCTGCTCTGCCAACCTGCTTGCCTGCTAACCTGCTCACCCGCTGACCTGCCGTTCTCAGCATTACTGCTAGCTTGTCGCGACGCGACAGCCCGGGGATATAAATGGTCCCCGCCCCTGTCAGATATTCGTGGATTTGGGGAATTAAGCGATAGTCGTCGATGTAAACTCGGCTACCCTTTTTGATCAACTCGGTTAGCCTGATTATCGAAATTAGTCGGGGGGCTTTGGCCTTTTCTTGGGTGAATAATTCGCCGCGTTTGGCGTCCAGCACGATCAGGTCAGTCTTCGGATAAACCGCACGGATGATGTCAAACTCGCTCATCCCTACCACCGGAATTTTCAGACCGTAGCCGAAGCCATTAGCTACCGTGGCCCCTACCCGCAAGCCCGTGAACGAACCGGGGCCGAGGTTGATCACTATGCCACGTAATTGTTTCGGAGTGACTTTCTGCCGATGAAGCAGTTGGTCGATTTTCGGCAGGAGCTTTTTGGATTGATCGCGATCCGATATCCAGCTTTTGATCTTATCCCCCAGCCCGATGACGGTTTCGGCTTGGGCGGTATCGATCGCCAGTATTCTAGCGGCGCTTTTGTTTGATTTGGCTAACGACATATTGGCGTGACGCGGGAATAGTGAATATAAATTCGCGAGTTGCGGCCGTCAGTAGTTGGATCTCTACCCAAATCGTATCATCGGGCAGGGCATTCTTAATATGTTCAGCCCATTCAATTACCGTAATCACCTCTCCCAAACTATCCGCTAAACCGGTTTCGCGAATGTCCGTGCCGATCCGATACAGATCAAAGTGATGCAATTCGTGTTTGGTCTTGGGCGAGCGGTAGATCCGCTCCAACACAAAAGTCGGGCTAGTCACCGCTTTGGTGATGCCCAAACCTTGGGCGAGCCCCTGAGTAAAACTGGTCTTCCCGCTGCCCAGCTCGCCGCAGAGAGCGATGGTTTCATCGCCCTTAAGTTTCTGGCCGATCAACTTGCCCAACTTCCAAGTGTCGGGCAAGTCGGTAGTAGTAATGCGAATTTCTTTTGTCATGTTTGGCGGCTTCCCACCAGCATGATAGCCCGGCGCCAGCTAAGCTAGCAAGCAAAATCCCTGCCCATTGATGTGCATCCGGGCCGGCTGGCGGTAGGCTTTCGATGGGCGCGGGATCAGTTTCTCCGAGTACCGCCCCAGTAGTTTCGTCCAGACTGGCAATGTTTGGCCCGCCGGGAGTTGGCTGAGCTACCCAAGTCCATTCTCCGCTCATTAACGCGTAAGCTGCACCGACCGGGGCTTTGTCGGGATATGACACTTGGTCGATCGGGCTACCCGCCGGGTCGGTCAACACCACCGTCTCTCCCCCGCTATTATTTAAAGCAATTTTTGAAACGCTTTGAGCAATGATTACATATCGTTGAGGTTGGATAATTAATTGTTCGCCGGTCTGGACGGAGATGTCAAAATGCTTGATCCGATATTTGGCGTTGGCGGCATCGGCTAACGCCCAGCTGGCCAGATCAATTGGTCGATTGGTGGGATTAAATAATTCGATGAATTCGTCTTGGCCCTGCGGATTGGGCAATAGCTCGGTAATCACAATATCGCCTGGCTGAAATGTAGGCTGAGGGATAGTTGATTCGGGGTCATCGGGTTCTGGCTCAGGCGGTACGGGCGGGGGTGGCGGAAGGTGAAAGACATTAGTGCCATTGGGCGTCGGAGCGTCGGTCCATTTCCAGCCGTCGTTAAATCGTGACCAAGTATAACCGCGAGTGGATTTCTCGTAAGTCGTACTGTCCAAGAGAAACCCGTTGGGTTGAATTAAATGAACACTATCGCCGTCATCGTTCAGCGTGATCTTGCTATCGGGTTTATAGATCACGACAAACCCTTTGGGCGCGATGCTTACCCCATCCAACTCAAACGGGCTGGATCCTCCATCCAGCACATCATCAACTTCCCAGCCCTTTAAATTAACGGTCGTCGAACCGAAATTGTATAACTCAACAAACTCATCGTTGGCGGTGGTGTTGGGTTGAGGATAAACTTCATTGATCCGTACGGTTGTCGCCAGGTCAAATTGTTCCGGCGGCGAGGTGATGGTGATAGCAGCCGGCAAAACCGCGGTTTTACCGTCGGAGTTAGTCAGTACTAGATCCCATGCGCCGACCGCCGCATCGGTTAGATCAAACACCGCTGCGTCAATTAATCCTGCGTCAACCACCTGCACGCCGGTAGCAGTAATGGTATTGCTCCCCTGTTTAAGTTGAAGGACGGGAGTGGGGTCGGTATTAAAATTCGTTCCAACAACCGATTCGATTGTTAGCGTCGAATCGGTCTGCGCGGTATTCGGCGACACGCTAATCAAAGTCGGCGGTTCAACGATCACCGAGTTGTCCGCCATCGGCGTGGCGAGGTCAGTTACTCCACTATCCAAATTTATACTGACCATTGCATCATGCCAACCCAGGTCGTCGTCCTCGCGCTCCATTGAACTTCTCGCCGAATAATTTCCGGCTGGGGGTGCTCCCCCATCTCCCGCGGTATCAATTAAATTATCCGGACTTTGCCAGCCGCCTTTGTACAATTTTATTTGCAGTTTGGTGTTCGATAGTGTCAACGCCGTGCTCAACATATTGGGCTCGACGGCTAAAACCGAGTTGGTCGCATCAAAATGTGATATTACAAAATATTCACCTGCAGTAATATTCGCGCCTGCAGGCAAAGTTATCATTAGTTGTTCGGTGCCGGTATTTTTAGTCAGCTCCCAACCACTTACGTCCACCGTCTCCGTCGAAACATTTTTCAATTCAATCCACTCGTCGCTACTGCCGTGGTCGGCGCGTGAACTCCCCGCCCAAGCCAACTCGTTGATTATTACACTGGGCGACGACAGATCGTTCTCTGCCAACACCGGCCGCCAGACAGCCGTTAGTAAACTCAGCCCCAATAGTCCGATTAGTAGTCGTACCCCCATGACATCTATGTTTCAATTGTATGCCAAAAAATCCGCTCTTAAGCAAGTCTTTTCCCTGTAAACTTGACCCTGGAACCCGATTTCTCTAAAGTGAGGATGGCTAAGGTCTGTCTCCCTAAAGGTTGATCTTCAGACCGGCCGGTTGAAACTATATTAATCAAGTGAATCAGGGTAATGGCCCTACTTTTGCCGCTTATCGCAGCTCCCCTTGTATCCTTTATCGACGTGTTAGACCCAGTGTTAAAGGTACTCGGTTTCAGTTTTTTCTTTTGATCAGGAGAGATGTAGGCGATTGACCGATCAGCCCCGACCAACGGGCATAGCGGTCTTGCTCTGATACCGTAGGAGAATCAGTTATGGAAAATTTGATTTGGGGAGTAATTGCCCTAGCTGTCGGTTTGGCGGCTGGTTATTATTGGCGGATCTTGATGGCCCGCCAAAAAATTACTAGGGCCGAACAGGATGCCGACAAGATTTTGGGCAAGGCAAAAGAGCGACTAGCCGAGGGCGAACAAAAAGCCAAGGAGGCAATTTTGTCTGCCAAGGAAGAGGCGGCTAAGTTACGCGATCGGATCGACAAGGAAGAAAAAGAGCGTCGGACCGAACTGTCCGAATTGGAGAAGCGGTTGCTAGCCAAAGACGATCATCTCGACCGCAAACTAGAAGATATCGACAAACAGAAGGAGGCGATTCTCGCTAAAGACAAAGAGATCCAAGAAGTCCGCGAAGAGATTATAAAAATTCGCGAGAGCCAATTGCAGAAATTGCAAGAAACGGCCAAGCTATCGCATGACGAGGCCAAAGAAAAACTCTTTCAGCGCCTGGAGAAAGAATACAAAGACGAAGTTCTAAAGTTGATCAAGTCGATTGAGCAAGAGGCACAGGAAACCGGAGAAGACAAAGCTCGCGAAATTATCAGCGAGGCGATCCAGCGGTATGCCGCGGAGATGGCTACCGAAGGGACAACCTTCTCAGTCCAACTCCCGAGCGATGATATGAAGGGGCGGATCATCGGCAAGGAAGGTCGTAATATTCAAGCGTTTGAAAAAGCCTCCGGCGTGGATGTGATCATCGACGACACTCCCGATGTAGTGACCGTATCCGGCTTTGATCCCATTCGCCGACATATTGCCAAGCGCGCGTTGGAGCGGCTGATCAAAGACGGGCGGATCCAGCCTGCTCGCATCGAGGAAGTATTAGCTAAGGCTGAAAAAGAGGTTCACGCCGAAATGAAAAAGGCCGGCGAGGATGCTGTGTTAGAGCTTGGATTAACCGGCTTACACCCTGACCTCATCAAGATCATTGGTCGGCTCAACTTCCGGACCAGCTACGGGCAAAATGTGTTGCGGCATTCTATCGAAGCAGCGCACTTAGCCGCGATGATGGCCGCGCAGCTGAAGATGGATGTTCGGCTGACCAAACTAGCGACCCTCATGCACGACATCGGGAAAGCCCTCGATCACGAATACGAAGGTTCGCATATTGAGCTCTCCCGCGACATTGCGGTGAAATATGGTTTACCCAAAGAAGTGATCCAGGCGATCGAAGTTTCCCACGAGGGCTTCGGTGGGCCGAAGACCCCGCTCGACTTTATCGTGATGGCGGCTGATGCTATTTCTGCCGCCCGCCCGGGTGCCCGTCGCGAATCGGCCGAAAATTTTGTAAAGCGGCTAGAAGATTTGGAGCGGATCGCGACTGGCTACGAAGGCGTGGCAAAGGCCTACGCAATTCAAGCCGGCCGCGAAGTGCGGATCATGGTGGAGCCGGCCAAGATCGATGATTTAGCGGCGGCCAAATTAGCTAATAGCGTGGCCAAGCAGATCGAGAAGGAAATGACTTATCCCGGCCAGGTACGAGTAATGGTAATTCGCGAGACTCGGGCTGAGGATATCGCCCGCTAGACGCTTGACCGATCTGGTATTTAATAGTTAAATGGCTGAGTGCTCATTCGTACACTCGGCCGTTTTGGCTCGGGTTTGTACCGACTTCAACACCAACGAGCAGGAGTGCTTATGTACTGTAGTTTAACCGACACAAGTGAGGCAACCGCCGATTGGCGAGCAGGCGGCGATGGTTCGTACAGTTGTTCCCATCGTTTTCTGGGAAGAACCTGCGGCTATCGCCTTACTCCCAACGGCAACGGCCTATTACCGACGATGTGCCCAGCCTGTTCCGCTCATATGCCCAAGGCTGAAACACGGCTGGCGGAGCATCTAGCCGCCCGACCCCAGCTAGCCTCAGGAGCTACCGACCCATCGCACTGATTTAGGGTGTTGGCCGTCCCGATTCAAGCGGGACGGTTTCTTTATTGACTCTCGAGCGCCCGCTTCGCTATACTGCCAGCGTGAAGACTTGGAGGTAACGATATGCACCACGAGATTATGTTCATAATCCACTGGGTCGGTGAATGCCTACTGTTGGCCGTGGGGCTGGCATTCATACTCCTTATAGCGGGGATTGTCTGGGTTATCCTCGCGGGCGATCCACCTCGATCATCACTCACTCCTCCAGCCGAGTAGACCATCAGCTCATCCGGTCGGTCCAGCGGGCCCCGCGCGTCGGGGTCTTTTTTTGTGTGATAGTATAAAAGCTGTTAACTTTCGCTTGATGATCAATTGTAAAAAATCCACTCTGCCCAATCGGCTGCGGATTATAGTATCGCCCATGACCTCTACTGAGGCGGTCACGGTGATGATCTTAATCCGAGCCGGTTCGCGTTATGAGGTCCAAAAGATCCGCGGTATCGCTCACTTTCTCGAGCATATGTTTTTCAAGGGCGGCCAGCGTTATCCCGACCCTCGATCAGTCGCCGAGGCGATTGATGGTGTGGGCGGAGTGTTTAATGCTTTCACTTGGCGCGAGTATGTCGGTTATTTTGTGAAAGTCGCCAAGGATAAGATCGACATCGCTTTCGATGTATTGTCGGATATGTTGATGAACGCCCAATTCGATAAAGATGCGCTGGACCGAGAGCGGGGTGTGATCTTGGAGGAATACAACATGTATCAGGACACCCCCATGCTGTCGATCGGCGATACCTTCGAGGGGTTGTTGTACGGCGATCACCCGATCGGCTGGGCAACCATCGGCCTAAAACCAGTGATTAAATCCGTTTCCCGCACCGATTTTATGCGCTACCGCCAGAAGCTCTATACCCCAAGCAATATAGTTGTATCGGTGGCGGGGAATACTTCAATGTCGGAGGTCAAAAAGCGGGTTAACAAATATCTGCCATTTGCGAAGATCGGCAGAAAAAGTCAGCCGCTTCCCTATCGAGCCCCGGCGCCCGCCAAAAAATTAAAAGTCGTTTACAAAAACACCGAGCAAGCTCATTTAATTTTGGGCGTACCGACATTCGGTGCTCAGCATCGCGACAGATACACGGAGAGGGTCCTAGCGGCCGTTCTGGGTGGCGGAATGAGCTCTCGGCTGTTCACGAGCGTCCGTGAGCGCTTAGGGCTGGCCTACTATGTCAGAGCGGGTGTCAGTCACTATGTTGATGCCGGATATCTTTTGGCTAGCGCCGGAGTGGATGTTAAGCGGATCGATGTAGCGATCAAAACTATCATCGGGGAGCTGCGGCAGCTAACTGCCGAATTAGTGCCGGCTAAAGAGCTAAAGAAAGCCAAGGAGTATCTCTTGGGCGGGTTGGTACTTGGCCTAGAAGATTCAGATGATGTAGCATATGGTTTCGGGATCGAGGAGTTATTGTTCGGCAAGGTCGAAACTATTCCGGAGACCCGGCGGAAAATCCGAGCTGTGACTGCCCAACAGGTTAGGGCTCTGGCCCAGCGGATTTTTACCGATAAGGCGCTGGCGCTAGCCGTGGTCGGCCCCTATAAGGAGAATAGCGCAATAAAAAGAGCCTTTAAGTTGTAGCTTGAATCTCAGGAGGAAATATGGAGAGAAGCTTTTTCATGCTTAAGCCGGATACCCTAAAACGGGGTTTGGTGGAGGCTGTTCTCGAGCGACTGAAGAATGCCGGCTTAGTGATCGTTGGCCGTAAGGAAATGAGGGCCGACCGGGAGCTGGCCCTCAAGCACTATGCCGATTCAGAAGAGTGGTATCGCAACACCGGTGGCAGAACCATCGATAGCTACCACAAGCAAGGGCTTGATATCACCGAGTTCTTTGCGGCTGAGGACCCCATCGTAGTGGGCAAACAGATCCGGCAGTGGCTAGCTGACTTCCTGCAATCCGGCCCAGTCATCGCTATGGTGGTTGAGGGTCCCGTCGGAACAGTTCAGGCGATCCGGGACCTGGCTGGTGCCACCAGTCCTGAATATGCCGAAAAAGGCACAATTCGTGGCGATTACGGCATTGATTCTTACGCCGGGGCCAATGGCGAGGGCCGAGCTTTGCAGAACCTAGTTCACGCTTCCGAATCAGTCCGGGAGGCCAAGCGGGAAATTCGGCTCTGGTTCCCCGAAGACCCTGGCCTAGCGGAGTTCTAGGCTAACCAATTTAGGCCCCGGGCGGCCAGCCGGCTCATAGGTAGCCGGCTGTTTTTAACCCCCTAAGTATTGCAGGAGGGGTGCAGCACCCTTGCAGGCGCCTGACATTTATTAAATGTCAGAGCTAACTTTCAGCCTACAACACCCTTGCACCCCCCAGTCGAGGATTAAGGGTTGGGGGTTGGGGAGCAAGAGGCAACCACTCGCCCCCCTAGCTGGCAGTTTTTTTGTTGATTTTTAGCGGAAAACTTGACGTAATGTGGTGTTAGTTTGTAAACTGAAATTCGGGGGAAATCAGGATTTGTTTTTTGTGGCTTAACAACTCGAACACTTCTACCTATCTGGTAGTCTTGTACCGGCCTTATTCAAGGTCTATCCGAGGGGAGCCACCGATCCAGAGGGACTCCCCTCTTTCCATATTTGGCTGTCAACGCGCTTCGGCTGGTCGATTGTCCCTTCGCTCCGGGATAGATAAGCTGCTGTCGGAAATCAGCTCTCGTCCTACTGACGATCGGTTGCCATTAGCCCCATCCGCAGCGTGGTGATCAAGCGCTCTGGCGTCATTCTCTAGACGCCGGTTGGATAGTTGGGGGGGGCGCCAGCGCCTCCCCCTCTTTTTGAGACAAAATTTGTGCTTCCGAAGCACCGAGGGACTACCTTTGAAGTAAGCCCGGCTACTTTCTTAGCCGAGGCTCTATTCCCATCGCCTTTCGGGCGATTTTTTTATTAATTAGCACTCCTCTTTCGATCCGTATATTTGGGTCAAATATAATGGCATTTTTTACCGATCAAAATGTGGATAACTACCCACTTATCCACATTGCAATTTATAGAAAAAATGTTGTAATGACCCACCACAACCTTGCAACAACCTGTAAGGGTCTTACAGGTCAGCCAACTTTTTATTGTCTAGAATTATATTTTAGACCTGCAAGGGTCTTACACCCCACCCAAAAATCGAGTTATCCACATTTTATCCCCATATCTGGAAACACGATTACAACATAAAGTAGGGGTGTAAGTCAATTACAGGTACCTGTCAGGGTGTGACAGGTCTCACCTGTAAGACCCTTACAGGTCAAGCTCCTGGTACCTGTCAGGGTGTGACAGGTCAGCTCATTTTAAAAAGTCGCTACTATATTATAAATATACAAAGTACCTAAGCGCGGCGATCAAAAGTTACACCCTAAAATTAATGGGGGTTGCAATGGTGTTGCAGGTTGACCTACAATGGTCTTACAGGTACCTGTAAGACCATGATAACCCTCGGAGCAATTTTTGCGGTTTTAGTTCTTTTCTACTTATCCACCTAGCAGACCCTTACAGGTGTTGGCACTTTTTGCAGTCCAGAAAATAACTTTTAACCTGTAAGACCCTTACACCCCCCCAAAAAAATATTACGCCACAAAATTTAGAAAAAATCTTGAAAAAATTTATGGAAATTGTGGATAACTCATCAACCCAAGCCACCGAAACACCCACCCAAACTTACTCACTTTCCGAAGTGGTTAAGTACTTGGATATTAACGAAAGCACTCTACGAAATTGGGAAAAGCGCTTTGCCGAGTCTTTGACCAATTATCGTAACCAATACAATCACCGCGCCTTTACCGACCGGGATATTAAGACGCTGGAACGAATCAAAGTCCTGATGGCCTCCGGTCTGTTCACTCAGGCTGGCATCAAGCATATGCTCTCGAATAAAGGGGGGATTGCCGTTGGCGGTCAGCAGCTAAAGAAGACCGATGGGGGATTGGACGAGAAATACCGCGAAAAGCTGTTGATAGCCCTGAATTCCCTGGGCTCGGAGATCCACTCGCTTCGGCGTGAGGTAAGGGAGGACCTCAAAGACGCGCTCCGCCGCGATATCGAGCATCTCACCTTACTGCTACTGCCCCCCGAGGAGTCCAAGAAATCCTGGTGGAAGTGGTGGTAGAAATGTCCGATATCAGAACCGAAGGGGAATGTCCCTACTTTTCAGCTTTGCTACCGG
>JAZDLM010000041.1:0-8072 GCA_043801895.1 bacterium
CGGGCTGGTGGGATAACCATGCCCCAGCTAGTAAAACAGCTCATCGATTCAGCTGAGACTATCTAGCTCTGCGACGGATGGACTGGGCCGCTAAATGCGACTTCCAGAAGAAAAAGCCAACGATCACGAAAGTGATTACCGGAGACACCCAATCGGGGATAGGTGCGCCGAATGCATCAAGAACCATTATTAGCCCCAGCGCTAAGATCGAATACATCGCTCCATTTTTGAGGTAGACATATTTTTTGATTCGCTCAATATTGCCAATGGTTAACTGCCGCACTACCAACGCACCCAGACCATTACCGATCAGGATCAGGGGCACCGATAAGGTGAAGGCGAACGCCCCCAATACGCCATCGATAGAAAAAGTAGCGTCAATCACTTCCAGGTAAAAGATTTTACTCAAATCGGACATATTCTTGTTTTTTAGGGTTCGCTCTTTTAGTTCCGCGTTTTGTTTGAACCCGTGGGTAATAAAGAACGCCGTTGAGCCGACCACCGCTCCAAATGCCATCAGAGGGTTAACCGGTAAAGCTTGCCAAACGATAAACGCTAGCAAAATTGAAACGACGGCATAAAACCAGACCCCTTGCTTTATGAAAAACTGCTCCACCCGAGGAAGGCCGTAATTCTTGTCCTCAGCGAATAACCAGTGAAAGAACAAGAACAACAAAAAGACACCGCCCGCCGCTAACAATATTGGTGCGGCTATCTCGATAGACTCTTTAACATGCGGGTCGTTGCTAAACGCGGCCATAAATGCCCCCCAAGGGCCGATCGAGGTATTGGTTGACCAAATGATTAGCCAAGGTAATAGTCCGCGGACCAAAAACACCGCCAAGATCAATCCCCAAACCAAAAACCATCTGCGGCCTTTTGGTTGCATAGTAGAGAGAACTTCGGCGTTGATTACCGCGTTATCAATACTGGAAACCGTCTCAAACAGACACAGCCCCAGCACCACCATTAAAATCGTTGAAATCCCCATGCGTTATTAGTAGTTGATGTATTTATTCTAACAAAAAACCCAGCGTTGTGCTGGGTGCTGACTCGTCAGCGACTTGGTTTAGTGATCGCGGCTCGATCTCAGCGAGCGACCCTAGTGGCAGGATCCGCTGGATTGAACCGGCTCAAGGTATTCACAGTCTGGTTGATTGCAACTGCAATACTTACCAGCGCCTCAACCCGTCCAGTAGAACTCGATCAACCTCCCTATACCGCATCTTGGGCAGGCCTGATCGGTCTGACGCTTGTCTTTCGCCGTCGGGCGATCGTAGTACTTTTGGTTAACGCCCATAAAGGTTTACCTCCTTTAACCCGTCAAATATACCAAGATTGAAATCCGAGTCAAGGTTGGTGGTATAATAACAGAGTCATATCCTAACCCAAGGGAGGATATCATGGCAGACAAGCCAGTCGGCAAGGTCACCCATTATTACGACAAGCTCGGGGTGGCGATTATCGAGTTAGGCGGCGGTCTCAAGGTAGGGGATACCATCACCTTCAAAAAAGGTGGGGTTGACCTTGCGACACAGCCAGTAGACTCGATGCAGATCGAGCGGGCGCCGGTCAGCTCGGCTAAGAAGGGCGAGATTATCGGCCTCAAGGTCGATCAGCCAATCCGCGAGGGCGTAGAAGTCTATACGGCCTAAATTTTCGCCATGGTAGGAAAAATTGATCGGGTGGGGGAGAAGGGTTTTAATTACCAAAAACCTGTCCCGAAAAAAACTGAGCCAATTGTACCAACTCCTTCGGAGCGGAGGGTTGAGGATGAATACGCCAAGCACGATAAAGCCAACTGGGATGGTCTGCCCAATTTAGATAAAATGGAAATTGATCCCGAATTACTCAGGCAATCGCGGGAAGAACATCGAAACAAATTTGAGTAACACTAGTTTATGCGGTTAATTGTCGGGCTAGGGAACCCGGGTGTGGAATATCGCCGCACTCGCCACAATGTAGGGTTTATGGTTGTCGATGCCTTAGCTAAGGAGCTCGGTTTAGATTTTATCACCCACCGCCTAACCGGAGCAGAAGTGGCTAAGGAAGCGGAAATTATCCTTGCCAAGCCGGGTAATTTCATGAATAATTCGGGTGGAGCAGTAGCCAGGCTGGCTGGACATTTTCGGGTTTCGCCCGCCGGTATTTTAGTGATTTACGATGATGTTGATCTCCCTATAGGGAAATGGCGGGTCCGTTTAACCGGCCGGAGTGGTGGCCATAAAGGGATGCAGTCAGTGCTCGACCGTTTCCAGGCTGACGATATCGCTCGACTGCGGATCGGCGTTGGTAAAGACACTCGCCAAGACACTAGCGACTATGTGCTAGAAAATTTCCATCCTGCCGAACTCTCAACCATCAAATCTGTGATCAAAGAAGTTATCCCGGAAATACAAACCTGGATCAGCAAAAGGAAGGACTAAGCCTTCCCTTTGCCATACTTCTCCCAGGCTTACAGCTCGATACCAGCCTTGCGGCTTTGTGCCCGACTCCGTAAAAACAAAGTTATTACAGGGAGTGGGAGTACCGAGAGGGAATAAGCAGGGAGAATCCTGCCCACGAGCGCGGCCTATTCAAGGAGGGGAGAATAGTGCCACTCGCGAGCAAGATTCTCTTGCTTATCCGAATAAGTCGAGAGTCTCCCAGTAAATTTATTCATTATACCACATATCCAGCTTTCAGTCAATAGGGTGAAAGGTACCAGTTTCTACCAGCTAGTTCTTGGCGATTTTCTGCATCAGCCGGTTTTCGAAGAACTCAAACAACGCGCGGGTAAGGAAAAATTAACTCTGACCGGACTCAACCAGTTTGGCCGGTCTTTGATATTGGCTGGGTTGGCGCGAGCTCAGGCCAAGCCAATAGTGTTTATTACAAAAAGCGAGCAGGCGCAGTTCGCGGTGCAAAAGATTTTGCGGGAGCTCTTCGGGATATCGGCAGCCATCTATCCGCCGCTTCGCTCTGATACTTTAAATCGACAAGAATTCATTGACAATTTCCGTACCAGGATCCAACTGGCACAACGGATGAGCTTGCCGCACAACATCACTCTGTTTACCGGCGAACACTTAATTGAACCACTCAGCGCGCCAGCGACTACCTTGACGATCCAGTTGGGCGAAGAACTTAGCCCCACGCAGCTTCTGACCCAATTAGCCGGGCTGGGTTTCGAGCGACAAACTAGAACTTTCCAAGCCGGCGAAGTGGCCCAGCGCGGCGATTTGATCGACATTTTCCCGTTGACCGCCGATCATCCGTATCGCATCAGTTTTTCCGAGAACAAAATCGAGCATATCTATACCTTCAATCCGGTTAACGGCAACCGGTTAGAGCAATTTAGGGAACTGGAAATCCCCGCACTTAAGAATCGTAGTTTCGCGCCTAGCTTGGTGGAACAGCTCAGTCAAGCACCCGGCGAACATATTATGATCATTGATCATACCGAGGAGTTGATGCAGTCGTTTTACGAAATGTTCGTAGCCAGTGAATCCGCTCGACTGGCGGCGATTAACCAGGCCCTAGATCGAATACCTTTGATTAAGATCGAGGCGATCGCCTCAGGTGATATCAAACACCTCGATTTTGATTTCTTCGAGGCGCCGGTATATGCCTCGCAGATGGATCGACTGACTAGAGATATTGCCAAGCATCTGAAAGAAAATTGGCGGATTGGCATTAGCACCGATAAAGGAAAATCGCTCGATCAGGTTTTACGCGAGGCTGACATCGCGGCAGGGGACAACCCCGAATTATTGCCACTAACCTCCGATATCGCCGTAATGTGTCCCGGCCTTAAGCTATTACTGCTAACTGACCAAGAGATCTTTGCTATTACCGCTCGAGTCGATACCCATCGCGCCAGTCGCCGCGAACAACATGTCTTTTTGGCCGAACTCACCTGCGGCGACTACATCGTCCATAATGATCACGGGATCGGTAAATTGGTAGATATTCAACGGATCCAGCTTAACGGGATTGAACGCGAATACTTAATTCTGGAATACGCCAAAGGCGACCGATTATATGTGCCAGTCGACCAGATCGATAAAGTCAGTAAGTACATTTCGGTCGATGGGCGCCCACCCCAGCTCACCCGACTATCCAGTCAATCCTGGAAACGAACGGTTAGCCGTATCCGGAAAGAATCGCATAAGTTTGCCAAGGAGTTATTGGACCTCTATGCCAAGCGACAACTGAAACAGGGGATTAGCTTTGATTCCGAAGATTCGTGGGAGCGGGCTATTGCCGACAGCTTTGTTTACCAAGAAACTCCTGACCAAGAAGCGGTTATCGCCGAGATCCTCCGCGACATGGAACAAGATAAATCGATGGACCGCCTGCTGGTAGCCGATGTTGGTTTTGGTAAAACCGAAGTGGCTATCCGCGCCGCATTCAAAGCCGTCACTTCGGGCTACCAGGTAGCTTGCTTAGCCCCCACCACTATTTTGGTCGAGCAACACTATAAGACCTTCGGTCAGCGGCTTCAGCAGTTTGGGACTCGCGTGGCCGCGCTTAGCCGCTTTAAATCCAAAAAGGAGCAGGATGATATCGTCGCGCAGGTGAAACTGGGCGAAGTAGATATTGTTATCGGCACCCACCGGCTACTATCAAAAGATGTTAAATTCAAGAACCTTGGACTAGTGATCATCGACGAAGAGCAGCGCTTTGGCGTGGCTCACAAGGAAAAATTAAAAATGCTCCGCTCGGAAGTGGATGTATTATCGCTAACCGCCACCCCGATCCCCCGTACGCTTAACTTGGCGTTATCCGGTATCCGCGATATCAGCGTGATCGAAACCCCGCCGACCAATCGCTTGCCGATCATTACTACTGTGGCGCCGTTTAGCGGGGTGATTATCAAGCAGGCAATCGAAAAAGAGATCCGCCGGGGCGGACAAGTTTACTTTGTGCATAATCGGGTGCAGACCATCGAAACCGTTCAGCACAAACTCCAAAAGATGATGCCGGAGGTCAAATTCATCCACGCCCATGGCCAGATGGGCGAACGGTTGCTAGCTAAGATCATGCAGGAATTCAACCAGAATAACTACGACGTGTTAATCGCTTCTACTATCATCGAAAACGGGTTGGATAACCCTAATGTGAATACTCTGGTCGTGGACGATGCGGGGCACTTCGGCCTCAGCCAACTTCATCAGCTGCGCGGACGGATCGGCCGCGGCCAAGTTCAGGCTCACGCTTACTTTCTTTACAATAAAGGCAAGCTATCCCCCAAAGCACTCGAGCGGCTAAAAACTATCCAGGAGAATACCGATTTGGGCAGCGGCTACAACATCGCTATGCGCGATTTGCAGATCCGCGGCGCCGGTGGCGTGCTTTCCAAACAACAGCACGGTCATATCACCGCTATCGGTCTGTCGCTTTATACTAAACTGTTGAATAAAGCCGTAGAAGAAACGCGCAGCGGACACAAAATCGATGTGTCGGATGTCACTATCGATCTGCCGATCAGCGCTTACCTGCCCGTGAAATTTGTTGATGCCGAAAGTCAGCGGCTAAAGATTTACCAGACCCTCGGGGTGATCGAAAACGAATTAGCGCTGGAAGAAGAATTTAAAAAGATCGAAGAAAACTTCGGCAAATTGCCGGCCGAGGTGGCCAATCTTAAGAAATTGTTGAGATTAAAATTAGTGGCTCTCTCTACCCAAATGGTCGCTGCGATTTCCGCCAAGAACGTTAACGGGAAGGGCGAGGCGGATTACCTAGTGGTGATCCAGCTTGCCCAGCCCATCAAACCTAAACAGCTCGAGCCGCTACTTAAACTAGTTCCTGCTCTGCAGCTGGGCGAAAAAGAGATCAAGTTCGCGCTGAAAGACCTGGGAGACGATTGGCTGCCGAGGCTAACCGCTTTCGTCTCCAATGTCCGAAAAGCTTGACCGGAAGCTACTTTTCGTCTAGACTAAGCCGTTAGATTAACGGCGATGTTATCGAGAAAATCACTCTTCGGGTTAGCTTGGGCGGGAGGTTTGGCAATTGGCATATTAATGAATGCCCCGGTTTTAGCTGAGGCCACGATTGCCCCGTCCGACCACCAATCGGCTGTCCAAATGGTCATGCCCCTAGCCGGCGAGTCTTCGCATGTAAATTATTCAGACGAAGACCCGCGTTATGACACTTATGACTGGCAGGACGTTAATAGTGGCAAGTGGAGCAGATTCGCGGTAGCTAGCAGCCAATTTATTTATGCGCCCAAAGACGGATGGTTTGTGTATGGACTATTTGGGCCTATCGAAGCAGTTAAATACGATTTCAACAGTAAGTATAAGTTGTGGGGTGGTCGTCACAATGGCATCGATTTTGCGACTCCCATTGGCACGCCGGTAATCGCGGCCCTGGCGGGGAAAGTGATTTTTGCTGGTAATTCCGCTGGTCAAACTTTAGTTGTTCAAAATGGTAATCTGCAAATCACTTACGCGCACTTGAATAAATTCTTGGTCAAGGTAGGGGAGGGCGTAGAACAAGGACGGGTTATTGCTAAAAGCGGCAAATCCGGCGCCCTGAGCCCTCACCTTCATTTTCAGATCGATGAATTACGCGGAACTGAGCTGTGGGCGATCAACCCGGTCAAATACTTGCGTCCAGAGCTAGAAAAGGCTATTGTGCCTAATGTACCGGCCAATCGGTACATTAACGGTAACTTACCAGACTGGGAAACCCCAGCGGAAGACTTTCGCTGGTAGCAGTAATCTTGATTACGCCAGGAGGCGGGCTATGGAATTATCAAAAGTCCTCGCGGCCACGGTTATTCGACCTCCGGACTTGTATGTGGCCCAGGTGTCTAGGATTTGGGAGGAAGGCCCCCCTGGCTATGGAGCCTGGTTTTGCCAAGCCACGGTAGTCGGAGGCCCAGATGCCAATTTCCACTTCCAGGCCATTACCCTGCTTATTTCTCCTGACATCGCCGGCGGGCTTAAGAGTAAGCTCGAAGCGGAGCAACTGATGCCACTGTCGGTCGGCTTTGTCCGGACGCGTATCAAGCTGAACTCGGCCGTGATGGAATCGATGCCCCAGGCAATTGCCGCCCTGCTCCACGGCGGGCCCGCATTGGTAAAGCTGTCTGGCGAGGAAGCGTACCGACTCGGGTTCTTTGAGGGGCTTTTGCCTGACGGCCAGCTTGTGTTCCGTTGGCTCACGGATGACCACCCGCGTGGGTCTACCCACCTCACCAACATCAAGACTCTGCAGCCTGGCCCCGGCCGCCAGACAGTTCTTGAGTTCTACTTGGCAGGACCCGATGCCGAGTCGCTTGATATCCGGGCGCATCCGGAATAAATAAGTTCCCAGCCCGGAGTTGAACCCCAGCTTACAGCAGGGAGGCCCCAGCCTCCCTTTTTTGTTGACCGGGAGCGTGGTATTTGCTAGCTTAGGGGCATAGATGGCGCTAAGCCCCAGGGAAACCAGTAGGACTAATCGCCATCTAAATCTGCCGTAGCAGGAGTGCGTATGTACATTGAAGATGTGGTTGACAGATTGGTCAATGCCGCTAGAACGGGCGAAAGGATTATCCTTAGGGCTCGCGATGGCGGGAAGGTCGTGCTGACTCGCGCTTTCAAAAAATCGCCGCGTCGGCTGACCGTTTCCCGCCCGGACCTAAGACCGCGAGTTCGCGGCGAGCGCCTCAAGCCCCTAAAGCCAGCAGCTAACTGGCAGCTTAAGGGCTGGGGAGCCAAGACTCCCTCCAAAATGAAAGCCGCTTTTCGCAGCTTTCTCGACCCCGCCTACATCAAGCTGAACGGCAAAGGCAGACTGCTCCACATCCCTCCAGCTCAAGACCCCGACCCGCCTAGAGAGCAAATCATTCCCTACGGCCTGATGGGTCGAGGAGCTAGCCGGAATAATTCTTAAGGTGCCGGCGAATCCCAACGCCAGACCGTCCCGCGCCCGGGCAACCGCCCGGGGTTTTTCTATGCCAGGCTTGACCAATTCCACTCCCTACTATCTAATAAGGGTACCTGTTGCTTAACAGCTAGCACATTGCCCACACCACGCATTATGTAGTCTGTCTGGTAGCACGCCCCGGGTTATCCATCTGGCCTTGGCATGAGAGAGAC
>JAZDLM010000064.1:0-7346 GCA_043801895.1 bacterium
AGTGCTGGTTTATCCGAAGCGTCCCGTCAACGCAATTTTGGCCAAGTTCCCCGACACTTGGCAGAAAGTCTATGAAGATTCCCAGGCGACTATATGGCGCCAGATTGATAAGTCTCCCTCCTTGGATTGAAACCAACCCACTTTTAGTGAATAATTAACCTATGAGAGTCAGATTATCATCGGTGTTTTTGCGCGTTCTAATCATCGCTGGTCTGACTGTCTTGTTTGGGCTACAACAAGCTCCGCCGACATTGGGATTGATCGGCGGTACTTCAATTACGCCGGCGGATGGGCTGGATGGCAAGCCCAGAGGGGTTTTTAATTTGGTCGTCGAACCGGGCAAACCGACCACTGATAGCTTTTATGTCCAGAACTCTTCCAATGAAACCTTAAAGATCGCGATTTTCCCCAGCGGATATGAATTAAGTAAAGAGGGGATAGTTACGGAAGTGCAGGAACTGCCGGACGCGATGCCGGAACCGGGTAAGTGGATTAAGATTGATAAAAGCGAAGTTGTTCTCACCCCCAATACGAAAACCAATGTTGGTTTTACTATTGATGTACCCGCTACCGCTGATGTTGGAGACCATTCTGCTGCGCTTTTTGTTCAGGACATCCCCAAAAATGTTGGTACCAAAGGCAGCGGGATGAAAATAAACATCCGCACCGGCGTGACGGTGTATATGACCGTACCGGGGGAAATTCAGCGGGACTTAGTAGTTCGCAAAATTCAACATCGGATTTATCCGTTCTGGCAAATCTTTAATCGCAAACTTTCTTTTATTCTTGATCTGGAAAACAAAGGGAATGTGACCCTGACCCCCAAGGTTGATATTACTATGCGAGGTTGGTTTGGTCTGGCTGGTAAACAGGAAGGTGCTCAGTACACCCGCCTCTCCCGCGGCCAACGCCAAGTGGCGGAAAAAGAGTGGATCAAGCGCGCGCCGTATTTCGGCCGGTTCGTGGTTAACTTCGAGATGCATTTGGGCGAGCGCAAACAGGTGAATCTGGATCGTACCGAAACAATGCTGCCGGACAAAGTAATTAACGCGCGATACGTCTTCTGGGTATTCCCGTGGCAGGAATTAATCGGGTTGATCTTTGTCGGCTTTATTCTGCATCTTATCCGTTCGCTCTGGCTGTACTTCATTATCGCTAATCGCCTGAAGACCAACGCTAAACTCTACGCTGTAGTGAAAGGGGATACTATCACCAAAATCGCCGGCAAGTTCGGGGTAGATGCCAGAACGTTGGCTGGATTCAACCTCCTGCGTTGGCCGTATAACATCGAGACTGGCGATAAATTGTTGGTCCCGACCGGCCGGGCAACGCAGTTTGAATGGCGGCTGCGTTTGCGCCAGATCCTGCTTGACCGCGGAATTTGGAGACATTTGTTCGGACACTTGTTTGGCAAACATAGTTATCGCCGGTTGACTGAACGAACCGATGCTGGCTTGGTTGGTGAGTCAGTCAGCACGCCGAAAGTCGGTCGTGCCGCCGATGAAATTTTGATCGTCGAACGCGGCGATACGATTGATGATATTGCTGACTTTGCCGGTGTTTCAGTCCAGCTGATCGCTAAATATAATCATCTAAAGCCGCCGTACCGCCTGCGGGCTGGTCAGGAACTTTGCATCCCGCGTCCCAGGCGGACTGTTAAAAAGAAATCAAGATGAGATTGGCTAAAGCTGGATTAATTTTTAGTTTGGCGCTTTGGCTGTTTGGTATCTCCAATCTGCCAGTTTCGGCAGCTGGTTTGGGTGTAATCCCTCAAGCTTTGCCAAATCAACCCAATCGGAGCTGGTTCGTTTACACCATGAGCCAAGGTGTTACCCAAGAAGATGCAATCGTGGTGAATAATCATGGGGAGAAGCCCGTCACAGCCGTATTAGAAGCGCTGGATGGTACCAGTACCGGCAGCGGTGGTTTTACTTTAGTTAAAGATGCTTCGTTCAATCAGGACTTGGGCAAATGGATAGAGCTTCAGCGCACTGAAGTAGCGGTTCCCGCCGGCGGGTCAGTGGAAGTGCCGTTTAAGGTAACCGTTCCAAGCCAAGCCGGGCCGGGTGAACACAGTGGTGGCATTGTGGTCTCGGAGAAATCGGTCAGTTCCGGCGGGATGCAATTGAAAGTGCGGGTGGGCGCGCGGATGTATATCACCGTGCCAGGTCCGATCAGCCGCAAAATTACTTTTCAAAAAGTCACTCATGAGTTTATTGACGGGAAACTGCATTTCAAAGTTCAGGCAAAGAATGCAAGCAATGTTAACCTCTCGCCGACGGTTGATATTAAACTGCGCGGTTTAATTTGGGGCTTGGGCCAGTCCGATAAAGACAACGGCACATTTTTGCCCAACAGCACCATCATGCTGGACAAAACTTGGAACCACTCCGCTCCAGTGCTGGGCTGGTTTCGCGCCACTATCACTTTACATACCTTGACCACCGAGCAGATTTCGGAAGACGGTAGTAAAAAATCCCTGCCTAATCTGCCGTTTAAATACAGTTACAGTTTTTGGGTCGGCGGGCCGCTGGTTGCCCTGCTGGCGGGTATCATCATTTTGGGTTGGCTGATTTACAGGCTGTTTGTCTATCTGCTGGACCGGCGCAAATTTGCCACCAAAACTACTGTTGTCACGGTTGGTCGCAATGAATCAATTATGCATATCGCCGAAAAAACCGGCGCTTTGCCGCAATCCATTATCAAATTCAGTCGGCTGAAGTGGCCCTACGCCTTAAATCCCGGCGATAAATTGTTGGTGCCAAATGACCGACTAACGCCCGACGAACTTTATCGCAAAACCCAGACCGAATTTATGCCGGCCATTTGGCGGTATCTAATTTCTTGGCAAGCCTCGCTGTACCATCCAGCAGTTCATCGTAAATTATCTGATAAATTAATTATTACTAAGTCTCGTAAACAAGGGGCTAGAAGGCGCAGGTGAAATTGATTCGTCGTTGGCAGAGACTTGTTACCACGATTGTCACCATTGCGTTAGTGGCGGGGATTTCGAATATATTGCCGCCAGAATTTAAAAATGTGCCAAAGGCGCAGGCGGCCCAAGTGGCTATTAACGGCGATTATTATAATTTTTATGCCGAACAGAATGCCAGCCCGCAGGTAGCCTTTACCACTAATCTGATTGGTTATGCTTTTTATATTGATGAAACAGGGGATGATGTTCGGTATAAAAAGACTACGGACGGGGGCGCCACTTGGGCTGGGGAGACAGACCTCTCGGAGGACCTCAACTGGGGCACGGTGGCCGTTTGGTACGACCAGTGGACGCCGGGCGATATCACCGGCACCAAAATATATATAGTCGGTAGCGAGGCTTCAACTGACGACCTTTGGTTTAAAATACTGGATACCAATGGTGACACTCTGTCACCTACCGGCACCACCTGGACTAGCGTTGCTGCCGGCACGGGTTGGTCCTACGGTTCTGATACTGGGGCTAGTGTAACGAAAAATACTGATGGCAATTTATTTGCCACCTGCTCTGGAACCGGCGACTTGGATGTTTATAAATCGACCAATGCCGGCGCCAGCTGGAGCGCTACCACTTCGGGCTTGGATGCTACCACGGACTTCAACCAAGTTTTACCCGTCGGTCTGACCGGTGGCGATGTGCTACTTCTGAATCACGACACCAGCGCCAATCAGCTCCGGAGCAATGTTTACGACGAAGCCACCGATGCTTGGAGTGGGTTTACTAACCGGATCGCCGCCACCGAAAACAATACCTACGATGGCTCTTTTGGCGCGGCGCTAAATAAGCTGACAGGCGATGTTTATGTGGTGATTAATAATAACCCAGCGACATCAGATGGCGATCTAAACACTGCCCGAGCTACTTCAGATGGCACCACCTTTGGTTGGAACAATACCACTGATGCTTATACTAATATCGGAACCGCTGGCCTGCAGGGCACGATGGCGATCGATTGGCACAACGGCGATGTGTACTGTTTTTATCTGCGGGGCACTGCCGGCAGCGCGATGAATGTTTACTATAAAAAATCCAGCGATCAGGCCGCTACTTGGGGATCCGAAAGCGCGGCCGTTTCCAGTGCCACCGGCGACTATACTCAAGTCTATGCCAATATGACCAGCCCCTATAAGATCCATGTCTCTTGGGTGGATACCACCAACGCGGATATGTTGGCAGTTAACTATACCGACACTACTGCCCTTGATATTGCCGATGCGCGAATGATGCTGTTTTATGATGGCGCCTCGGTGCCGGCTACTTGGAGCTCACTGTCAGCTTCGGCAGGCGATATTTTCTATCAGAAATTTCCGCGAGGGTTTTCCAGCTACGGTAATCCGGCCGGTGCTGATACCCACGATCATACGGCCACAGTTTCCAATATGAGCTTTGCTGATGCATCGGCGATGGTTAGTGACGCTGGCACAGACTTTTCTCCCCAGCGTCACACTCATACCCTGAATGCCGATTCTGATTCCGTTAGCATTCTGCCCACCTATCGTGAACTGCAGATCATCCAATATGATGCCGGCATTCCTTCCGGCGCTACGGCGATACCAGCTAACGCTATTGCCATCTTTGATACTGCCTCGATGCCAAGCGGCTGGGCACAGCTTGCGGCGCAGGATGACCAGTTTATTCGTGGCGGGCCAGACGGAGAAGCCACTGGCGGCGGCTCGGGTTTACATAACCACACAGTCTCTTTTTTGGGACCCGACCCTAGTATCGGCACCAATGTAGGCACCATCGGCGGCGGTGGAATGCAAGCCTCCCTCCCCTTGCATAATCATGCTGTTGAGAACTATAACAGCGAAGCGGGTGATTTCTTACCGCTTAATATTGATATTGTGTTGGGCCAAAACGGTGGCTCGGCTGGGCCGATTCCGGGCGGGATGCTGGCAATGTTCACCGCGGCCCCCGGTGGCAGTTGGGCGGCCAAATCTGGCGACGACGTAGCTGGTGTTTTTAACCAAAAATTCTTTGAGGCCAAATCGAGCTATGCCGCATCCGGAGGCGGGGCTGTTACCCATACTCACGCCAGCGCTATCGGATTAGCGGCCCTGCCCCCCGAAGGTGCGGCCGATTTCACGGATGGGACTGAGAAGGTAGAAGGCACCGACATAAGCCACTCCCACACCTTTGATCTGGACTTTAACACCGCCAACAACCTGCCGACCTATGTTGATGTGATGGTGTATAAATATCCAGCTTATACTCCAGACTCCCGTAACTGGCGCGTGTATGACGATGAAAATCAAGCCGATCCAGACAATACTACCGGCACCGACATCACAGCCGGTGATGCCATTATGGCTGAAGAGACCGATACTAGCCCGGCCGGTCATAGCACGCGGATCGTTTATGTCGGTAATGCAGTTAAGGTGCGGGTTGTGGTTGGTGAAACAGCCGGTTCAGGGGGCACGGATGTAAAATACAAGCTTCAATATGACACTAACCCCGCCTTCCCTTCGGCTGTTTCCGTTGAGGCCCAAGGCGGCAGCACGGTGTATTGGCGGTATTATGATGGCGCCAATGTAGCTGATGACGATGTAATTTCGACCGTTCGGTTAAGCGGCAATTCGCCGTCAGCCGGGCGTCACAACGAAGATGCCAGTATTGGTGTCGGTGAGGGCAGTACTTTTGATCCGGCTGCCTCAACCAATTATGAACACGAATTCACTATCCAGCTTAATCCAGACGTGACTAAACCAAGCGATGGCACCACCTTTTACTTCCGACTACAATATACAGAAGACAGTCGTAGGGCTGGCGGTAGCTGGACCACAGTAGCCAAAAACGCCAGCAACAGTTATCCGCAGCTGACGACTGCCGCTGCCGCTGATTTGGAAGCTTCTACCGCACCCACCGATGTCGAAATGGGAACATATAACAAGGGCGGCGGAGGTACCCTGACTTATGACTTTGTTGCCAGCGAAGAAATGGCCTTTTGGGATAAGCGCGGCACGGCAACAGCCTATGATGCTACTATTAGTTCGATGTCCATGGCCAAAAGCGGGGGAGGCGACACTATCCCCGGTACAGATATCACTTGGACTTCGGCTACTATTGATTTAACCGGCGCCTTTGCCTCAGACAAAACCGGTATGGCTACCAGCTCGCCCTGCACCCTAGATTCCAGTTGTGACGCCTACATCGCGAGCCCCGGCACCGAAGGGAAGGGCGGCTTCTTCTATCTGCCAACTGTCGCTCTGGCGAACCTCGAAAGTCGCCTGAGCGGTGATTACAGCGGTGATCTAATCGTCACCATTCTCTAGCCCCCGTCCTGTATTACCTATACTCACGATCGTACAGATAGCTAATACAAGGTGGTATAACGGAGGAGCTCGTTATAGTTTTATTGAATGCTCTTGGCAAGCTATAAGCCGGATTCGGTCTCCGCTATTTAAATCGTTTGGGCTAGGGCTTCTAGGGCTAATTAATAAACTCCCCGGTTAGGACCGGGGTGGTTTAAAATCGGCGCGAGAGATGCCCCTAGGGGCAACGAAAGTGAGCACCAGCTTGGCGGGTTCGAGCAGCAAATCGGTGAGCCTGGCTCCGAACGGACTTTCGGCGATCTGGGCACAATGCCCCCGGGTGTACCAGAGCAAGCCGACCCGGGTAGCATGATACCAGGTGGTAATCGACACAACGCCTTCGTTGGCAAGTCGGCCAGCGCCGACTAGTCGAATGAAGCCATCGATCTCACCAGCGGTGTTGTGCCCTAATGGCTCGAAGATGATGTCCTCGCGTGGCACGCCCAACATCCCGAGTCGCGCGTGCATTATCTCACCAACGAATCGCTGATGATAAATAGTTGCCACGGTGACATAAAGCTTTTGGGCCTTGCCCTGGGCATACAGGTTGGCTGCTAGCCGGCAGCGATCATCGGCTTGGGGATCAACCCAGCCATTTGGCAGTCGGCCGTAAGCATGGACTAGGCCGTGAGTAATCACCAAACTACACCTCCCTCTCACAATAAGGTACCTTGGTCTGAAACATCCAAATGCTCCTTGCAAGCTATAAGCCGGAGTCTGTCTCCGCCATCCGCCGGCTGGCGGAGGCGGAGTGATGATCTATCTAGGTTCCGGTTTACACCGGAACTCGAGCGCTGGGGCCCGATTGCGCCCAGTTGGAACTCACGCTGTTGACACAATCAGTCCAGCCCAGCTTGCACCGAAAAGGGTTTGCCAGGGCACTCTGCTCGCGCAGAGGCCCGATCGGTAGCTTAGGAGCCAGCTTGCGGGATTGGCCCGCTTGCCAACACTTTGACACCCAATCGCTTTTCACCTTTCATTCCGCGCAGCGGAATGACCCTGAGTTTACCGAAGGGTATCCCTCGGCTTCGCTCGGGATA
>JAZDLM010000035.1:0-2748 GCA_043801895.1 bacterium
CCCCAGAAAAGAGACCTTAGAAAAATTAGAGAGTTATAGAAATATCAAGAAAATATTCATCGTTAATAATAGTAGGGAAGCAGATGAGTTATTAATAAAAATGGTTAAACCATTGAATAATTAGATAGGAATGTTCGGATGCTATCTCAAGCGGCCAGCTGATTAGATTTTGTTAGTACGTGCTCGCACGACACTCCAACATTCTTGAGAATGTTGGAGTGTCGTTTTGCGACAGATTGGATATTTTGTGTGGGTAGGGGAGCTTTCGGGTATAATTTGAGGCATGAATGAAACCCTCTTACGGAACAAGTTGTTTTGGGTGGACCCAAAGTCTCTGATTAATGTTCTTGTTGCCTCCGTTTTATTCGCCTTTAGCCTTGTCTCCACGTATTACGCAAATTATTTTGCGACCATTCGGGCCAGTAATCCTGTCTCCGATTTGATTTTAGATAACCTTCCCGTGATGGATGTCGGCAGTATTTATGGTTGGGGCATGCTGATAGCCCCCATATTTCTCGTGCTGGTTCTGCTCTATGAGCCTAAAAGAATTCCCTTCGTACTAAAGGGGGTAGCTGTCTTTTATCTGGTGCGGTCATTTTTCATAATCCTTACCCACCTTGCTCTTCCTGCGGACGTCCCGCCCGGCTCTTTGTCGGCCGTTTCCAACATATTCAGCTCCGGGGGCGACCTGTTTTTTTCTGGTCATGCGGGTCTGCCATTCCTCATGGCCCTAGTATTCTGGAATCAGAAGTATTTGCGCTGGATTTTTATCATACTTTCCGTTCTCGGCTCGGGCATGGTGCTAATTGGCCATATGCACTACTCCATAGACGTTTTTTCCGCTTATTTTATCGCTTACGGTATTTATAAGTTTTGCCAATATATTTTTGAGAAGGACTATCGAGCAGCCGAATTGGATCGTCTCATATAAATTATCTGGCCCGGTGCGACGTGTGTCGCACCGGGCCCTGATGCTCGCGGCCTTGGCCGGCCTAGTCGCGCAGGAGATGGCGTCCCCTGCCCGACTTCTTGCGGGAGACCTCGCGCTGCTGCTTGGCGGTCAGGCGACTCGAATACCTACCGAAGTGAAAGGCGGCATGGTCGTGTTCTTTCGCCGGCTGTGCCGGGCCGCCCCTGAGGCCGGAGTGCGGGATGATGGGTAGCTTTCCTTGCGCGTGGAGCAGGCCTCCATTCGGTACGCTAGCGTGGGCTATACTGCATCCTCCGTGGGTGATGGGTGGGGGACGAGTGGATTGAGCTTCGATATTTTTATCAGATTTCAATTGCCTAGTAAAGATTTATCGGGGGATTTCATAATTTGATATAATTCATCCAAGGGTCACGAACCAACAAAAACATGGCAAGTAAAAATTGCGAGAGTTGTATGATGCCCCTCTCAAAAGATCCGGGGCAGAGCGGGTCGGATAAGTATTGCAGCTATTGCTTCAGGGACGGCAAACTTTGCTACGAGGGCAACGACCTCAAAGAGTTTCAGAAGAGGGCCTACGAAGGCATGATTAGCCACGGCACTAACCCACTTTGGGCTAAGTTTTATACTTGGATGATTCGTTTCGCTCCCCGCTGGAAGAAGTAGGGGGACAAGCTAGAGATAGGTATTTTCGCCCAGTCCAGAGCGTGTTTTGAGGCAAAAACGTAACTATTGACGGTTTGTATCGTTTATATTATGAATAACTCAAGCCAATGAGCGAAAAACACATAAAAAATATAGGCACCTACCGCAATCCCACTAACGGGCCGATTTGTGCTGCTTGGATTATTTTCACCCCTTTTTCCGGGGTCGCCAACGCTATTATGGGCAACCTTTGCAACAAGAACGGACCGCCAGGCAAGTTGATGTAAAAACTTAAACGTTTGAGTTTTTAGACCACCTTGCCAGAAGCAAGGTGGTTTGGGTTTAGTAGTTCTTTGAAAACGGCATCAAAGCCGAAAAATAATGGGAGGTCAGAATGGAAGAAGAAGCAAGAGATAGCGTTAAGTCGCCCGCGAACTGGCGGGAATACCTGAAGAATGCCGGCGAGACGATGCGTCTGTTCCGGTGGACATGGGGAGTCATCCCGACGGAGAGCAGGAGAAAATCGCGGATCTTGCTTGTCGGCTTACTCTTCTGGACCGTTGCTAAGATTGCCTTACCGCGGTTCGCCCAGAAATTGGCAGAAGCCGCCGGTGCAAGTCAATCCGAGAAAACTATCGCCAGCTTTCTCGGCATAGTCCTCTGTATCCTCGTTTCGCGTTACTTCGATTATGTTTTCGGGGTGGCGCGGGAGTGGATATTGGGACTGAACTGGAAAGCCGTGGACCGGCACATTACCGAGAGCTTCTTTGGGAAATCGGTTGGGCAGCACATTCAAGAATCGTCCCGCCTGTCGGTCTCGAATATCGACAAGGGCAGATGGCGACTCTTAGACATGCAGGGCATGTTGCTCTTCGACGGCATCCCCGCCCTGCTCTCGCTCCTCTTCACCTTCGTGTTCTTATGGGTCTTCCTGCCCTTCGCGGGAGGTATTATGACCGTCGGGCTTGTTGCGTATCTGGTCTGGACGCTCTACTTGAACCACAGGGTGATGGTTGTGTGTTCTCCGCTCGACGCAGCCTTCCGCAAGCTCAATCGCTATCGCGTTGAGAGATGGGAGAAGGTTGAGCGCGTGAAAGTGTCCGGCCGCTGCGCGGAGGAATTACGCAAGACAGACGACTGGTTCGATGAAGTTATCGGACAAGACCGTAAGTTCT
>JAZDLM010000062.1:0-3006 GCA_043801895.1 bacterium
AGCTGCGCGAGATGTTCCAGAGGTCTGATCATCACTCTCCGCCCGATGCCGAGGGGGACGACAGAATGTAGCAAACTCAAGCCTCCCATACACGGCCAAATGATCGTGGGCCGTTCCGGTAGTACCGGGACGGTTTTTTAAATTCGTAAGATTAATTTGCGACAAAAAAGCTATATGCCAGAAAAGTCGCGAACCCTACCCATACAGCGTAAGGAATGAGCAAACTCGCCGCCGTTTTATTTTTTGGCCACATCAGCCAAATTAAACCGATTATCGTTGCTTCCAGCGCCACCATCTCAATAGTCGCGGCGATTATCCAGCCTTTCACAAAAAACAAAAAACTCCAGACGATATTTAGTAGCCCGTTGAGCACCATCAGCCAAACCACTTGCCACCATCTATGATCTTTCGCCTCGCCCCACCACAAATTGATCGCGACAGCCGATAAGATAAATATTACAGTCCAAATCATTCCGATCGTTTGCCCCGATGGAGCGAAAGCGGGAATGTTAGATTGGTAGTACCAGCCCAAGCCTATATTGGTAAAAGTAGTGCCAACTAACGCCACCGCCGCCACGCCAACCAAAATCAGAACCGATGCCATACGCATAGACTTATTGTAAAGAAATTCTGGCGTTCGGGCACGGAGCCGGTGCTTGCCGGGGCTGATATACTGAGATTATGGAAGCGGAGATTATTCTAGTGAGTGAGCCGATTTCTCGGGATCGGTTGAAGGAAATTGCCAAATTACGGTTTGGTGATTTAGTGAAAGCGGTGGTGGATATTGAACAGGGTATTATGGCGATCGGTGGCGAACTGCACGCGGACGAAGAGGCGGTTTTGATCGAGCGAGGTTCGCAGCAGACAAATTTATGGGGCATCAATATTTATCCCGACATAGACGAGAGTCAGATGGTGGAATTTGACTCGATGATTAATGTACGGCCCAGTCAAAATAATCGCTCGCGATCGGTGGAAGACGAGGGAATAAAAAATAGGATATTAACCATCGTGCATAAGTTGATAATGCAGTGAGCCTAGTGATCCATAAAAATCTGGCGAGTGGCCAATGGCAGACCCTGTCTCTGGCGGAGCAGTTAGCAAATGTCGGGAGTGAGTTTGAGCGGGTATGGAGCTGGCGCCAAAAAGGCAATCAACAATTTTCGCAAAATGCTTTCGATAGGATGTTAGAGCTATTGGATTTGGCGATCATTGATAGTCGCTGGGGCGGAGCGCGCAGGCGAGAATTAACGAGATTAAGAGAAGAAAGCGTGCGAGAGATCATGGAAGCCGATCGGGCACCCAAAGATTTGCAGAAATTCTTTTTGAGTTTTGCGGTAGCAGCTAGGCGGGGACATTGAAATTGAACGCCAGCTGGCGTTCAATCCAGTGTTTCTTTTTGCTTTTTCTCTCCGAGCGTTAGCTGACGCTCGACCCAGCGTCTCTTTTTGCTTGTCCAAAAAGAGACGTAAAAAGGACACCCCCTCACAAATTCAGTTGCCAAAAACTAAAATCAGCCTTTCTGGGTTTTAACGCAAACTCTCCCGCCGTCCCGCCATAATATAATGGCGGGACGGTTCCCATCTCGCCTCTGGCGAGAATGGCGGGATCAGACAGTGCTCATCCAGACCGGCTGATTTTGCTATTGGAAATCTGAATTTGCTCGATGGGGTAGAGCTGTCTCCTTAACTCCTAAACCCTAGCCCCTAAGCCCTTGTCTCTAGCCCCTAGCCTAGCGGGTATTTCTTATATGAAAAGAGCGGGCCTGCTGGGCAGGCCCGCCTGGATGCTGCTTCGTCTTAGCAGATCATGTCGTTGTCGCCGTGGATTATCTTCGGGAACGCTCTGTCCAGAAAGAGAGCCAGAGTCTCGTAGATTTCCGACTTGCGCTTCGGAGTAATCCGGAAGATACGTACGAGCGCATCGTCCTGCTCCCAACGGGATGGGAAGTCGGGCATCTCGAATAGTTGCGACTGTTGCTGGTCGATATGCGGGTGGGTGGCATGGAAGAAGTGTTCTGTGGCCACCACGATGTCGCTCAGCCCGGTAACCCAGAAGCCATCCGGCTCCTTCGACAGTTCGCCGTGGACTATTGGGAAGTAGGGCTTGGCGTGAAACGATCGGATGAAGTGTCGGAGTATCTGATCAAGGGAAGCCGTTTCGCCGAATCGGGCATGGTCCCAAAATCGGCAGTCGGGGCTGCGGTCGTTGGAGCGAGTGTACATCTCCAGAACGATGCTCAGTCGGCCTGCCTTGATCGCCTCCCAGTCGATGTCACGATTTTTGAGATACTCGTCGCAGTAATGAGCCCCCCGCATGTCCTCCTCTGTGAGTATCTCAACCACTACTTTTGTATCGTCGAACAGTAGTGGAAGCGGGTCGTTGAACGCCGCGGGCCATTCCTTAAGACCGAGACGTCTTTCCGTTCTCCGGCCGCGCATGTGTCCTTCCAGCTCTTCCTTGATGTGGGTCAGAACCGGAAAGTCTTTCGCCAGCGCCTTTAAGGTGCTAGGTTCGCTCATTTGGGAATCTCCCTTCGACGGCGCCCCGAATCTCGGGGGAGCTGCCATCTAGTCAGTTTTGGAGGGCCCTGACAACCCAGATTTGTCAGTATAAGTCCGAATCCGTAATTTAGCAAAAATATGCTTGCCAAGCGGAAAATTTAATGGTAGAGTGGACACACGCAACCGAACCACGGTCGCGTGCTGTTATATCAAATGAATTGGTAGGAGATTTCGATGAATGACGAAATAAAGATACCTGCTGATGATCAAGCTACTCCCGCCGTCGACAGCGATGCGACCGAGATGACCCCTGAAGTAGTAGCTGACGCAGACAAAGCTTCCGAGGAAGCTACTAACGACCAAGCGGCTGTCTAACCCCAGCAGTCCTGATAAATCGGGATACTGCAGGGTAAGTTAGGTCTTGTGTCCAAGCAAAGGTCGACGCGAAAGCGTCGGCTTTTGGACGATGATTGGGTTAATAGAAAGAGGCGGCGATGGGTCA
>JAZDLM010000012.1:0-9279 GCA_043801895.1 bacterium
TTAGAAGGCAGCCGCTCTAATCCACTGAGCTACGAGGACATATTTTATCAAAGCTCCGTCTCAAACTACATCACCAATTTAGCATAAGCAATATGAAAAATCTCCGACGGGAGTGGAGACTACACGACCAGAGAGCGAACCAGTTAACAAATAGGGGAGTGTTGGGGAGCGCGCTGTTTGAGCATAGAGCCTATTTCGATCCTACTCATAACAAAGAACTGAAGAAAGCCAAGTTGGGGAACGGTCAGATGGCGGAAAATAGATTTTGACTGGCGCTCTACCCGCGGCTCCGTCCAGGTTGGATAGAGCTCGTGGAGCAATTCGTGGATCAGCGTGATCACCCGATCGTTTACCGGCAGCTTACGGCTGACATAAATCCTCAGCTGATCTGGCGCAATGTAGCCTTTGACGCCTCTATACCTCGCTCGGTGGTTCCCGCTACTAGGTTTAAGCTTAGTGGTTAGCACCACATCATAACCGGAATAGACCAGAGTCCGTCGCAACTTGTTAAAGATGTTTTTAATTTTGGTTTTCATTTCTCTCTCAAGCCCTATGAGATTTTTACAAGGGCCCCAACCGTATTTTTTAATTATAGCACAAAAAAGCCCCTTCGTCAAGGAGTACACTCTGGGTTCCCAGAGGCGAGGACCTTGAAATGTTATTCAGGTCAATAAGTACGTTCTGGGAGAGAACTTTATCTATTGACACCAAAACTGTTGGCGCAGTACGGTAGGGGCGGCTCATTAAGTTTATCCGGGGAGTATACTTCCATGGCGACCAAGAAAAAACTTCTTGCGGAACTGCAGTCATGCCCGCCAATGAAGTGCGACGAGAAAGGGTGGGAGGCGTACAAGAAGCGGCACAGCGGCGACGAGCTGTCTCTGCTCTGCTTCGACTATGCCGAGTGCTGGGCGCGATTCATACAGAAAGGCCTGGCCGAGGGGAGATCGCTGGCCGAAATCGCAGACGAATGCCAGCGCAAGGCACACCAGTTGTATGGCCGGGATCTCAGTGGCGGTGCAATGAGTTGTGGAGTCATCCCTCTCCTGGTCAAGCTCTGGGATTATGGCGAAGACTTCCGCCGTTGGCACAATCGCCAGACACAGGTCGGCCGCGAAGGAGAGCACGCGAATAAGACTGGGGGCATATTGGACGCCTCCGTCATTAACTGCACGCCCAGGCGATAACTATTTATGCCTGTTCCTTGTCTGCTCTGAAAGACATAAAGACATACAGAGCACCTCGCCCTTGGAGGTGCTTTTTTAGTATTAAGTTGGGTTACGCCAGAATCACAAACCAAGCCGCCTAGCGGCTGTTTGTGATTCTGAAAGGAGGAATGACGAGACCCAGAGCCAACCCAAATTTACTTTGGGTTGAGCGTTAAGTCGAGTCCATTCCGACGTGGAGCGGGTAGCGGGAGTCGAACCCGCATTTCCACCTTGGAAGGGTGGCATAATACCGCTATACGATACCCGCACTACTCTCCCAGTATACGCAAAACCTCCTCCCGCTTAAGAGCCAAGAGAAGGTTTCACCAGTGGTTATCCAAAATTATTTGATCAGATGGCGGAGTTCCTTGCCGGCCTTGAACCGAGGGACTCTGCTGGCAGGGATAGTGATCGGTCTGCCAGTCTGGGGATTCACGCCATTTCGAGAAGCCCGAGCGCTCACCGAAAAAGTGCCGAAACCCGTGATGGTAACTTTCTTCCCGGTCGCCAAATTCTTTTTGACGGCATCGACAAGAATGTCCACCGCTTGGGTCGCTGACTTCTTCGAGAGATTCGCTTTTTGGGAAATCAACTCGATGAGTTGGGACTTATTCATTTCACCTCCCAGCGTTCTATTTTAGACCAATATAAGCTCACGGCCATTGTATCTGATTCACCCCCAGGGCGTCAAGATTTCCGTTCTGGTGGGGGGTTTTTAGGGTTTTGGCGATTAAGCCAACTTTCTAAGATTAATACCGCGGATAGGGCATCAATGTCAACCGCCTGATCATCTTTGGGAATCTCTCGTAGCTGTTGAGCGGCCACTCGCGAGGTGAATCGCTCATCTTCAAATTCAATTTGGATAGATAGCTGTCGTTTAATTTTCTCGGCCACCTCAGCCACTTTCCCAGCCTGCTCCCCGCGCCCGCCCGACAAAGTTAGAGGCATCCCCAACACCACCGTCTCGAAATGATGCTGGTGATACAGTTTGGCAAGTTCGTTAAAAAACTCTCGACTAGCTTTGTGAGTGGGCAGGGGAGTGATTAGCCCGGTAAAAGTATCGGCAATGGCTACCCCAATCCGCCGATCGCCAACATCAAGACCTAATATTATCATTCACCCAGATAAATAATTTGCACTCGGATATTGTTGTGCAATAGCGGGATGCGCGTCAGGAAAGCGGGCCAAACCTCGATCGAACTACTGGTAACTCCGGTCATGCCGCCGAGCAATTGACCTCCTTCGTCAACCGATTTATTAGCTAACTGACCGATTAGTTCTTGGGTGTCTAGCCGCGGCCCCACCCGACCGTCCAATTTGACCATTAGGTCAATGCGATGATTAAGAAAATTGCTCTCTACCACTTCGACTGCCGCCCTATCGATAGTCTGAGCGGTCACCTGCTTATCTTCTGGGAGTTCGAAAGCGCTGGCGGCAGCAATAGCAGTTTGCAAATCCTCTTGACTCACCAGGATCGTCCAACTCCGCGATTGCACCCGGATCTCAAAGGTATCTTGCTTAGCCCCCGGAGTGACGCTGGGCACCGCGTCGATCACATCGTTTTGGATCAGTGATGGGACTAATTCCTCGTGTCGCTTAAGCTGACTTTCGAGCTCCGTTTCGGCCGCCACGAAAATATTTTTTGCGGCCTCCTCTTTAGCCTGATTGATGTCCCCCTCGGATACTATTTTGGTAATCTCATCGGTCCCACCAGCGAAATTGCCGGCCACCTCACCGTAGACTAAATCTGTCCCGGCTGGCCCTAGCCCTGGGATGCTTAATTTTAGCGGGGCTGTCACATTATATTTAGTGCCGCCGCTATCCGCGGTTGCATCTACCGCCACTCGCCCAGGAGTCCCGCCTCGCGCAGGTGGCACCAAGATCTCATTTTTGATCCGAAACACTAGTCCGGCTGCACTCTGGAATCGAGTATTGGCCAACAAGCCGGCGATCGAGCCAGTATAGTTGACAATGGTAATACGCCCCTCGGCTAGTTCGCCTAAATTCTCTTCTCCGGTAGCCGGGAAACTGCTAACATTTTCACGGGATACTTCAATGAAGCGGCCGGTGAGCATATTTTGACCAGCGGCCTGGAGGTCTTGTGTGTCAGCTAACGCCAAAGTAAATTGTTTCTGGAACAGTTCGGATTGCACTTCGAGCGACACATAGGCTTTAGGCAAAACAAAGACCGCCACGCTCCCCAGCACCAATAATCCGATGGCGATCAGCCCGAGAGCTACCCGATGATGGCGCTCGAGCTTCAGGAGCTTGCGGGTAGCGGCTAACGATCGGATAGTCGGGGCCCATGAAAATCCATTCCCGCCCCGTGAAACTGCCGGAGCAAGTGGGCTAATGGTAAGGATAGGGGGCGCCGAGCGCCGCCTAGCGGAAAGTGGGAAGATCCCCCGAGACTTAGGCGGGGGAGGCTCGACGGGCGTGTTCGCAGTCACATCTAATTCATCGGTGTTTATCACTAAGCTGGATAGGCTTGCTTCAGTTTTGGTTTGTGATTGCCCTTCGCCCAGTCCGGTAAAAACTTTTAGACCTGCCTGGGTGGCAAAGTTTTTGGTCACTTCATCTTGAGTCACCAGGCTAACATTTTTACCCAGCAGATTGGCCTGGCTTTTGAGAATTTTTAAATTGATCACGCTTTGCGATAACAGAGCGCGCCGAGGCACGATCATCATTATCTCGATATTCTTAGCGCGCCGCAGCCGATCGACGGCTGTCGCCACATCATCGCCTAGTTCTAGATAAATTAACTGCTCAGCCATATTATTCCTTCATTGCGCGAACGATACTTTGCAGGGTATTGGTAACCACATCTTCCTCGGCGGTTAGATCCAGGGTGAGTTTGGTTAGCGCTAGCGGGGGAACATCCTGCGACAATAATTCTTCATCGGGGCCAAACTGTATCCCCGCCACATCAGTAGGCTTAACCACTAGCGGGAATGGCTTTTTGGCAAATGGGAGCTGTTCGGTCCATTCCTTAGTTAGCAATACTCGCCTAAGCTCGGGCAGAGGAGCAGAGCCGCCGGTCAAATAAATGCGCAGGGGCAAAATTTTTAACTCATGGAATTCCTTCAGCGCTAACTCCACGCCATTAAGCCAGACCTTGGCATCCAGCATTAGCATATCGCCGATCTTTTTGACCGAACGCTTGTCCAATGTTCCATCGCCGTAGCTAATCTTGGTTTTTTCGGCTTTGTCCCAGCCCACCCCCAGTTCGCGTTTGATGTGTTGAGTAAAAGCATTGCCGCCGATAGCAAAACTTTGTATCCCTTCTACCCCGCCATTTTTCACCACCACAATATCAGTGGTCCCGCCTCCGATATCAATAATGATGCCGTCTTTGAATTCATTCTTGGGATCGGCAGTGGCAAATATTTTGGATAGCCCATAGGGCTCCGCGGCGATGCTGAGAATTTCCAATCCTAGCCCTTGGGCTAGATTCTGTAAAATACTGACATACACCAGGGGAATATAGACGTTAAAGATGGTCAGGCTCAGGCGCTTTCCCTGGAACCCTACCGGGTTTTCCACCACATAGCCATCCAACTGGACATCGGTGACGCTAGCATGAATTAATTCAATATCGGGGTGCTCTTCGAGAAATTTTTCTCTCAACGCCATCCGCAGTTTTTCGCTGGAACGTTGCTGGATCTTATAAATGATGTTTTTGAGCTCGCTGTGTTCGAGTGGATGATCCGGGTGAGCGCGATCGTAGTGCACAGTGGTGGTAACCCCTTCGACCAATTGGCCGTTCACCCCCAAGATCACCGATCGCAACCGAATCCCGCTCTCACCGATAGCTTCATCGATCGCCGCTCGGCACGCTTCGATTACATTTGGCAGATCCACGATCATCCCGCCGCGCATGCTACCCGGGAGCTGCTCGCACTCGCTTCGGCTGACCAGTTGCACTTCATTTTGTTCGACTGTAAAAATCACCGCCTTAACAGACGATGTGCCAATATCGAGTACCAGTAAATAGGCCTCGACTGGTTGTTTTTTGCGCCCCCACACCATAATTACAGTTTACTCCAAAACCGCTTTAATCCGACGAACCCCGGCGCTGCTGCTTTCTTCTTTGACGATCTTGAATCGTCCTAATTCCTGGCTCGATTGAATGTGGGGGCCACCGCAAAGTTCTCGGCTGATAACCGCACCCGTGGCGTCGGTAATGGTATAAACATCAACCATCGCGGGATATTTTTCCTTGAAGAACGCCAGTGCGCCTTGGTCGATCGCTTGTTGATAAGGGAGAGTGGCTTTCTCTACCACAAACCCTGCTTGGATTTTTTGGTTCACCCAATTTTCAATCTGGCTAATCTCCTCTGAAGTTAGCTTGCGCGGAAAAGCGAAATCGAAGCGCGCCCGTTCTAGATTAATATCCGACCCTGCTTGATGAACCGTTTTGCCCAAGATAGTCCGCAGAGCAGTATGTAATAAATGAGTGGCAGTGTGTAGCTGGGTAATCTTTTGTTTGTCATCATCGCTAACGGTAGCCCCCGCCGAGAGTCCATGCCCGCCGAACTTCCCTTCCAGCCCGGCCCGGGAGATTTCCTGATGTTTGGCAAATTCAGCATCAAACTCGGTTTCATCCACGGCTATTTTCTCTTTGATAAAATCGATCGGCAAACCGTAGGAGGCAAAGAGCTTAAACGCTTCGGGGCCAGAGAGTTGAGTCGCTCCCCCGACAATCAATTTATTAAGTTCTTTAGCCCCAACATCGATAGTCCGGCTAAATTTGTCAGCTTCCTCGCGAGCAATTTGTTTAATAAATGACTGCTCTTGAAGCAAGTCGGGGTAGATGGTTTGGAATATACCGATGACAACATCGATTAAATCCTCCAAAATCGCTCCGCTGCTCTGAAGATGGAGCAGAACCCGACGAAGAATCCGTCGCAATACATAGCCTTCTTCTTTATTGGAGGGAAGAATGTGATCGGACAGCAGAAAAACCACCCCGCGAATATGATCAGCGACGATCCTTTGCGACTTAGCGGGCAGAAAGGTGAGTCGTTGCATGATGGGGGCAAGAACATCCGTCTCGAATAAATTGCCCAGGCTGTTAACCGCCACTAATAGCCGCTCGAAACCTCCGCCCATATCTACGCCTTTAGCGGGGAGGGGGGTTAACAAGCCATCGGCATGACGATAATACTCGTTGAAAACCTCGTTCCAGACCTCCACGCCATCAACATAAAACTCAATATTCGGACCACATGGACCCTCGTTGCCGGTCGGCCCCCAAAAGTTATCTTTTGCTCCGCCGCCAATAATTTTTGACAATCCGTCGAGCTGCTCTAAAATTGCTTGCGAATCGGTATCCGCGGGAGCATCTGGCCGATCGCCATTATAGTAGGTAGCGTAGATCCGCGTCCCATCAATCCCCAGCCAATCAGAACTGGTTAAAAACTCCCAAGCATAATTAATGGCCTCGGACTTGAAATAGCCACCAAAAGAGAAATGCCCCAGCATCTCGAAGAATGTCAGGTGAGTGTCGTCGCCGACTTTATCGATATCGGCGGTGCGAAAACATTTTTGGATCGACACCACATCTTTGACACCAAAGTCAGCAATGGGATCCTTGGTCCCCACAAAATATGGCTTGAACTGCTGCATCCCGGCAGTAGTTAATAGAACCGAGGAGTCATCTTTAGGAAGCAGGGAAGATGAGGACACTAGTTTGTGCCCCTTGGCTTCAAAAAAGCTGACGAATTTGGCTCGAAGTTCCCGATGGGTCATAAAGTAGGGGCTAAGGATTAGGGGATAGGGGTCAAGGGAGTAAGAGATGGGAAAACACTTATAAATATACCTGAAAAGGCGGCCCTTGAGCCGTTTTGGCCTAGTTTGAAATGAATTATTTAGCCCTAACCCCTAGCCCCTAACTCCTAACCCATATGTAAAAATCCTTTACAGGAGCGGGTTTTTGCGGTATAATAGAAAGATTGGTCAGTTGAGACCGATTTCCCTTGCCGCTGGGTTCGCGGGGCCCGTACCTTCTCGAAGAAGGTGGATACTAAGGAGCAAAACGATGACCTACAGCTACAGTGGAGTCGCCTTTGTCGGTGCATTCGTCTTACTTCTGCTGATCTTCGGGGCGTGCCTCATCTTCGTGGCCATGAACCCTGCTCCGGCCGCCGAGGAGACGACCACCCGTCAGCCAACCCTCACCCTCACCGAAGCTCTCGCCCTGTCTCAGGGCAACTAGCTCCGATGAGCCGCCTTCGACAGAGGCTCGCACGGTGCGAGCCTCTTCTATTTATGTAATATGGAAGGGCTATGCCCAAACCTATTTATCTGGACTACGCAGCCACCGCCCCTATGCGACCGGAGGTGATTACCGCCATGAAACCGTTCTGGCGGGAGAATTTCGGTAATCCGGCTAGTATCCATAGTTTTGGCCGGGAGGCATTAAACGTTGTTGATGCCGCCCGCCGCCAAGTCGCTGGGCTGCTTAATTGCCAGTCTCAAGAGATAATTTTTACTAGCGGCGGGACGGAGTCGGACAATTTGGCCATTCAAGGAGTCGCTCGGCGTTTCCCCGAATGCCATATCATCACCTCGGCCATTGAACACAAAGCGGTCTTGGAAACTTGCCGGCAACTAGAGCGCCAGGGCTATTTGGTTACCTATATCCGACCGAATGAGTCGGGGGTGGTGGCGGCCGAACAGGTAGTTAAGGCGATCACTCCACGAACCGCATTAGTATCTATCATTTATGCCAACAACGAGGTGGGGACTATCCAGCCCATCCGGGAAATTGGTTTGCAGCTCAAAAAGATCAATCAGACCCGGAAACAATCCATCTATTTTCATACCGATGCGGTGCAGGCGGCAAATTACCTAGAACTGAATACCGCTATTCTGCATGTCGACCTGCTGACTGTATCGGCACATAAACTCGGCGGACCAAAAGGAATCGGCTTATTGTTTGTAAAAGATGGGGCACCAATCGAGCCGATCGTATACGGTGGTGGACAAGAGCAGGGCTTACGCTCGGGGACTCTCAACGCTGCGGGAATCGTTGGCCTAGCCGCCGCTTTAACTAGTGCGCAAGCCCAGCGCGAGAAGGAAACTCGCCGACTACGGGCGTGGCAGGACCGGGCGATAAAAAAAGTAGGCAAACTGAGAAATATCCACATCAACGGCTCGCTGACCGATCGACTGCCGAACAACATTAATTTTAGCGTCAACGGCAAAACTAGTGACGAGCTAGTTATTGGTTTCGACCGTCACGGCATCGCGGTGTCGGCTGCGTCCGCCTGCGCGGCAGGAAGTATTGAGCCGTCGTATGTGTTAAAAGCAATGGGCTTAAGCGATAGTATCGCTCGATCGAGTGTGCGAATTACTTTGGGCTATCAGACCGCAAATAAAGAAATTAATCGGCTAATTAAAGTTTTATCTGGTCTGATTTAGCCGCTCCGGAAGCAATAAAATAAAAAACACTTCTCCCCCAGAGAAGTGTTTTTTATAAAGACTTTCAAAAGAAGTCCGGAACCTAGCGACGTTTGCGACGCTTGGCAACTTTCCTCTTCGGAGCAGCCTTCTTCTTGGCGACCTTTCTCCTTTTTTTAGGAGCGGCCTTCTTCGCGGCTTTGCGTCTGCGTACTGCCATTGAAGTTTCCCCCGCAAATTTAGGTTAATATAACCAACAATTTAAAACTCAACCATTTCGACCGTTTCTACTTAAATTGTAGTTGCACCACGCGCAAATGCAATACAAAAATTAAAAAATTGCGCGTGGCATGTCGCGCGCAACTCTTTTTTGGTTAATTGTTGTGCGGCGTGGGATTATTCGGCGCTTTTTTCTACTTCTTCTTCGCCTTCTTCAGTTTTAGCCGTAGTCACCTCTACTCCCTCCACGGCTTCAGCTTCACTTACCGGCGCAGCAGCTTCCACTTCTTCTTCGCGAGGCGGAGTAGCAACTACCACAGACTCTTCCGCGTCATCTAATATTTCGACTCCGGCAACGACCGCCAAATCTTTCACTGCGATCACATCGTCAAGATTTTTCAGCACACTTAAGTCAACTTTAATTTCGTGAGGGAGGTCGCGCGGCAAA
>JAZDLM010000048.1:0-2135 GCA_043801895.1 bacterium
CCACCAGGGCCACCGCCTCGATTGCCACCGAACCGGTTGCCACCATCGCCTTCGGTCTTGGGACGAGCAATGTTAACTGAGATGGCACGGCCATCCAGTTCTTGCCCGTTCAATTTGTCGATAGCGGCCTGAGCTTCTTCCTCAGTGCTCATCTCGACAAACCCGAAACCCTTGGAGCGACCCGACATCTTGTCAGTAATGACAGTAGCGGACTCCACAGTTCCGGCCGTGGCGAAAAAGTCTCTCAACGAATCTTCAGTCGTATTGAAGCTGATGCCCCCGACAAATAGCTTCTTCTTGTTCTCTTCCATGTGAGATCTAAAACAATTCTTTTATGACATTGGACAAGGGCGACCCTCTCACATGGTTGGGCTTAAAACTAAACACGAACCTGTTGAGAAACCTAAATCCGTTGGCATTATACACCTATTTCAGAGAAGCGCAAGCGGAGAGCCGGTAATCCGCCTACCGGCCGGCCAAAACCCGAAGATATGGGTAAAAAATTATCAGGCCAACGATGGCAGCCCCCACGGCTACAATTAGGGTAATGCCTGCCAGCATATCTTTGGCTGCTCGAAATCGCGGCGAGAAGTTGCGGCTTACCCCGTCTAGAATGTTTTCTAGCACGCTGTTAGCCGCTTCTGCTGCTAGGACGAAGACCACCATCATAACCACCGCCACGCGCTCCAGCGCGCGCAAATGGAGCGTGTAGGCAGCCCAAAGCACCAGAGCGGCTACGACCAGCTCTATCACAAAATTCTGCTGAGTACGGATCAAGTCTCGGATCCCCCGCAGAGCGTTAATCAGGCTGTGTTTGAGCCTTAACACGACTATTCGCTCGTTTTGCCGTCGAACTCCTCGGGCTGCGCGATAGCATCGGCTTTAGTGTGGCGAACCGTGCCATCGATGTGCTCGGGAGGCGAATATAGAGTGTAGAGCTTAAGTGGTTGATCTAATGATGTATTAATGACATTGTGCTCGGCGCCAGCCGGCACGATTGCTCCGAAACCGTCTTGAATTTCATGCTCCACGCCGTCAATGACCACTTTGCCCGCGCCGCTATCAAATCGAAAGAACTGATCAATAGTGGAGTGGACTTCAGAGCCGATTTCCTCGCCCGGCTGTAGGGTCATTAAGACCAGCTGAGTGTGATGGCCGGTGTATAGCACCCGACGGAAGTTGCCGTTAGCTACGGTCTCTTGTTCTAAATTAATCACATAACCTTTCATAGTTTTCCTCCCCTTAATTATTTCCGACCTTATTATACTCTGGCCAGTGGATTTTTTGTTTCCACTCGATTACTTCTAAAAGTAGCTCGGGGATTGACTTTTACGGCTTTTCCATTAGACCGCAAGGCGAGAACCTTAGGAGGTCGAGACCGTGTCAATTTTTACCAAGCGGTTGATCCGCAGCGTGTTCCTGTCGTCATTCTGGTTTTCGGTGATCTTGGGGGCACTGTTCGCTCTTTGCGAATTCATCGAACCAACCACCGGCGACCAGCCCAATTCAGCCATGATGGTAGCAGTCCTCTTCGGTTGCTGGGGAGGAGCGCCTATCTGGGTACTCGTACGAGTCGTGGGGAAAGCGGGACTCAAGGAAAGTAACCGTCATTGTCTCGACTGGGCAAACGGAGTCTGGGGAGGCGTCATCTGCTTCCTAGGTTATATAGTGGGTCCCGCCGGATTGGTCTCGTTGGGGATGATGGACCTTCCCTGGTTTATTACACTGCCGGGGATGTATGGCTTCGGCACCATGATCACTTGGGCACTTGTCCTTATCCTGGGTGAATTCGATGTCCGTGAGCGTTTCAAAGAGTCGGACCAACGCAATGGCCGACAGCTTACCCTTCCCTTCCGAGATCCGAACCTACCCATACGCCCTCAGCAACTTAAGCTTCCGATCTAACTAAACGCTGGGCAACCCTCAGACATTTAGAGACTTCCACCCAGCGAGTGGAAGTTTTTTTATTGGCTACTGGCGGCCGACTTGACCAACCGGCAAATGGGCTGTTACATTGTAGCGTCCAAATAAGGAGAGTTTCATGGATACTTGTACCTCGCCAAAGCTGGGGGTCGGCGACCTACTCTACCTGCTGTTGCTTAGCATCTTGGGTGCTGATGTAACGCAGGCGCGCA
>JAZDLM010000011.1:0-7625 GCA_043801895.1 bacterium
GGCACGGCGGTAGTGAACTTGATCCAAACGGCGCCGGATGAGCTGGTGACTGCCGCATCAGCCTTGTTGGCGTTCGATGAGCACGATGCCTTTGTTATGATCACCAAACAAGGCGTTATTAAAAAGACTGCCGTGTCAGCCTACGCTAACATTCGCAGCAATGGTTTGATCGCAATTAAATTGGACGAGGGCGATGAGCTGAAGTGGGTGCCGCGCTCTCGGCCGGGCGACGAGGTGATGATCATAACGCACGAAGGCCAATCGATCCGCTTCAAGGAATCCGATGCCAGGCCCCTGGGTCGCTCCACGCGCGGAGTCCGGGCGATTAAATTGCGACCCAAGGATGTGGTGGTGGGCGCCGATGTGGCAGCTCAAGGTAAACCGATGAATCTGATCGTGTTATCGGAGAACGGTCAAGGGAAGCAAACCATGCTGGCGCAGTACACCCTGCAGCACCGCGGCGGTGTTGGGATAAAAACTATGCAAATTACGCCCAAGACTGGCAAGATCGTTGGGGCTAGTTTGGTGGAGCGCGGGATCCAGACCGAAGTCATCGTCACTTCTACCAGCGGCCAGATTATCCGTCTGCCGCTTAAAGGGGTGCCAACATTGGGTCGGGCAACTCAGGGCGTTAGGATTATGCGGATGAAGCCGGGCGACCGGGTGGCTTCTTTCACTCTACTACTAGTGGATAAAACCGATGAACACCAGGGGAACCCAGACGCCGAGGTATTGTCTCTGCCAACTGTGCCAGAGCCACCGGCAACAAGAAGCGAGAAAAGGCCGGCTGAGCGGGCGACAAACAGGCCCAAGTCAGCCATTATTGCCAAACGGTCGGAGCCCAAGGTGAAAACAGCCGGGTTTACCCGCCATAAACTAGCGGCTAAGGCTGCTCCCAAGGCCAAGCCCAGACTGGCGACTAGGCTGGCCGCTAAGCCAAAGGCGGTGGTTAGGGCTGGATTTGCCATGCGCAAGCTGACCAAGCTAGCGACTCCTAAAGCCAAGAGCCGGACTATTGCTAAGCGGCAGACAAACAAGAATAATAGCAAGAATAGAGGATTTACTCGGAGGAAGTTGAGATAATGTCACCGCAGAATCTATTTCGTATCGCCTACTATTTCGATAGCAACACCGACTCCATCTTTCCTGGGATGGTAGCGGTGCTAATCGGGCTGGTGCTGATAATTATTGTCAGCCTGATCGTTAGTAGGAAATTAGCCAAATGGAGTCATTTTAAGAAAGAGGTAGCCAGTAGGCTGACTCGAGCTGGTTCGCTAGTGGGTTGGGTCGGACTGCTTTGGTTACTCTGTCGCTATGAGGGAGTCCCGTATTTGGCTTGGCGAGCTTGGCCAGCCTTATTGGCTATTTATCTGGCGATCGAGCTGGTCTATCTGGGGGTTTTTGTTAAGGTGGACTACCCGAAGCAGCGCAAACGCCAGGTCGTCCATAAAGATAAAGATCTCTATCTTCGTAGATTTTTGGGCAGATAGTCCTGGCCTAAGGGCGCGCGCCGGCTCTTGACCAGATCTGCTCTAGTCGTTATAGTAGCAAAAGCCATGACCACTACTACTAAATCTAAGCCGAAGCATCCTTTCGCTGATCTGCTGGAACAGACTAGCGGGTCTTTGAAGATCCACCAGGCAGGGGACTTGGTGGCTGGTGCGGTGACCGCCGTGACCAAGAATCGGATTTGGCTCGACATCGACGATGGTCGGTTTGTCGGTATTATTAGCAATAAAGAACTAGCCGAGGAGGGGATTTCCGCGCCAGATTATCAGATGGGGGACAGCGTAACCGCTTCGGTGTTGATCCCAGAGAACGAAGACGGCTTCATGATCCTTAGTCTGCGCGATGCCTTGCAAAATCAGGGCTGGGACGCGCTAGAGCAGCGCAAATTAAAAGACGAGGTTTTTGAAGTCCGTGTAGTGGAGGCCAATCGCGGCGGTTTGATCGTAGAGGCTGATGGTTTACGTGGCTTTTTGCCGGTGTCGCAATTGGCGCCTGAGCACTATCCGCGAGTTGGTAACGATAAGGATGAAATTTTAAGTCGCCTGTCGCAATTTGAGGGTAAGCCGATGAAGGTAAAAGTGCTCGATCTCGATAAGAATTTGGGTAAATTGATTTTCTCCGAACGAGTTGCCCGCAAAGGAGAGTTTGAGGAGCTGGTCGCCGATATTAAAACGGGCGAAGCGCTGAAAGGTCGCATTAGCGGCGTGGTGGATTTTGGCATCTTTGTTTCGCTTGGCCAGCTGGAGGGCCTGGTACACATCTCGGAAATTAGCTGGGGGAAAGTTGACCATCCCAGCAATTTTGCCAAAGTGGGCGATTTGATTGATGTACAGGTAATTGGGATCGAGGAAGACAAGATCTCGCTATCGATGAAGCGGTTGGTAGCCGATCCCTGGCTCGCTACAATCAAGAATTTTCAGGTGGGGCAGGAAGTTGGGGGTGAGGTAACCCAGATCGTGCCGTTCGGCGTGTTCGTGAAAGTAGGGCAGGAGGCGGTTGATGGGCTGATCCATATTTCCGAGTTATCTCACGAGCATGTGATGGATCCCGCCGCGGTGGTGAAGGTCGGCGACAAAGTTAAATTGAAGATTATCGATTTGGGGCCAGATAGCCACCGCCTTGGCCTGAGCCTGAAGGCGATGACGGTTCCGGCTATCCAACCGACCGGTGAGAATGAAACCCCAGCCGTTACCGATGCGAGCGCTGGCGACCTGACTGGTTTGGGATTGTCAGTCGCCATAGTTAAGAAATTGCAAGCTGCCGGCATCGTGTCGGTAGATGATTTGAAATCGAAGACTGTCGAGGAGCTGGAAAGTCTCCCCGGGATCGGGAAAGTGTCCGCAGCCAAAATCGTTGCCGCCATGAAGGACTAGCCATTCGGAAATAGGCCGAGGCGGGCTGCTGACAGTTGGTTAACTTAAGCAGCTTTTTTGTTTATCGCCCCATGGAAGAAGGTAAAAAAGTCATTACTATCCCCGAAGTGTTAACTGTCAGAGAGCTGGCGGAGTCGTTTGGATTGCCAGTCACATCGGTGATCCGTGAGTTGTTGAAAAACGGCGTGTTGGCTGCCATCAACGACAATATTGATTTTGAGACAGCAGCGATTATTGCTGATGATCTGGGATTTGAAGTCGTCCAAGCCAAAGCAGAAGCCGATGCGGCCGCGACTTCCGATCGGGCGGCAGAAGCCAAGGGCGAGCCCAGGGCGCCGGTAGTGATAGTGATGGGGCATGTCGATCATGGGAAAACTTCACTGCTGGACTATATTCGCAAGACTAAGGTGGTAGAAAAAGAATCGGGCGGCATCACCCAGCATATCGGCGCGTATCAAGTTGAATACAAGGGAAGGAAAATCACTTTTCTTGATACCCCGGGGCACGAAGCCTTTAGCGCGGTGCGAGCCCAGGGCACTAAAGTGACCGATGTGGTGATCTTGGTAGTGGCTGCCGATGAAGGGATCAAGCCGCAGACCGTCGAAGCGATCGAGTTGGCCCGCGCGGCCAGCGTGCCGATCGTAGTGGCAATCACTAAAGTGGACCGGCCCGAGATTAATGTTATGCGTGTGGAACAGGAGTTGTCTGCTCACAACATCATCACCGAAAAATGGGGCGGACGGGACGTGGTGGTGGAGGTTTCCGCTAAAACCGGCCAGGGCGTTGACGAATTGCTAGACATGGTGTTGTTAACTGCTGATATGCAAGATCTCAAGGCGGTTAAAAATGCTCCGGCGCGCGGGATCATTATTGAGACCAAGCACGATATCAAAGTAGGCTACACCGCTACATTATTGATCCAACACGGGACCTTAAAAGTGGGCGATGCGTTCGTGATCGGTCAGAGCTTCGGGCGAGTTCGGTCGATGACTGACGATACCGGCAAGCGGATCAAGGAAGCCGGGCCATCTCGGCCGGTATTGATCACTGGTTTTTCTGGTACCCCAAACACCAGCGAGGAGCTGATGGTGGTAGAGAACGAAAAAGCCGCTCGGCAGGTAGCGTTGCAGCGAACCAGAAAATCTACTACTCGCAAAGTATCGGTTAAAACTTCCAATCTCTCGATCCTCACCAGCCAAATTAGATCGGCGCATTCAAAAGACATTATGATCGTACTGAAAGCTGATGTGCAGGGGTCCCTGGAAGCCATAAAAAATCAGCTGGCTAAGATCAAAACCGATCGCGGCCAGATCAAGATCGTGGCCGAGGGCATTGGGAACATCAGCGAGTCGGATGTGATGAGCGCGGCGGGAGAGAACGCCTTTGTTATCGGGTTCAAGGTAGATATTAGCCCGTCTGCTCGGACGGTAGCCAAAAAGGACAATGTCAAACTACTGACTTACGATGTGATCTACCAGCTGACCGATGATCTGACCAAGTTATTACTTGAAACTGCCGGCTCGGAAAGAATAGAGATTGATGCCGGCAAAGCAACGGTGGTGAAAGTATTTCGCGATGATAAAGAAGAGAAGATCGTTGGGATGAAAGTTTTGTCGGGCAAGATTCAGCCGGGCAATCTGGTGAAATTCTTCCGCGATGGCGAGATGGTGGGCGAGGGGAAGATTAAAACCATCAAGCTAATGAATGACGAAGTGAAGGAGGCGATCGCGGGCGAGAGTTTTGGTTTCCAGGTCATCACCACCGCTAAGATCAAAGAAGAAGACGCGGTCGAATTCATTCGGGTAGAACAACGCAAGGCTAGCCTCGAATAAAATGTTAGGGAAAGATCGTTCGGCTACGCTTGCCTCGGTACTGCAAGGAGAACTCTCCCGCTATTTACTGGAGCGTCGTGACGGTTGGGGGGTAAGCTCCGTGGTATTGGTCGATCAGGTGTTTGTCTCGCCGGATCTTCACTCTGCTCAGGTTTGGTTGAGCTTTAGTCCGGATGTTGAACGCGAGGAACAATTTGCCAGGATTGAGCGGCGCTTGAAGGAGCTGCAGGCGTTTGTTTTCCAACAGCTCCGGCGGCGGAAGGTCCCTACGCTTAGTTTGATGATGTCCCGACCAGAGGAAACTTTTCGAATTCACCAAATTTTTGATACCCTGAGAAGTCATGAACAAAACGGTGGCAGCCACAATCCAGGAAGCTCTGAGACAAGCTCAGAAGATTTTACTGGTGGCCCACCGCAATCCTGACGGCGACGCGCTGGGAAGTATATTGGGGCTGTACGGAGCCTTGGTCCACCAATGGCATTTGACGGTAGAGCTAGCCATCGACGGAGAGATCCCGCAACGATTAGCCTATCTGCCGTATTTTTTCAAAATTCAGGACGGTTTTAGGCCAGAAAAGTTTGATACCGTGGTGATTATGGATTGTGGCGGCTGGAAACGCACCGGTTTTTTCGATACCAATGAATTGAATATTGCTTGGCCAGCTAACTTGATCGTGATTGATCACCATCCAGTCTCCGGGCAAACCCCGGGCATTCACTTTCTTGACGCGCGCGCTTCTTCTACCTCGGAAGTCGTCTGGGAGCTTATTAGGGAGTGGGGAGTAAGTATTACGCCGGAAGTTGCCACCTGCTTACTGACTGGGATCGCCTCCGACACCGGCTCGTTCCAGCATACCAATACAACCGTGCAGACATTGATTGCTGCTGCCGATTTACTGTCGCGGGGAGCGAATTTCCCACGGGTAATCGAAGGAGTAATGACCGGGAAGAGCCCGGCTCGGTTAAAGCTCTGGGGGTTGGTATTACGGCGGATGAAATACGATGCCGAGCGCAATTTGGCAGTTTCAGTCGTGACTCAACAGGACCTACGGGCTTGCGGAGCAGACACTACCGATATTGAGGGGTTGGCTAACTTAATGAGCTGTCTCGCTAGCGCGCGGTTTGCTCTGGTGATACATGAAAAACCTGAGGGGGGATTGAAGGGGAGTTTTAGGACCGAACAGAGTAATATCGATGTAAAAAAATTAGCCGAAGCCATGGGAGGTGGCGGGCATGTTCAGGCTGCCGGTTTTGAAGTAAGCGCCGACCTAAAGATTGAAAAGGAGGGCTGGAGAGTGGTGTGAGCGAGCGTTAGCTGACGCTCAACCCAGCGTCTCTTTTTGCTTGTCCAAAAAGAGACGCAAAAAGGACACCCCCTCACCAATCGCTAGCTGAAAAGCAAAACTTTCTTTCTGGCTTACGGTGAACTCGTCGTTTCACTCCTCAAACAGCACCTTCGCTGCGAAAGTTTTGCTATCAGCTAACGCAATTGGCTCGATGGGAAGATGGGAATAAAAAACGGCTCTGCGCAAGAGCCAAGTCCCGCCCGCTGTACTCGGGAATAACTAGATTTTCTTTAGCGCGATTGCGGCAGCAGCGGTTTCGGCTTCGCGCTTACTCTTCCCCTCGCCCTTACTTACCAATTTGTCACCGACATACACGCCCACAATAAAAGTCCGGTCATGGTCGGGCCCTGACATACTTTCGATTTCATAATGTGGAGTGATGCCATCTTTTTCTTGAACGACTTCCTGGAAGTGGCTTTTGGCGTCCACATGAAGCGCCTCGTCAACAATTGCCTCCAGCTTGGGCAGCAAGGTCTTGTCGAGAAACTTTCGTACCTTCGGCAGGCCTTGCTCCAGGAACAGCGCGCCGATGAAGGACTCGACCGTATTGCTGATGATCATCGCCTTGGCCTTGCCGGTGTTATGCGCCTCACCCTTGCTTAACCGGAGATATTGATCGAAGTTGAGCTCCTGGCCGATCTCGCTGAGTGTGCCGCGTTTGACTAGCGCAGCGCGCAGACTGGTTAACTCGCCCTCCGGTTTATCCGGGAACTTATCATATAAAAACTGAGTGACCAGTAGTTCCACGACGGCGTCGCCTAAAAATTCCAACCGCTCGTTATGATGAGTGACGGCGGGATGCTCGTTGAGATATGAGCGGTGAGTAAAAGCCTGCTCGTAAAGAGCGGAGTCTTTCAGGGTGAGGCCAATTTTTTTCGAGAGGGAAGCGAGATCCATGATTATTTTGCCGGTGACTGCTTTTGCTGCTGCAACCGCTTGTCCTCATCGGGATTATATTTAGCGGAAGTTCTGAATACCGTTCCGAGTACGCCGTTGACGAACTTACTGGAATTTTCGCCCCCAAAGGTTTTGGCCAGCTCGACGGCCTCGTTAATAGCGGCTTTGGGCGGAACCTCGTCATCAAACAATATCTCAAAAATCGCTAGCCGCAAAGTCGCCAGATCAACCTGGGCAATTTGGGGCAGCGGCCACTCGGGAGCAGCGGCGGTGATGATTTCATCGATCGACTGAGCGTGTTCTCTAATGCCAGCGGCGATCTTCTTAATGAAGACCAAATTATTTTCGGCGAATTCGTATTTCTCTAAGTGGCGCTCGACGATTTTCTCTAAATCCAAGCCTTCGCGCTGCTGCCACTCATAGAGCGACTGCATTAGAATGATTCGGGCGAAATGTCGATTGGAGGCCATGGGCTGAAGGCTAGGGATTAAGGACTAAGGGCTAAAGGTTAAGGAGAAGAGCCCGTTCCGGATTATTTAGCGGGTTTCTTGGTCGGTTTTTTAGTGGCGGTCCTTTTTATGACCGGCTTTTTGCCAGCGGTTTTGTCTAGTGCCTGGCTGATCTTCTTGTCGAGCTTGGTGGAGGCCACTTTGGCACGGCCGTAGTAG
>JAZDLM010000027.1:0-2316 GCA_043801895.1 bacterium
CTGTTGAAACTTCGAGTTTCTCTACCACACCGGTTTCTTCTTCCGACGGTTTGGCGGCTGGTTTAGCATGCTCGCCTTTTTCCACCTCAATATCCCAGCCAGCCAGCTTGCTGGCCAGCCTCACATTTTGCCCGCCTTTGCCGATAGCCAACGACAATTGGTCCTCATCAACCCTGATCAACGCAGAGTGGCGGCGCTCGTCTAGAACTACCTCCTTAATTTTAGCCGGAGACAAAGCATTGATGATGTATTGCTTCGAGTCACCGTCCCACAACACGATATCAATCTTTTCTTCGCCGATCTCCGCCATGACTGCCTGCACCCGAACGCCGCGACGGCCAACTAGCGAACCGACCGGGTCCACCGCTTCTTGATTGGAGTACACAGCGACTTTCGAGCGCACTCCGGCCTCCCGCGCCACCCCCTTAATTTCTACCGTCCCCGCGCCAATTTCTGGCACTTCCATATCAAACAGGAGCTTCACCATTTCCGGATGAGTCCGCGAGAGTAGTACCTGCGGATCTTTGCTGGCATCATCTACTTTGACCAAATAAAACTTCATTCGCTGACCCGTATAATAACGATCGGCGCGCGACTGCTCGGATGGGAAAAGAATACCAGTAGTTTTGCCCACATCTATCATTACCACATCGCCCTCGATCCGCTGCACGGTGCCGGTGATCAGTTGGCCTTCTTTATCCTTATACTCCTGCGAAATAATACTGCGCTCCGCTTCCCGCAGTCTTTGTAAGACGACCTGCTTAGCGGTCTGAGCCGCCACCCGGCCGTATTCAGCGGGCGGGAACACTTCTTCGCGGATTTCCCCGCCAACCTTAGCCTTTTTATCTACTTTCTTGGCGTCTTTGAGCGAAACTTCCTTCATCGGGTCTTCGACTTCTTCAACAATCTTGTGTACCACAAATAGCCGCGTCTTTTCACTCTGCGGATCCATTTGGGCAACTACTAGTTGTTCTTTTTGGCCGAAATCTTTACGGTAAGCGGCCGCGAGCGCTGCCTCCACCGTCTCGATAATCACCTCTTTGGGAATCCCTTTTTCTTCAGCGATCTGGCTGACAGCGGCCATGAATTCTGACATCGACATAAATTTACAGTTTAAGACTAATCTATCGACAAACGGCAGGTTTACCTAGATAAACCCACTATTCACATCTCATACCAGCTTCAATCTAGCTTAATTAGGCCTATCTGTCAATGAACTCGATTTCCCGAATCAGCTGGGGCCGACCAGCCTTCAAAATGGCCACCACCTCAAATCGGACCGGCCCCGACCAATGGGAATGGGCGACAAAATCGGCGATCACTCGTCTGATCTTAGCTAGTTTGGCCAAAGTGACCGCCTCGGCCGGGGTACCAAACTCGGTAGTCGAGCGCGCTTTCACCTCCACGAACACCAGTACTCCTTGGTCTTGCGCCACTAAATCTATTTCGCCAAACCGAGTCGTTAAATTACGGCTGACTATCCGATAGCCTTGCGCTTCTAAAAACCGCGCTGCCTGATCCTCTCCTTGTCTGCCTAAAATTTTATTCATAGGGCTAGAGGGTCGCTTTAGCCCATTGTCTCATGGCCAAGTCTAATCTAGCGTGTTTTGCTGATGTCGATTTTGGAGCACGGCTCTGATGGGCGCGAAGCTTTTGCGATGCAGCGAACAAAGGCCGTGCTTTAAGATGCGTTCGTGATGCAATGCGGTCCCGTAGCCTTTATGAACTCCGAATCCGAACCGGGAATATTTCTTATGAGCCTCAAGCATGAGCTTGTCGCGCGCGACTTTGGCAATAATCGAGGCTGCCGCGATCGATAGCGATTTGGTGTCCCCTTCGATTATTCCGGTTGACGACACTCCAACGAAATTAACCTGATACCCGTCAACTAAGATATGTTCTGGCTTTACGCCCAGATTATCCACCGCCCGCTGCATAGCCAAATAACTGGCTTGGGCTACCCCCATTTTATCGATCTCATTAACTCCCACGATCCCTACCCCCACCGCAGTAGCAATTTTGCGGATCTTGCCAAATAACCGCTCTCGCTCCAACGGCAAAAGCTGCTTGGAATCGTTTATCCCAAAATCTTCTTTTAGCGGCGGCAGGATAACCGCCCCCGCTACGACCGGGCCAGCCCACGCCCCTCGTCCAGCTTCATCCACCCCCGCGATGAGAGTTTTATGCTCCGCCGTTCGGATTTCCTGTTCCAGGTTCAGATTCGGACGATTGGCTCCCCGCTTCGGCTGGCGATTCATCTCCGGACTCGCTGGCTCCGGCGACGGCTGATTTAGATGATTGTTCGCCTGACTCATT
>JAZDLM010000039.1:0-3823 GCA_043801895.1 bacterium
TTCCCTCCAATCGGTAGAGACCAACAAGAATATCGTCACTCTAGCCCAATTCGCCGCGCCGTTAGAGGTCGGTTCGGTTATCGTCCGTTCGGTCTTTTCCGGCCAACGGATCTTAGTTTCAGATATTGCCGCAGTGCGCGATAGCTTTGAACGCCAGGAAGTGGCTGTCAGGACCGATGGCACGCCCAGCATCAATCTGGTCATCAATAAAAAAAGCGAAGCCGACGCCATCACCACCGCCGCCGAGATCAGGCAAGCGCTTGAAGACTTCCGCCGTTTGCTCCCTCCCAGCGTCCAAGTGGAGAAAGTCCGAGACTTCTCAGTCTACGTCGATGCCAGCTTAGGCAATGTACTGAATAACGCGCTGGTCGGTTTTTGTCTGGTTGTCCTCTGCTTGATGCTCTGGTTGGACTTTTGGCCGGCACTTTTTACCGCTATCGGCATCCCAGCCTCGCTGTTGGCCGGCTTTTACTTCATGTCTTTTGCTGGCATTGCTATTACTAATATTTCTTTGTTGGCAATTATTATCGTCCTCGGAATGCTGGTCGATAACGGCATCGTCATTTCTGAATATATCTATCAGCTTCGTGAGCAAGGGATGTCTTTAAAAGAAGCCGCCGTTGAAGGGAGTTATACTATTTTTTGGCCGGTAATAGCAACCGTGACCACCACCATTGCCGCCTTCTTGCCGATTTTGCTAATGGGCGGGATTTTTGGTGACTGGCTGCGGGCTATTCCTCTAGTAGTGACTGCCCTGCTCATCGCCTCCTTGATTGAGGCGATCCTGATCATCCCGGCTCAATTAGCTAGCAAACCTGGCCGTCTCCGGTCAAAACCCCGGACAATTCTTGTTCTTGAGGAACTTTATAGACACGCGCTAACCTGGGTTCTGCGTCGTAAGTACCAGGCGATCGGTCTCTTTCTGCTGGCGTTCTTACTCACAATGGGGGTCGTCCTGCCGCTGATCGGTTTCGAACTGTTTCCCGAGACCGATAACAACATTATTCAGGTCCGCTTGGAAGCCCCGCGCGGCACTCCGTTGGAGGAAACAAACCGACGGATCGCCCAGGCAGAAAAAGTGATCATAGAGACCATCCCCCCTCAAATGCTTGACAGTTATGTCACTCGGGTTGGGGAAAAACTGCGCGAAGCTGACGATGCCTTCGGCGTCCGCCAAAGCCACTGGGGCGGGATCATTGTCAACCTGATACCGAGGGAAAGACGGAAGCTTTCTGCCTTTGAACTAAAAGCACGGTTGGACACGAAACTCAAATCGCTGAAAAATGATTTACCCCTGATCGACACGGTGGTGAGCGCCGGAGGACCTCCGGTCGGCAAACCGATCGACCTCTCCTTCATTAGCAACAATGATGAGCTCAGAACCAAATTTGGCGACCAGCTTTTCACCCTGCTCTCCACCCGAGAAGGGGTTTTCGCTTTATCGCGCGATGATGTGACTGGACCCAAAGAAATTGGGATCAAACTTGATCAGGGCTTGATGTCAGAGCTGGGATTAACTGCGCTCGATGTAGCGCTGGTTATCCGGGCTGCTTTTGATGGCAGCGTGGTCACTTCAATCCGCGACGCGGCTGAAGAGATCGATTTTCGAGTACTGGTGCGCGACGATTTCAAAACCGACCCGGCCTATATCAGGAACCTAACCTTGAGCAATCGAGCAGGCAAATTAATCAAATTAGGTAGTTTTATCCGTTTTGAGGAAAAAGAAAGTCCGCTGGGTATTCCCCATCGGGACGGTGACCGCTCGCTTAGGATTCGGGCCGAAGTCGATCGCGCTAAGATCGATCCCAATCTACTTAACCGGGAACTGCGCCAATGGTTGGAACCAGCAGCGGCCCAGCATCCTGAACTGCGGCTCAAGTTCGGTGGATTGGAACAGAGCACGTTCGAGTCGCTGCGCGATTTTTTCAACGCCTCGATTATCGCCCTGCTGGCAATTTATATATTATTGGTCATCTTGTTCGGCTCGCTGACCGAACCGTTGATCGTTATGCTGGCCATCCCTTTTGGCCTGATCGGAGTAGTCTTGGCATTCGCACTCCATTTGACCCCAGTAACTTTTCTCGGCTTGATCGGAATCCTGGGGTTATCCGGGGTAGTAGTCAATAATTCTCTGGTTATGCTCAGCTTTTTGAATCAAGAGGAGACCAAAGTTTGCGGTCAAGGCCATGAATTGCAGGTTCAAGAGATCGTCCGGATCTCCGTCCCCCGCTTGCGACCAATCTTCCTGACCACCATCACCACAGTGGCCGGGCTGATCCCCTCAGTCTACGGCTTTTTCGGCGGCAAAATAGATGAGCTCTACCCTCTACTGCTAGCGATCACTTACGGGCTGATCTTCTCTACGCTGATCACGCTATTTCTGATTCCGGTCATCTACCTTGTAGAACGAGATTTCAGTTGTTGGTGGTTCGCCCGCCATCAGGCTAAAAGCTGAGGAATAACCTTAAAGTTGGTACTTCTGGATCTTGTAGCCTAGCATCCGCTCGGTTATGCCGAGCGCTTTAGCCGCCCGGCGCTGGGTTTTAAGCTGTTTCAGCGCTTCGGCGATCTTTTGTTTTTCGACCGCCTCAATTATCTGAGGGAGCGCCACCCCTTCGCTCACAACCGCTGTCTCTCTCTGCGCCAGGTTAGGCGGCAGGTCACGGGGCGAAATTAGCTCTTTGTCGCAGAGTATAACCGCATGCTCGATTACATTTTCTAATTCGCGGACATTCCCCGGCCAATCGTGAGCCAGCAGAACATCCAGCGCCGCCCGGTTGATCCCCTCGATCTTTTTGTTGTTCTCTTTATTGTATTTATGAGTAAAGTGGGCAGCCAAAAGCGGAATATCCTCTTTTCTGTCGCGCAGCGGCGGCAAAACAACGGGAAAAACATTGATCCGGTAAAAGAGATCTTCACGAAACTTGTGCTCTTTGACCATTGCCTCTAAATTCCGGTGCGTCGCGCAGATCACACGCACATCAACCTTGGTCGTCTCGGTCCCTCCCAGCCGCTCAAACTCTTTTTCCTGAAGAACCCGTAATATTTTGATCTGAGTAACTAAAGAGAGATCCCCGATCTCATCTAAAAAGATCGTCCCATTATTGGCCAGTTCAAAACGGCCCAGCTTTCGCTCGGTAGCGCCGGTAAAGGCTCCGCGTTCATAACCAAATAGCTCCGATTCCAGCAAGTTTTCCGGTAAGGCCGCGCAAGCAACTCTGATAAATGGGCGATCAGCCCGCTGGCTGGCGTAGTGAATAGCGGCCGCGACCAATTCTTTGCCTGTCCCTGACTCACCGCGCAGCATAACAGTAGCGTTAGTCGAAGCGACCTGCCGCGCCCCTTCCAAAACTGTTTCCATGGCGGTTGAACTATAAATAACATTGCCGAATTTGTATTTCCCCTTCAACTGTTGGCGCAATTGGACATTTTCCGAAACTACGGCCTGCTTCTCTTTTTCCGCCAGGTCGCGCACTTTAACCGCTTGGCCAACCATCGCGGCAATAATAGTCAATATTTTTATATCTTCTTCGTAAGAAATATCCCCTTTAAATAAATGGTCGACAGACAAGGCGCCAATCACCTTGTTGCCGACTTTTATGGGGACGCAAAGGAAGGCAAAAGTCCTCTGTTTTAGCTCCCGTCGCGCTTGCGTGCGGTTTAGAAATAAAGGTTCGGCCCCAATATCTTTAACCACCATGGGTTCGCCGGTCTCCACTACTTTACCGGTAATCCCTTCGCCAATTTTATAATGCCCGCGCTCGATCTCTTTTTTTGTCAGCCCTTGGGCCACTTCAATGCGCAGCTCATTGCTAAGCGGATC
>JAZDLM010000040.1:0-15207 GCA_043801895.1 bacterium
AGCTCCTTGTCTAGCTCCCGCTCTTCTTGCAGCGTACCCCTCTCACCGTCTTCGGTAGCAGGCTGTTCGACCCGCTGGCGCTCGGCATACATTGCCCCGGTCGGAGTGGTGATTATCCCGCATCAGTCCCGAGGGCATCAAGAACTTGAGCGAGCTTGGCAGCAAGCTCGCGGGTTCCCAGCTCATTCAAGACATTCAACAGCACCATCTCGGGTATCAGGAACCAGTCGCGAGAGCCGGTGATGGCCTGTAGTGCATCTTCGAGCGAGTTGAGCAAGCCCAGCATACAACTCGGACAGTGCGAGACATGCCTGTGCATTTCCTCTTCCGATTCATCGGGATCATCCGGGCGGGACCTCCGATGCAGACTGCGCCGTACCGCGTAAAAGATCCCAGCAGCTATCTTGGCCAGGCGCTCGGGAAGTTCACCGGTTAGTCCCATGATCGCTTTCTGGTCGATGCAGTAGTCGCTCCCGAACCTTCGTTCGGTCTCTTCGCATTCACCCGATAGCCAATTCCCCAGTCGAGACCAGGCTTCCGGCAGCGTTATCTTAGGGTCTTCCCAGCAAGGGACGGGCACCTTTAGTAGCGGCCCGACCTCGAGCAGAGTGGCCAATGCGCGCAGCGTTGCCTCCGGCAAATCGCGTAAAGATGAGGACATCGTCCTAACCTCCAAAGCATTCAGGTACAGACAGAAAAGTCGTCTCGACTCCCCTGCCCCCTTTGATGGCTTCAGGCTATCAGAAACCTTGCTCTAGCGCAAGAAAAAACCGCCCTGCCATACCAACTGCTTAAAGCAGCTGATAAGTGCGCCGCAAGGCGGTCCGTGTAGGAGAACTACATAGAACCCTACACTTGGGAAGGCCCCTAACCCTTTCCAGGGGGGAAGGCTGCGCCCGTAATTTACATCTTATCCCGCCCTCTGGTCAAGCCCATGCCGAGGTAAAAGATTGACTAGGAGCGGACTATTTGCTATGGTGGAGCCAGATTTTTAGACCATGCGAGCATCGATCATCATCCCAACCTATAACCGGCCGAACACCCTAAAGCTTTGTCTTGAAGCCTTGTCCCGACAAACGGCCAATCTAAACGATTTCGAGGTGATCGTAGTGAAAGATGGCCGCGAGATAGAGTTGGTGTTTTCTGATCTCACCACCGACTGCGACCCCGGACTACAGGTCCGGTTTTTTGAAATCGATCATGCCGGTCCCGGCGTCGCTCGCAATGCCGGCATTGACCACGCTGCCGGAGAAATTATTTGCTTCACTGACGACGACTGCGTGCCAGAACGAACCTGGGTACAAGAATGGCTAAAATATTTTGTGGAGCACCCAGATAAAGTAGCCGCGGGCGGTCTGGTAAATAGTGTCTCCCCTACTACGATGGTGGAACGATACATTGCGTTGAAAGGATTGTTAGCGCGGCCAGTAGTTGATCCAACGAGTGCAATACTTAACTTGGTCACGGCTAACGCCGCTGGCCGCAAGGTTGCCCTTCAAGCCATTGGAGGATTTGATAGTGATTATCTAGTCAATGGCAAAATGGTGGGGGCTGAGGATTTAGACCTCACCCATCGTCTCCGCGAACGGTTTGGGAACACAGCGCTAGGGACACACGAACCGGCGCAAGTCGCGCATCACCATCGCCAGACGCTATCCGCTCTGGTGAGACAGCATGTCGCTTACGGTATGGGAGCTGGGATATTTTTAAAAAAATTTAACCTACCCCCATCACACTTGTCCATTAAACAACCAACTATATTGGGTCTGGGCCAATATGCGATTTACTTACTCGACCGGATCGCGAAAAAAGGCTTCCCAGAATTTAAGCGCAAACATTTACCGATCTACCTCTATCCGCTTTATGGAGGTTTGGATTTCGTTAGAAAATTTGCTTACATGTGGGGGTTCTATAAACTGAGCCTTACTACCCCGCATGGAAAACGATGAACTCTTAGCTAACGACCTGGTTCCTCCCCAGGAAGTGGCCGCCTCGGCCGCTGAGCCTCGCTGGCTTGACGATGACTACACGCACCGGCTGCGCGAAGTAGAAATATTGGATGGGGACGAGACTAGAGTTGGGATAGAAAAAGTCTTCCGCGGTGACCGCTCGCACCCCAATGCCGCTCGGGTATCATTTTTTATGACCGAGCTCGCTCTGCGGCATGGCATATTAACCCCAGCCATACTCGAAACCGGTGTAGATGCCCAAACCAATAATCCTTATATAGTTACCGAGAAGCTGATCGGAAAGACCGGGACTCCCGAAACTCTCAACCAAGCGGAAGCTGTCGCTGAGATCATAAAATTGCATCGCATCCCAGCCCCGGGAGAAAAGTGGGGATGGATCAACACCGAGAATAGCACGGGATCTTTCGACGAGTGGTCGGAGTTTATTGTCGACCAACGAGCCAAGCCCGCCCTGCGCAAACTTCTCGCTGCCAATGTTATCCCTGAAGCGACCTTGGAACAAATCAGGCAAGTGTGGCCGGCGTTCATTCGTGTCGCTCAATTCCCCACTCACAGAAGTTATCTCCATGGAGATTTCAAGCCGTCCAATACTATCCAAACCGACGAAGGAGTTAACTTAATTGATATGGAACAAGGGATCATTGGAGATCCCCTGTTCGACTTGTGCATTCCGGTTCGGCTACATGGCATCGAGGCTCTAGGAAACATGGTGGACCAATACTGTACCGAGGCCGGCCTTGACCCCCGGGGAGCTCGGGCCGGGATCCTGCTTTACTCCATATTCCGCGGAGTAGCTACCATGGAATATCATTACCGCAAAGGTGAGCCGGAGATAGTTGCCATGGCTCTGGCCAACCTCCAGCGCGATCTGAGAGACTACGAGTCATACGCCCTCCCTATTACACCAGCCGAAGCCGAGACGGTAATTTCGCCCAGGGATTTGAAGAGCGATTTGCATATGCACGCTCGGCTCGAGGGCTTCCGGGCCAGGGACGATGAGAAACATTTCTTGGATGAAGTGGCTAACTTTACCTTGGGGGATCGAATGGGCCTTGAAACTATAGCCATTACCAATCATATCGAGGCGGTAAATGAAATAGTCGACATGTACGCTCCTTGGCAGGTATTTGATGATGCCGAGCCGATCGACCGAATGCTTTATCTCACTAGCGAATTACAGCGACGATATCCGACCAAAACAATTCTGGCGGGTATCGAGGCCGGCATTAGTGCGAAAGGGGATATCAACATATCTCCCCGCCTGGCTAAGATCTTTGACTTTGTTATCGCTTCGATCCATCGCAAAACCACCAACATGGAGCCTGGCGATTATACCAACCGAGTAATTACCGCTATCCGCGACCCGCGAGTTGATATTATCGGGCATATCGCACGATACTATCCGCGCGCTCAAGAATTGGATTGGGACAGGATCTGTTTCGAAGCCAGCGTGTGGGACAAGGCGGTGGAGATCAATCTCAATCCCCTCCTCCACGAGACATTTACATCAGCCGACATCGAAATTGCTGCGCCCACCCTCACTCCGTTAGCTTTAGCTGCGATAGGGCGATCGGGTTGCCGGATCAGCCTGGGCTCCGATTTACACCGCTTCGATATAATGACCAACGACCAGCCGGTACGACCCAGTCGCTGGATAGCATTGGCTAAACAACTCCAAAAATTGTCAGCGACCGGCATCAATAAAAGTAGGATAATCAATACATATTCGAGCGATAAATTAAACCTATGGCTGTCCAACCAGAGATCGAAAAAATAATCGCTGCTCACCCCGGCCCTTGGGCGGCGATCGGATTGCCCCAAACCAAGCCGCGGTCGGCTTATGTACTGGGGCTCATCGGGCTCCCCGGATCAGGCAAATCAACCTTGGCCAAGGCGATCTATCACCATCGGCGAGATTCATTTTATATCGGCGGCGAAAACGTTGCCTACGCCATGTTCGGCAAAGACAAATGTAGCGGCGACGAATACCAGGAGGTTTACCGTTGGGTATATCAAATCATGGACGCCATCGCAGCCGCCGGGTATGGCGTGGTGTTCGATTCCACAAATAATTTGCGGGTTTATCGTCGTCAGCTGGCTAGCCGAATCGAGACGATCGCTAAGTTGCGGTTCGTACAACTCCAGGCCCCCGAAGATACATTGATCAACCGCTTGACCCAGCGTGCGATCGACCATAGCCAGCCTCAGGCCATTACTAGCGAATTCAATCCCCGAACTTTTACCGCGTTCCAGAATAATTTTGAACCGCTGGCGGTGAGTGACGGCGAAAAAGGCATTATTCTTGATACCCAACATACTCTCATCGAGCAGCAATTAACCGCAGTCGACCAATTGATCTCATCCGCATTGGACAGCCCGAGGCCCGGGAATGAATCACTCATCCCGGGTGGTGAATCTCTAAAACCGATGATCCATTTCGACTGGGGGCATATCCGCTTGGATAATCTGCCGGTCGAGCTATTTAGTAAATCACTAGAGCAAGAATTAGCTCACACTAAATCGTCCCTACAATACGGAGAAGCGAGGGGCTACGAGCCGTTGCTAATCACTCTGGCCGAAATCTTATCTCACGATCTTCCCGACCAAATCCGTCGAGAAAACCTAATGATTACCAACGGGGCCACCCAGGGGCTGGATATTGTGGTGCAAGCGATCTGCTCAGAGGGAGCCAATCGGATCGCCTGCGAATCCCCCGCTTTTGACACCGCCAGACATCTATTACATCTACCTCTCCGCGGGGTCGATATCGTTGATATCCCGATTACCGAAGATGGGCTAGATGTGGAACGGCTTAAATTAAAACTGGAGAGCGGAGAGCGGATCCGCGCCATATACATCTGCCCGGCGATGCACAATCCGACTAATGTAACCTACACCGAAGAGGTCGCCAGGGCTTTAATCGCTTTGGCTCAAAAGTTTGGTTTCTGGATTATCGAGGATGGAGTTTACCATCCCTTCCTTGGCCAAGGGTTAATCCCCCCTGAATCGCTTTACAGATTATCGGGCGGGCAACAAGTTATCTATCTTGGGTCTTTCTCGAAGACGATCGCACCCGGCCTCAGGATCGGTTTTGTACTGGGCGATCAAAAAGTAATCAATCAGACGGTTCTGTTGAATAAGTTTACTCAGTCTAGCGCCAACCGCTTAGCCCAGGGCATCGTCAGCCAAATCCTCAAAAGTCCTTGGTTCGACCAGCACAACCAGGAATCGATCGCCTTCCTACAACACAACCGTCAAATTCTATTAAATGAGCTGGAGACAAAAGCAGCCGATGTAATCGATATTTTTTACCCGACCATTGCAAATCGCCCTGGATTCTATGTTTGGGTTCGAGTCAGAGACATTAACACTCAGCATCTCCTCCCCACCGCCCTTGCCCACGGGGTCAGTTTTGTCCCGGGTGATATCTACTATTTCCCGAGTGACGGGCAGGGCACTGATTATCTCCGGCTATGTGTCAGCCAGGTTCGTCCAGAAGATATCCCCGAAGGAGTTGAGCGGCTAATTAAAGCTATCCATGCGTATCGCCGAGATCGAGGCAACTAATCGTATAGTGTTAGCCCATCTTCGGGCTACCCTCGGAAGCCAGCTGATATATTTAGGCTATTTTGGTTCGGTTGCCAAAGGCAATCAAACTCTCTGGTCGGATATCGACTATCTAATTATTGCTACAGGGTTGCCCAGCGACCCTTTAGCCCGCGATAGGTTGTCCCGCAAGGCCAAACAATTGCTCCGAGGCGTGTATCCGCTATTGGCATTCAATTTTTATACTCCACTGGAGATCAGCCAGCTACAAAAGGACCGGCCGTGGTTTGAGCTGTCTATCATCGATGAATCGGTTGATATATATGGATCTTTAAGTTTCTTGCCGAAAACCAAGAAGCAGCGAGCCCGGCGTCAGTTGCTCAGCCCCCGATATCGAGCGCTGGTCGTTAAACACCCTCCAACCCCTCCGCGGCAACGCCGAGAGGAGATCGACTTTCTACTGCACCGATCGAGCCAAGCGCTGACAGCCAGTCGCTATCTCTTGCAATCTAAGTCGGTAGCAAAAACTGAGGTAGTAGCGACCTTATACCGCTCGCTTAGCAGTCTGCTAAAAGCCCTGCTGATTAAACAAGGAATTTATCCGGTCAAAGGAGAGGTGGTTCAGCTATTTACCAACTGTTATGCTAGCCGGCTGAGTAGCGGCCTAACCAAGCAACTACTCTCGCTAGGACTAGCCATCGAACAGATGGCTGGACGCTGCGACGGCTTACTCTTGGACTTCTCCGAAGACGGGCGAAAGATATTGGACCTAGAGTTCTATCTTAAACCTCGCGATCTTAAGCAAACTGTGGCCGCCTATCAACGACTTCAGCGACAATTGCTTAAATTGATTTAAAGAGGGTATCAAACAGCTGCCGGTAGAACTCTCGCCGCTTTTGGGTATCCGGGCGCTGGGGATATGACATGTTAGATAAAAATACGACGGTCAGCTTTTCTCCTCGATTGCCCGCTATAATATTCCCCACAAACCCCGGATGAAAAAATGTATCGACAGGGGAGTGCGACCCCAAATAATCGGGATTATTAAAATGCCAACCCAAGCCGGCCTGCAGATTTAAATTATTACCGACTTGATTAGTAGTCGCCCGCTCCGCTAGCTCGCGGCTCAAAATCCGCGTCCCGTTTAGTTCACCGCCATTTACCCACATCTGCAGGAACTTAGTTAGATCGTCCGCGCAAGAAAACAAGCCGGCCTGCCCGGCAACCCCGCCCAGTGCCCGCGAACTTTCATCATGGACAACGCCCTGGATAGTCGTGCCATCAATGATTTCTGTCGGGGGGATAGAATTTTTTAATTCACCCGGCGGATTAAACATGGTTTTTACCATACCCAGCGGCGTGAAAATTTCCTGGCGGAGATAATCATCAAGCCGCTGACCGCTGACTTGTTCGATAATTTTACCTAACAAAAATGAATTGATATTCCCGAATACCACCTCGCTACCAACTGGGCCCTTCAACTCAACCGCGCGCAAAATCTCCTCTAGCGAATTTCCCCGACCCGTGATCTGCGACATCGGCGCCTCTACCGCGCTGGTGTGAGTCAGCAAATTCCAAATTGTCCGATCAGCAATGGCACTGCCGACTAACGCCGGAAAGTATTTGGTGAGGGGGTCCTCGAAGCTTACTCGCCCAGCATCAATCAGTTTCAAAAATCCGGTCGCCAAAATGGCTTTGGTCACCGAGGCCAGATCAAACATTGTGTCCTCAGTGATCGCCGGACTAGCTGGCCCGTAGATTTGCCGTCCGACCGCCCGGCGATAGATCGTTTCGCCATCTTTCGTAATCTCCAAAACCGCACCAGGGAATATCTGGCTGGTCACAGCACCGTTAAGCAACTCGTCCAATCGCAGGGCGTTCATACTTTAACTGCCGCCAGCGATCACATAAATCTTATATTCCTCTACTTTGTCGTTGGTTTTGGTCAGCCTGGCCGAGAGCAAATGCGCTTTGCCATCAAGCTCCTTCGGGTCGATATTTAACTGATAGGGAACTTGGGTCAGTTCGCCGACCACTGCGCCGTCATATAAGAATTCAACTTTTTTAACCAAAATCCCCACCTGGACTTGGGCTGCTGCAGTAAATTGGCCGGTCACCTTGGAGCCATTACTAGGCGCGGTAACCGTGATCTCCGTGCTACCGCCTGATTCGGTCTGGCCATTGTAGTATTCGGTTGGAACATTGTTGTAGTTATTCGCCTTGGCCCAGGTAATCACCGGATTTTCCCAATTGGCATTATCCGGCCGCTCCGAATGCAACACCGCGAAAGATTTTTCCTCTACTAACTCCGCCGGGGTGTTATCGGGAGCCAATTTATCTGGCGCGATTTTCATTACTTTTGCTATCACATGCACATCGTCTTTTTCGGTCGGTACACCCCAACTGGTGAAAATTTCAGTCTTAGTAGTGGGAGTCGCATCACTCGGCAATTTGCCCGATAACGCATCTACTACCACTTCGCGAATCCCATCCGGCCGCGGGAATGATTTATTCGGATAGCTTGCCAAAGCCGAGCGCATATACCGATTCCACATCGGCGCCGCCACCAACCCCGACGCTGCCGTCATCGGTTCGTTGCGGTTGTTGCCCGCCCACACGCCAGCGACCAGATCGGGCGTATAGCCTATCGTCCAGCCGTCTTTAAATTCGTTAGTTGTACCCGTCTTGGCTGCCACCACGCGGCCACCGAGGGTAAGCGGACCACCCATACCGAACACTCGCGCCCGCGCTGCATCATCCGACAGAATATTGTTAACCAGATAGGCGATCTGGGGATCCAATACTCGCTTGGGTTTCTCTGGCTTGTTTTCCTCTAGCACATGACCGAACCTGTCTTCCACTTTGATCACGGCCATGGTCGGCGTCAGCAGCCCACCGGTAGCTAGCACCCCGTAGGCTCGGGTGAGATCGAGCAAGGTCACCTCACCGCCGCCCAGGGTTAACGACAAGCCATAGCGCTCCGGGCCATCGTTAAGAGTAGTGATACCCATATCGTGAGCGGTATCGATAGTTTCTTTAATGCCAGCGTAAGCCAAGGTCTTTACCGCCGGCACATTGATAGAATTAGCCAGCGCTTCGCGGACGGAGAGCGGGCCACGGAAAGTACCGTCATAGTTCCTCGGCGTGTAGCCCTGACCGAAATCAGTTGGGGCGTCGATCAGCATAGTGGCCGGGCCATAATCTTTTTTGAACGCGGTGGCATAAACGACCGGTTTAATAGATGACCCCGGCTGCCGTTCGCGCAGCACCACATTTACATTGCCATCGGCTTCCATATCAAAGTAGTCGTGGCTCCCCACCATTGCTAGAATCTCACCGGTGTTGGGGTCAAGCGATACTAACGCTTCGTTGCCGGCGTTATATTTTTTCTTATTGGACTCATACAACGAGGCAATCGCGTCCTCAGCCGCTTTCTGTTTATCCCAATCCAGGGTAGTAGTGATCTTCAATCCCCCTTCTTCCAGCATTTTTTCGCCGTACTTATCGGCCAATAATTCTTTCACATACATCACAAAGTGCGGCGCCCGAATTGAATCCCGCCGAGGCGCGAACTTGATCTCTACCTTCATCGCCTCTTCTGCTTGTTCTTTGGTAATATAGCCCTGCTTGAACATCTGGGTTAGCACCGTGTCTTTCCGCGCCATCAACAGATCTGGATTTTGGCCATAAGGGGAGTAGCGTGATGGAGCTTGGGGCAGCGCCGCCAACACCGCCGCCTCCGGTAAAGTGATGTCTTCCACGTCTTTGCCGAAATAGGTTTGCGAGGCGGCTTCCACCCCGTAAGCTCCGCTGCCGTACGGGATTTCGTTGAGATACAATTCCAAGATCTTGTCTTTGGAGTAGATCGCCTCCAGCTCAGATGCCAAGATCAATTCCCGGCCTTTGCGAATGATCGTTCGACTATCGCCAAGCAGCGCATTTTTCACGAATTGTTGGGTAATGGTGGAACCGCCCTGAAAACCATGGCCGGTCAGCGGCTTTAGCACTAAGCCGCGCAATAAACCGCGGATATCGAAACCTTTGTGGTGATAAAAGTCCTTATCCTCGATAGCAATAGTGGCTTGTTTAACCACATCGGGCATTTGATCAAACGCTACGGTGGTCCGCCGTTTTTGATTGAAGATGTCGTACAACACCTCGCCATCGCGATCGTAAACTTTGGTTGATTCGGTCGCGGCATAAATAACTAGTCGGGCCGGGTTCGGCAAACCGATCGAAAATGTCGCCATCAGAAAACTGCCCAAGAACAGCACGCTCACAAAGATCGCCAAGGCCAGTCGAGCCGGCGTGTTGATCCCCCAACGGCCCAAAACGCCAAACACCCGCCGTCTAGTATGGCGGATGATCCGGCGGCCCTGCATCTGTTGCCGGATCTTACTGTAATCTGGTCGGCCAAATGGCATTAGTTCGGACATAAATAGGGGTTAGGAATTAAGGGTTAAGGGTTAGGGGGGTTAAAGGCGAAACTCGTCAGCTCCCATTATATCAGGTAGGCCCCCAGCCCGGGTCCCAGTGTAATTCTGATACAATGGGGGAGTCAAACGCTCAAAAAATGGCTATTTTAAAGAAAGCTCTCGATGAATTGCTCTCCCGTCGCGTAGAATCGATTGTTGGCGAAAAGGAGCTGCGCGCTAAACTTCTGACCGGGAAAAAACTGCGGATCAAACACGGGGTCGATCCCACCACGCCCGACCTACATTTGGGCTACAGCGTAGTTTATCACAAGCTGCGGGAGTTCCAGGACCTCGGCCATACCGTGGCTTTCCTGATCGGCGATTTCACCGCCCGGTTTGGCGACCCCACCGACAAATCCGAAGCGCGAAAGATGCGAGACGCCAAGGAAGTACGCGCCTTGGCCCAAAACTACATCAAACAAGTTACTAAAATACTAGATCCGAAAAAAACCGAGATCCGTTACAACTCGGAGTGGTACGACGCGATGTCAGCCGAAGAACTGTTGCAGGTTATGAGCAACTTCACTTATGCGCAGTTGATCGAGCGAGACATGTTCCAGGAACGGATAAAGCATCGCCAGGAAATCGGCCTGCACGAGCCGGTCTATCCAGTACTGCAGGGTTATGATTCCGTAATGCTAAAGGATGATGTGACGGTCAACGGCACCGACCAAGTTTTTAATGAAATGCGGGGGAGAGACCTGCAGAAAAAATTCGGTCAAGACCCGCAAGTCATTATCGGGGTCCCGCTATTGGCAGGAACTGACGGCAAACAAAAAATGAGCCAGAGTCTTGGCAACTACATCGGCATCACCGAAGATGCCGCCACGCAATACGGCAAAATCATGTCGATACCTGACGATCTGATCTACAACTACTTTGAAATGGTCACCAACGTTGATGTTAGAGAGTTGGCCGAGATCAAAAAGTTGCTTAAATCCAAAAAGGCCAACCCGCGCGACTTAAAAATGCAGCTGGCCAAAACCATCGTTACGATGTATCACAACGAGGCCGCCGCTCACAAAGCTGAAGCCAATTTTGTAAATGTCTTCCAAAAACACGAAACGCCCGATGACATTCAAATGATAAGCCTCGCCAAGCCCCTCCGTTTGGTGGATGTGATATTCGATCATAAGCTAGCCGCCTCCAAGTCCGAGGCTCGCCGGCTAGTGGAACAGCGGGGGGTGAAGGTGAATCACCACATCGTAACCGACGCGGAGTTTTTGATAGAGCCGAAAACCGGCCTGATTATTCAGGTCGGCAAACGACGCTTCGCGCAAATTAAATAATTAAAACCCGAGCAATTGCCCAACGATGCTGCGAACATTGCGAGCAACCTTATGATGCTCGCCGCGTGACGAAGACCGAATTTTCCGACGCAGCCGTTCAATCGGATACCGCTCAGGGCGGAAATACATGCCGGTAAAGTCGATGATTTTTTCTTGCTTTTTCATCTGCCCAAAAGGTGTGATAGTGAACCTATAACCAGATCTCTTACCCTCCTTTTTGGCCCTTTCACACCAGTATAGCGCATTTTTTGGCTTCGGTCAAGACTTTTCTCGCTCCCAGAGCTGATTTTTGGCCACCTACACCTATAAAAGCCAGCCCGCCGTAGCTCGCGAGCGAAGGCGAATGAGCCGCTTCCCTCCTATGATTACCCTCTACGGCCAACTCGACCAACTCCCCGGAATTGGGCCTAAAACTGCCCAGTTTTTGGCAAATTTGGGTATCCGGCGGCCCCTCGACCTTCTTAATTGGTTCCCCCGCTCCTGGGAGGATCTCACTCGTCTATCCCCCATCTCGGCCGCCACTCCAAATGGTGAAAAATTTGCCTTCAAAGCCAGCCTCAAGAGTATTTCCACCTTCCGCTCGCCCGTAAAACGGATGTTCATCGCCCAGGCGGTTTTAAGCGACGCCACCGGCAGCCTGAAAGCGATTTGGTTCAATCAGCCTTATTTGCGCACCAGCCTGAAAGCTGGGCAAGAATATTATTGGGTCGGCAAAGTCGAGCCAGGCCGGGCTGGGCTGACCTTGATGAATCCTTCGTTCGAGCCAGCAGACCGGCTGCCGATCCATAGCGGCAAGATCATCCCTGTTTATCCGGCCACCGCTGACATCAGCACTAAAATCTTTCGTCGGCTGATCCACCCTCTTCTGCCGTTAGCCCGAACCGTGGAGGACTATTTGCCCGCCGAATGGCTGGCCGCGCACAACCTACTGCCGCTGGGCAAGGCACTGCATGACATTCACTCTCCTGCAACCATCGAGCAGCTCAATGCCGCCAGAAAACGACTAGGGTTCGAAGAGTTGCTGATCACGCAGCTAAGCGTGCAAACCGTTAAGCGATTTTTGCAGCAACAAGTCGCACAGCCGATACCCACCGACCAAGCTTTCATTGATAAAGTGGTCGCGCAACTTCCCTACTCCCTAACGGCCGGCCAAACTACTGCTCTACAAGAAATCTTGGCAGATATCGCCCAAAGCCGGCCCACCAATAGACTCTTGATGGGTGATGTTGGCTCTGGTAAAACCATCGTTATTGCCATCGCCATGCTGCAAACTGCCAAGGCTGGTTTTCAATCCGCGCTGATGGCGCCGACCGAGGTACTGGCGGAACAGCATTTTCGTACGCTTAGCCCAATACTGCGAGAGTTTGGGATAGATTGCGCGCTGCGCACGCAGACCAACCAAGTTGGGGGGCCAGATGCCGATGTGATAATCGGCACTCATGCCCTGATCCAGTCCGGCGCTCAATTCCCCAACTTGAATCTGGTTGTGGTAGACGAACAACATCGCTTCGGCGTGAAACAACGCGAGGCGCTAAAACATAAATCATACTCGCCGCATTTTCTTTCTCTCACCGCCACTCCTATCCCCCGCTCGCTCGCGCTAACCGCGTTGGGCGATTTGGATATTTCGGTGATCCCCGATCGGCCCAAAGATCGCTTAACAATTAAGTCCTTCGCCCTTGCTCCCGCCGATCGGGGCTCAGCTTACCAGACTGCCCGTAAACAGATCGAGGCTGGCCATCAAGTTTTCGTGGTCGCTCCTTTAATCGAAGATAGCGAGTCGGTTTCCAGCACCTCTGCGACAGCCGAGTTCCAGCGAGTCAAGCAACTCTTCCCTGCTGCTCGGGTTGGACTGTTGCACGGACGGCTGAGTGGTGAAGCCAAACAGACGGTAATGGGCAAATTCGCCCGCGGCGAGCTGGATATCTTGGTATCCACTACAGTAATAGAAGTAGGAATTGATGTGCCTAATGCTACCGTGATGATAATCGAAGGCGCCGAACGATTTGGCCTAGCCCAGCTGCATCAGCTGCGCGGACGGGTCGGGCGAGCCGAGCATCAGTCGTTTTGCTTTGTTATCCCTACTCGTGAAACTGTGGCAGTAGCCGAGCGGCTAAAACTATTTGCCGGGACTAGTGACGGATTTAAGTTGGCAGAGCTAGATCTGACCATGCGCGGACCGGGCAATTTATTTGGCTATTCCCAGTCGGGTTTCTTACAATACAGATTGGCGGACTGGACCGATGCTAAAACCGTCGCTGCCGCTCAGGCAGTTGCTACCGACTTACTAAATAACGATCCTGACTTAACGCGCTACCCTCAGCTTAAAGAGCAATTGGACTTGCAGGCACTAACCACACACCAAGAATAATGAGACTGCGTATCACTGGCGGAGAATTCGGGAGTCGATTGATTAATGGGGCGGCCACTTTGCGTCCTGGCACGGATAAGGTTCGCAAAGCGATCTTTGATATCTTGGGCGAGGTGATAGTTGGCGCTTCGTTCGTTGATTTGTTCGCCGGCAGCGGCGCAGTAGGTATCGAAGCTCTCAGCCGCGGCGCGGCTAGAGCGATTTTTGTAGAAAAAGACCTGGCGCACTATAACTTAATAAAAAAGAATTTAGATTCGCTGGGGATAGCCAGCGACCAGGCAGCGGTACGTCTAATGACGGTAGAAGATTTTGTTCAGGCCAACGCCACCCCCTACGACATCGTCTTTGCTGACCCCTGGTATGACGATGCGCTCGGTGTTGTTGGCTGGGAGGATTTATTAAAGCCTAGCGGGATTTTGATAATCGAACATCGCGACAACACGACCCCGCCTGAAAATCCTCAGCTCCGCGTTATTAATCACAAACGATATGGAGACACTGCTATCACCTTTTACAGCCGAGCCTAAACCCCAAAATTTTTTCGATAAGTATCGGTACTGGGTTTTAGCTGGGCTGTTATTAATTTGTGGAGTCGGGATTTATCTGATTTTGATGCCGCCAGCGAATCCCCTTCTTTCGGCCGACGCCGATAATGTGCTGGTGGCTGGCGGTGGGACCACAGCGTCCACGGCAAGCATGGTTGCGCCGAACGGAGCTAGTAGTGAGTTGGTGGTAGATGTCGAGGGCGGAGTAGCCAGCCCGGGCGTTTATAGATTGCCTACGGGAAGCATTATTGAAGACGGAATTAAGGCGGCCGGCGGATTTAGTGGATCGGCCGATTTAGGAGAGATTGCTCGCAGTATTAATCGCGCCGCGTTGGTGGAAAATCATAGTAAGATTTACCTCCCCAAAAAAGGCGACCGAACCAGCAATATTGTCTATACTAACCCCTCCTCTAGCTTACCTGCTAACCCGCTTACCGGCTTACCCGCTAGCCTAATTAATATCAACACTGGCAGCAACGCCGAGCTTGAGAGTCTGCCGGGGATCGGTACTATTCTGGCGCAGCGGATAATCGATTATCGCTTGCAAAATGGGGCCTTTACCTCGCTAGAGCAACTCAACGAAGTACCCGGCATCGGCGACAGCTTGTTCGCAAAATTACAAGGCCTCGTGACAATTTAAAAAATGGGCGCGTGGTGAAATTGGTATACACGCTAGCTTTAGGAGCTAGTGGAGCAATCCGTGGAGGTTCGAGTCCTCTCGCGCCCACCAAAACGAAACTGAGCCGTTTGGCTCTGTTTTGTTTTGTGGATAGAAAAGGACGAGAAGCAAGGTCCGCCAAAGCGATATCTATATCACAAGAGGCTAATGACCTACTTGTGATGAGATTGAGCGTCGGCGGAAGCCCTCCTTGCCCGCCCGTAGCTCGCAGAGCGAAGGAGGGTCGCGCCCACCAAAAGATAGTGGCGAAATGGTAGACGTAACTAGCTTAATAGAGCTAGCGGGGAAACCCATGAAGGTTCAAATCCTTTCACGTCCACCAACCTACGCTC
>JAZDLM010000046.1:0-10727 GCA_043801895.1 bacterium
GCTATAATTATTACTGGATATGTCGCCGCCGAGGATAAGCCAGCGCTATATAATTTAGCCGAGATGTTCGTCTTCCCTTCGTTGTCCGAAGGGTTTGGTCTCCCGCCATTGGAAGCAATGGCCTGTGGAACGCCGGTGATCGTTAGCGACCGGGGCGCTCTGCCAGAAGTGGTGGCTGACGCGGCGATTACCGTCGCCGCTGAAGATGCTCGCGCGTTGGCCGAAGCCATCGTTCAGGTAGCAACTTCGCCAGAGATCAGAGCCGATCTGGGCCGGCGCGGGATTCGTCGGGCACAGCAATTTAGCTGGCGGCGGACCGCCTTAGCGACCTGGGAAGTGTTGAGGCGCTATGGATAAAGTTATTTTTTCTATTCTGTTAGTTGGTTGGTTATTGGGGCAGGTGGTACAAATCCCGATCGCGGGGCGTGACATCCCGATCATGGATATTGCGGTTGCATTAACGATAGCGATCGGCGGGGTGTTGCTATTGTTATCCAAGCACTGGCGCGAACTGACCACCTGGCCGATATTTTGGGCGTGGGGAATTTTTATTGTCATCGCCCTAGTCAGCCTGTTAGTAGGAGTGAATACATTGCCAGCCGCTTCAGTTGTCGGGGCGAGTCTGTTTTGGGTTAGATTAGCATTGTATGGCTGTTTACCCTGGGTGATATTCGTTAACTTCAAATCCGATCCGAAGGTTTATCAAGGGTGGCTGCTCGGAGCGCTCGTCGCGGTATCGGTTATCGGATTTTTACAACTGGGATTATTTCCCACTCTTGAGCCTTGGGAAATGTTTGGCTGGGACCCGCATCGGTACCGCTTATTTGCTACCTGGCTTGACCCTAACTTTTTGGGAATTTGGTTGGCATTAGGGTTAGGGCTGGCATTGATAAAATGGCCTGCTGGTTCCAGCCACCAAGTAGTCCGCATGCTGACTATTGGATTGATTGTGGCTGCATTGGGATGGACGGTGTCTCGCAGCGCTTTGATCACCGCTGTCGTTGCATTGCTAGTATGGGCAGCGATTTATTATCGTAAGTTGATAGGGTGGCTCGGGTTGGTCGTACTGGTTGGTGCGATCCTACTAGTCTCCCCCGCTCTCCGACAGCGGGTTATTAATACGGGGCAGTTGGGAGACACCGTGGGATATCGGATCGAGTCATGGGCACGTGGATGGCAAACTTTTACTACCCATCCATGGTTGGGAGTGGGCTACAACATGCTGCCGTATCTCAGCCAGCCATCTTCTCAGCCAAGTTCGGATGCCACTATCGGCAGAGCCGATAGTGGCTTTGACGGCAGCCTACTCACCATCGCCGCTACTACGGGGGCGGTGGGGCTGACGGCGTGGCTATGGTTTGTCTGGCAAGTGTTAGTTTTGGGGTGGCAGGGCATCACCCATCGCCAGTTGTTCGGTACATGGCTACTGATCGCCACAGCGGGTTTACTCGTAGGGTCATTGTTTATAAACGCTTGGCTGTATTCACCTATTCTCAGTTTGTGGTTGGTGGGATTGGGGCTAAGCTTAAGAGAGCGCTATGGCTAGCTGGTTAATTTTAGGTATCGCCGCTCTGTTGCTACTGATTGTATCGTGGCGGAACCCACGATACGGTTTATGGGCGGTTATTTTGACCCTCCCACTTTATTTGTGGCAATTCAAGATCGGACCCATCCCGACCAACTGGCTCGAGATCGCCATCTACATACTAACGCTGACCCTGGTGGTTAAGCGCTGGCCCGATCGGCGCAATTGGCTGAAAGTATACCAACCGATCCAGTGGCCCGTCGGACTGCTCTTGGCCGGACTAGTGATCGGAGCTATCGTCACGCCCGATCTCCGTTTGGGTCTCGGAATTTTTAAGGGTTGGTTTATCGACCCACTAATTTTATACGGCCTGGTCGTTAATTTAATTGAGCGCGATAAGCTGCGGAATTATATTGCGACTCTGGCCATCACCACCCTACCGATCAGTAGTATGGCGATCTGGCAAGCTATCACACGCCACTTTATTACTGTGGACGGCCGCGCCTCGGCCTGGTTTGTTTCGGCCAACTACCTCTCTATGTATCTAGTCCCAGCGATGTTGCTGGCCATTATTCTTATTGCCAGTCGCGATCTAATTTATAAAATACTGGGCGGGGCGGCAATTGGCTTTGGGCTAGTCGCGCTTTATTTTTCGTTTTCTTATGGCGGCTGGCTGGCGCTGCTGGCAGCCCTAGTCCTACTAGCGGCCGCTTACTTTAGAAAACATTGGCGGCTCTGGATTTGGGGCGGGCTCTTACCGATCGGGTTGATCGTTTCGCAGTTGAATAATCCTAAGCTCGCTGCGATGCTCAATCTGAGCGAGAAATCCTCGGCCAGCGTTAGGTTGCAAGTGTGGCAATCCGGCTGGCTGATGATTCGCGAACATTGGTTAACCGGCATTGGGCTGGGTCAATTCCGCGACCAATATCTTAGGTTCGCCGAACGGTTATGGCATCCCCCGCTTGAGCTGGCGATCCTCCACGCCCACAATGTTTATTTGCAGTTCTGGATCAATACCGGTATTATCGGCCTTGCAGCCTGGCTCTGGCTAATTGCTCGATTCTTCGCGATCGTTGGGCGCCAGACCGATTTGGTCGGGAGCGTTCTACTGGCGGCTGGTTCAGCCATTCTTATTCATGGACTAATCGATACAACTTATTGGAAAAACGATCTGGCGGCGGTTTTTTGGTTAATTGTGGGTCTAGCTGTCGTATGGGCCAACGCTGTTCCGGCTACTCGCCGCCCCCATCAATAACATGACTAAGTCTTATCACATCGGTATTGACGCTCGACTCTTCGGCACCAAGCAGGCGGCCGGGATCGGGGTGGTGGTAGAAGAATTGGTTGGCAACCTGATCAAAATCGATCAGCACAATCGGTACACCGTGATGGTAACGCCGGAGGTGTCCGACTTTTTCCCGTTCTATGCGGAGAATCTGAAAAAGAAAGTGGTCAAATTTCATCACTATACTTATAGCGAGCAGTTTCTTTACCCCCAAACCCTATCCAAGCTAGGGTTGGATTTGATCCACTACACCAACTTTAACTCGCCCGTCTTTTTCCGGGGCGTGAAGAGCATAGTTAGCGTGTACGATCTAACTCTTTGGTTTTATCCCGGCCGCAAGCAGCGCAGTTTATTTAGAAAATGGATGTACCGTCAAGTGATCCAGCGCTCTTGCCTCAATGCCGAGCGAGTTATTGCTATTTCCGAGAGCACCAAGAACGATATCGTTAAATATCTCGGCGTTGACCCGGGCAAGATCGACGTGGTGTATGCCGCCCCGCCCCGCCGATTTACGACAGAACCGGACCTAAAGAAAGCGGACATGATCAAGGCTAAGTACAACATCACTCGCCCGTTCTTTTTATATGTCGGCCAGTGGCGCGCTCACAAAAACCTCGCCCGATTGATCCGGGCCTTCGCGCTCTTTCGTCGTCGTTATAATCTGGATTATCAATTAGTCATCGTCGGTAAAGCCGATCCCTTGGCGCCAGAAGTTCCAGCCACTATCAAGCAACTCGGCTTGCAAGATGTAGTATTAACCCCGGGCTACATTGCCGACAACGATCTGCCCCATTTCTACAATGAGGCTGAGGCGTTTGTCTTCCCTTCGCTCTATGAGGGGTTTGGCATCCCCCCGTTGGAAGCGATGGCGGCGGGCACGCCGGTGATCTCCTCCAACGCATCGGTAATGCCCGAGGTTTTGGGCGATGCCGCTCAATACTTCGATCCCACCAATATCGAAGATATGGCTTATGCCATGTCGAAAGTGGCCAGCAATTTTACGCTCAAGCAGCAATTACGCGAGCGCGGGTTCAGCCAAGTGAAAAAATACTCGTTTGCCAAAATGGCTCGCGAAACCCTGAGGGTGTACGAGCGGGTTTTGGCAGGATAAGCAGCTCGTACTAAAATCAAGATTGTTGGTATAATAGCCAGTCATATTAGCTAAGCTGTTTTTTGTCCATGAATCCTACAAGCCTAAGTCTCTGGTTCGCCCTTTCCGCTGGTGCTCTCGCCATTATTTATGCTTTTATCTTGATCGCCTGGGTGTTGTCCCGAGCGACAGGCAACCCCAAGATGATGGAGATCGCCCGCGCGATCCAGGAGGGAGCTTCTGCTTATTTGAAGCGACAATATTTTACGATCGCGATCGTGGCAGTCGTGTTGGCCGCGCTATTGTATTGGGCGATCGGATGGTCCACGGCAGTCGGCTTTCTGGTGGGAGCGATCCTGTCCGGGCTAGCGGGATTCATCGGGATGAATATTTCCGTTAGGGCTAATGTACGCACCGCCGCTGCGGCTGAGCACGGGCTAGCCCCTGCCCTTGACGTAGCGTTCAAAGGAGGCGCGATCACTGGTCTTTTTGTGGTGGGGTTAGGGCTGATCGGTATCACCGTTTTTTACATGTTAACTCGAGATGTAAACGCGCTAATCGGCCTGGGATTCGGCGGTAGTCTAATTTCTATTTTTGCTCGTTTAGGCGGCGGTATCTTCACCAAGGGAGCGGATGTGGGCGCCGATCTGGTGGGAAAGATCGAGGCGGGTATCCCCGAAGACGACCCGCGCAACCCGGCGGTGATCGCTGACAATGTCGGCGACAATGTGGGAGATTGTGCCGGGATGGCGGCCGACCTATTTGAAACGTACGCGGTAACTGCGGTAGCAGCCATGGTATTGGCAGCGCTACTGTTTGCGGGCAATCCGCTGATGATCGTTTATCCGCTTGCGATCGGCGGGGTATCGATCCTCGCTGCGATCGTCAGCACATTCTTTGTTCGTCTGAGCGGCAAGAGCCGTAACATTATGGGGGCGTTGTATAAGGGTCTGATCGCCAGTGGGGTTTTGGCTGCCGCTGGATTTTACGGCGTGAGCCGATACTTGCTTCAAGAGCTTTCGGGAGTTAGCTATCTCAATTTGTTTTACGCTACTTTGGTCGGCTTGGCGGTAACCGGGCTGATCATTGTGATAACGGAATACTACACCTCGAAGCAGTTTGTACCGGTTCGTTCGATCGCTAGGGCTTCGGAAACCGGACATGGCACAAATATCATTGCCGGCCTGGCTGTGGGGATGAAATCAACTGCCTGGCCCGTGTTGGTGATTATTGCTGCCATCTGGGGAGCCTATGCTCTAGCTGGATTATTTGGAGTGGCCATGGCGGCGATGAGCATGCTTTCGATGGTCGGGATCATTGTGGCTATTGATGCCTACGGTCCGATCACGGACAACGCTGGCGGGATCGCTGAAATGTCGGGAGCTCCCGAAAAAGTTCGTCAAACGACTGACCCGCTCGATGCCGTTGGCAATACCACCAAAGCTATTACTAAAGGCTATGCGATCGGCTCGGCCGCGCTGGCTACTATTGTATTGTTCGCGGCCTACACTCAAGAACTAACTAATCTGACCGGTAAGCCGGTAGAATTTGCGTTGGGTGACCCGATGGTATTGATCGGTCTGTTTATCGGAGGGATGCTCCCCTACCTCTTCGCGGCTATCTCCATGGAAACTGTGGGCAAAGCTGCTGCTGCGGTAGTGAAAGAAGTTCGCCATCAATTTGCAACTATTCACGGGATCATGGAGGGAACCGCCAAACCCGATTATGCCAAAGCGGTGGACATTGTGACTCGAGCCGCGATCAGGGAGATGATTATTCCCGCCCTGCTCCCCGTGGTAGTGCCGATCTGGGTTGCTTGGGCATTAGGCCCCAAAGCGCTAGGCGGGGTGTTGATCGGAGTTATCCTCACCGGCGTCTTTGTGGCAATCTCGATGACCACCGGTGGGGCGGCTTGGGATAACGCCAAGAAATACATTGAGGATGGGCATTTGGGCGGTAGGGGGTCTCTCGCACATGCCGCGGCCGTCACCGGCGATACGGTCGGTGATCCCTACAAAGATACGGCCGGCCCGGCCATCAACCCCATGATCAAAATCACCAACATCGTCGCTCTACTTATTATCGGTCTTTTTTTCTAGCTTACTGTCAGCAACGCTATGGGGGTTTCTCATCGGCTATCGGCAGCCCTGAAAAAGGGCGATCAGGAAGACATCCTGATACTAGAAAACGGCAGGCAATTGCCGCTGGGTCGAAGTTTGCCCTATGCTGATGGCGCGGAGCTGGTAGTGGAGATTATGGACAAGCAGTCGGCAGCGGCTACTCAGGAAGACTTAGCGAAGCACATTTTACAGGAGATTTTAAGTGGCGGAGCATAGCGTTAATTCAGCCCAGCGCCAGCTAGCCCGCTTGTTCCAAGGCTTAATTATCGGAGCAAGCATTTTTATAATTGTTGTGCTAGCTGCCCCCTGGGTCTGGAGTTATGCTTATCAGGGGCAAGTGTTGCCTGGGGTTTATTTTTTGGATATCGATTTGAGCGGCAAGACTCATGCGGAAGCGGCCGACGCAGTGGGTGAGCGCATCGACGGCGTTAAGATCGCGCCGCTCCAACTGGAATTTGAAGGTAAGCTATGGGAGACTAATCTAGCCGATTTCGGTTTTGAAATTAAGTCAGATACCCTGGCGGATCGGGCTTTGGCGGTTGGGCGCGAGGGTGGGCCCTGGCGTCGATTTGCTGAACGAGCTCGATCCATCGCCCGCATCAAACAGCCGGTTTTGAGCGGAGAAGACCTGATCAAACATTTTGACCACTCGGCTTTAACCGCCTATCTCCAAGCAGTTGCCCAGTCGATCGATCGGCCCAAACGCAACGCAAAATTGACAATAAAAAATAATCGGGCGGTTGAGTTTATCCCCTCGCAGGATGGTCGCAAACTAAATGTGGGCGCTACTCTTGACCTGATCACTCGCGGTGCTCTGAGCTCTGATCGGCAGATCGATCTACCCGTGGCCGTGGCTAAACCGAACGTGAGCTTGACAGAAGCCAATACCCTAGGGATTAACACTAGGATTGCTCAGGGAGTTTCTGATTTCGCCGGAAGTCCTCCCAATCGCCGACATAATATCAAAAACGGAGCTGCTAAATTTGACGGTGTGCTCATCCCGCCCGGTGAAACTTTTTCATTCCTTCGGGTCCTCGGGACGGTCGATGCCAGCACTGGCTACCTCCCCGAACTAGTGATTAAGGGCGACGAAACCACCCCCGAATACGGCGGCGGTTTGTGTCAGGTCTCCACCACCGCTTTCCGGGCTATCCTCAATGCTGGGCTCCCCGTGGTAGAGCGGCGTAATCATTCTTATCGCGTAGTTTATTATGAACCGGCCGGTTCGGATGCCACTATTTACCAACCCTATCCCGATTTGAAGTTTAGCAATGACACTCCGGGCTATATCATGATGGATACCTACATCGAAGGGGACAAGTTGTATTTTGATTTCTACGGGACCGATACCGGCCGCCGCGTTGAAGTAGCCCCTCCTAAAATATTCAACGTCACCGACTATCCCGAGCCCATCTACATCGATACCTCCACTCTTCCTCCAGGCGAGATTAAACGAGTAGATACCGCTCACCGAGGGGCTGATGCGGTGTTAACCCGCAAGATATTCGACAAAGACAACCAACTGATCAAAGAAGATACTTTCCGCAGTCACTATATTCCTTGGCCCGCTAAATATCTCCGCGGAGTGGAAGAAGCGCTCCCGGTTCCTACCGATCTAACCAACATTCCTCCTCCCGATACCACTCAAGAGACCAATGGTTCAACTTCACCAACTCCCCTGCTATGATCTATCTACTTTACGGCGAGAACACTTACTTCTCGAAGGAAAAGTTAGCCGCCATTCGGCAGAAGTTTTTAGCTACCAACCCACCCGACAACCTAATCATTCGATCGGCTCATGATCTGTCGGTGGCCGGGCTGCCAGAGCTATTTTTCGCGCAAACTCTGCTAGGCGGCAAGCGGCTGGTGGTGATCGAAGACGCGCTTGGCACAGCTAGCGATGAAGTTAAGCATGAGCTGGTCAAAATCCTGAAACAAGCAATTCCCGACGATCTGACGGTGATTTTTCGCGAGACCGGCAAAATTGATGCGCGCGAATCACTATTTAAATTGCTCAATCAGCCCAAGCAAGCTCAAGAGTTCATTGCCCCCTCCGCAGCAGCGTTAACCACCGAGGCAAATCAGATGGCGCAAGCACGAGGATTAAAACTTAGCCAAAAGCAAAGCGCGACACTATCGGAAAGGAGCGGCGGGGACCTGTGGCAGCTGCATAATGAGATCGATAAACTCTCCGCTGCTAAATTCGGTCAAACCGTAAGCGATGAGGTCTTTGAGGCGATCGCTTCTGGCGACTTGTCTGATAGTAGCTTTGCGCTAGTCGACGCTATCATGAACCGTCAGCCAGCCGCTGCTAGTCGAGCTCTTTGGCGGGCCACCAATCATGGCGAGAATGACATTAAAATGCTCGGCTCGATCATCTACCAGTTGCGCATTCTGTTGCGGGTATCCGAATTAGTCGCCCAGGGTCGCTCTCTTGCTGACATCGCGCGGGCGATCGGGGCGCACCCGTTCGTAGTCCGCAAGGCTGCCGCTCGAGTCAACCGCTTCGACCGGTCGCGGCTGATCGCAACCTACCAAACTATTGTCCGGCTCGATCGTCAAATCAAAACCGGCGCCGTTGACTCTAACGATGCGCTGGATATTCTAACAACTCGCTTGTCAGCCGGCTAAATTATTTTTGCCGACCGTCTTGGCTAGACGAGATTTCATCCGGGCGGCTCGACGAGGATGGATTACCCGCCGCTTGGTGGCCTTGTCGATAGCCTTAAAGGCCGAGCTCAGGCTCTCGGGCAAATGATCCGTCTCGACCTTTTTGACGGCCGAGCGGACAGCTGATTTACGAGTTAGGTTCAGCTTCCGCTTCCGAGCGGAACTTCTCACCTTCTTTTTGGCTGATTTTATGATCGGCATAGTAGAAGCTTAGTTAAGCCTACAGACCCTAGATTAGCTGCTCCTCCTCCAACTGTAAAGAGTTAGTCCCCAAGCCCACTTCTGGCTATATTAGTTGACAGAAGGCAAAGTTTCTTCTAGGCTGAAAAATCAAATAATCAAAGTTCCCTTCTTATGGATCAGACTCCCAAACAACAAGCAGTTGAGTTGATCACCAAGGCGCAGAACCTTTTGGTGGTACCCGGTCGCCCGGACGGCGATTCGTTGGGGTCGGCCTTAGCTTTACTGTTGGTCGCCCAGAAGCTAGGCAAGAATGTGTCGGCAGCCGTGCTCGACCCAATGTCGGAGATGTATAGATTTCTGCCGGGTATTAATCAACTTAGCGCTCAAATCAATGGTTTGCGCGACTTTGTGATCACCCTCCAAAATCCCAGCGTGGAAGCTGACCGGCTCTCCTACAATATCCAGGGCGATCAGCTCAATATTATTATCACGCCTAAGGTCGGGAGCTACCGGCCGGAAGATGTTAGCTTCAACCAGGGGGAATTAAACTATGATGTGATCGTTGTAGTGGATGCTGCCGACCTGTCGCAGTTGGGCGAAGCGTACAATCGGTATCCTGCTATTTTCCAGGAGATTCCAGTTATCAATATTGATCACCACGCCAGCAATGCATTTTTCGGCGCGGTAAATGTGGTCGATCTAACGGCCACCTCCACCGCTGAGATCTTGGTCGGACTGATCGAAGCTCTAGGGCAAAACCTGATCGATGAAGATGTGGCGACCTGTCTCTTGGCTGGCATTATCTCCGACACCGGCTCTTTCCAAAATTTTAATACCACCCCTAAGTCTTTGACCGTGGCCGCTCAGATGGTAGGCCATGGCGCGCGTCAACAAGAGATCATCCGCCATCTATTTAAAACCAAAGCTCTTTCCACCCTGAAACTATGGGGGCAGGTCTTAGCTCGATTGAATTTCGACCCCACCCATAAACTAGTTTGGTCTACTGCCGACCTCTCCGACCTAGCCTCGACCGGGGCGACCAAGGAAGACTTTACTGGCCTGATCGATAGCTTAATGACGAGTGTGCCGGGGGCGGATGTGGTGTTGCTCTTGACCGAGCGGGAGCCTGGACAGGTTTATGGCAGTATCCGAACAGCTAAAGGGGTAGATGCGGCTGAATTAGCCAGACTGTTCGGCGGTGGCGGGCATCCTGGGGCAGCCGCTTTCCAGATGCTGGATGTCGCTCTCGAGCAGGCTAAGCCCATGGTGATCGGGAAATTCACCGAGTATCAGGCTAAGCGTCTGGGGGTCGGAGTTGTTAGTCAGCCCGAAGAAGTGGCCTCCGAAGCCTAAAATCAGCCATTTAGCCACTTGATTAAACCCAGGCTCGATGCTATACTGGGGCGGTATCAGAAATCTTATGGCAATTAAGACGGAAAAAAAGAAAAAAATCATCGTCGAACATCAGTCGCACGAGAAGGACACCGGCTCAACCGAGGTGCAAATCGCTTTGTTGACCGCTAAAGTCGATGAGCTAACTCGTCATCTGAAAACCCACGTAAAAGATGTCCACTCCCGCCGCGGGCTGTTCAAAATGGTAGGCAATCGCCGGCGGCTGCTGGTCTTCTTAGAGAAAAATGATCCTAAAAGTTATAGCATTCTAACTAAGAAGTTAAAAATTAGGAAGTAGGACATTGTACCGGAAGCTCGCAGAGAGCAAAGTCAGAAGCAAGCGCAAATCTTGAGGGGTAGATTTGTTCTTGCTCCTGACTTTAGACATCGCTCTCGCGGCCACGGTAGATGACCCGATCTTTCTTGGGAAGGACTCTATGAAAAAATTCGGAACTAAGCTTG
>JAZDLM010000060.1:0-7372 GCA_043801895.1 bacterium
GGGCTCAGTCCAGAAACTTTGCAATACGCCAATAAATTAAGCGGCAACTCGCTCAGCGCCAATCAGGCACTCAAAATTCCAGCGATTGACGGTATTTTCATTAAAATCCAACGCAATGACACGCTGTCTTCTCTGGCAAAGAAATATCATGTCAGTGTTGATGACATTGTTAAATATAACGGCCTCCAAAAAGATCAACCTATCTTCTCGGGCCAGGAGATCCTTGTCCCTGGTGTAGTGGTCCCTAAACAAACTGCCAGCGCCAATCGATATGCTCCTTCGGCTGGTAGCGTGCCCTCCTACAGTACTTCCGGCGGAGCCGGTCAGTTCATTTGGCCGACCCAGACCCCAACTCACTTTATTTCACAGGGTTATAGTGGCCGCCACCGCGCGCTTGATCTTAACCGATTAAACGGCTGGGCGATTTACGCCTCCGCCAGCGGGATCGTGCGGACCTACTCTACCCGTGGAGGCTACGGCAACTACATCGATATCAACCACGGGAATGGTTGGGTTACTCGCTATGGCCACCTAAGCGAATTTAAAGTCAAATCGGGCGACTATGTTCAACAGGGGCGGCTAATCGCCATTATGGGCTCGACCGGCCGCTCAAGCGGCCCACACTTGCACTTTGAGATCCGCGCTAACGGCCAGCCCGCCAACCCGCTGAGCTATTTACCCCGTTAGAGGTAGGCCATTTTAGATGACCGTAAGCTCTAACCGGGGTTTGCCACCATGATTACAACGATTCTCCTACCCCTCTGGGCTTGCCGCCAAATCGCACCGACATGCTAACCATCAAACAGTCGCTTACTGCCGCATATCGCTATTTAGCGGAGAATCTTCTCTTTCTTTTAATGGTGGCGGGCTCTACGCTTTGGTACTATTACCGGTCTTCCGGGTCCTCCGTAACACAAGCAGACAACCTGACATACTGGACTTACACGGCGGTGGGGGGAATCTGGGAAAGTGCGCTTAAGCATCCGCTTGCCAGTGTCATTACCCTGACGCTCGGTATCGCTTTGCAGACGCTGATCGGGCTGTACTTGGCCTATGGTCTTAGAGATATGTTTAAAAAGGTAACGTTGCGGCGAGCCATTCTGCTAAAAGCTTTTGCGATTAGCGATTACGCTTGGCTTTTATCTGTCACGTTGTTAATCTATATCGTTTTTGGGGTCATCGCCGTGAGCGCATACGCGCCAGCTTATAACTTGTGGCATCAACTAGGAGCTGATTATTCAGTGGCACTACTGACCACTTTCTTAATCCTTTTCCCGCTATATTACCTCTTAATCTCAGTCAGTAGTTTTGTCGCAGTCATACCCTCTAGCCCTAAAGTCAAAACTGGAGCGCTTCTACGCCTGTTGCGCCCGCGACCGATAGCCGTTCTATATGCCTTTTATACTGTCCGGATAGCGGCTGAAGCATTTTTGTTGTTACTCGCTCCCTGGCTCAGCGTACGCCTAGGGAATCCCGTATTTGGAATTGTGTTAGCGGTAATAATTCTGGCGTTTCCTCTATCCTACTTGCGCGCCGTGAGCTTCCAGGTACGGCTGAATACTTTCAAGGGTGACCCTCTGGCGAAGGGTTACTTTAGCTAAACCCCGTCGAGCAAATTGCGTTAGCCAATTAGGGAATCGCTTGCTTGGGTTAGCATTGTCTGACCCCGACTTGTCGGGGGAGTTTGCGTTAAGACCCAGAAAGGGCGATTCCCTATTTTGGGTAGCAATTTGTGAGCGGGGTGCCCTTTTGGCGCCACCGTTTTGGGCAAGCAAAATGGTGGCAAAAGTATGGCCGGCTTTCAGCCGGCCAAAATATGTCGCACAATGTAGACATGCCTTCGGGATTAAAACAATACATTCAAGATTTTCTCGACCATCTTGAGGTCGAGAAAAATCGCAGCCCGAAAACTCTGGAGAATTATAATCACTATCTCCAGCGGTTTAGCAAATTTGCGAGCGAGTCTGGCCAGACTTCCCTCTCGCCCGCTGGCATCACTCTACCGCTAGTCCGCAAGTATCGCTTGTATCTTAATCGCGCTACCGATTCTCATGACGAGCCATTAAAACTTCCCACCCAGAATTATCACATTATCGCCTTGCGAGCTTTCTTAAAGTTTCTAGCTAAGCAAGACATCAAAACGCTGTCAGCGGAAAAAATCGAGCTGGGGAAAACCCCTCAGCGCACGGTGGACTTTCTAGAAGCCGACGAGATGGCAGACCTGCTCGATGCCGTGCCTAACACTAACAAGCTGTCGGACTTGCGCGACGCGGCAATCTTGGAAACTTTATTTTCTACTGGTCTCCGCGTCTCCGAGCTCTGCAACTTAACTCGGGACAAAATTAATCTTGAGCGAGGCGAGTTTATGGTTCGCGGAAAAGGCAACAAGCCTCGAATTGTCTTTCTGTCCTATGATGCCAAGGCTGCTATCAACGCCTACTTAACCAAGCGCGAGGACAATAACAACTTTGTATTCATCTCGCATGGGGTTAACTCAGACGAGCAATCGCTTACTCCGCGTAGTATTCAGCGAATCATCGCTAAGTATGCGATTAGAGCCGGGATCGTAAAAAAAGTGACACCACATACCTTGCGCCACTCCTACGCTACCGATTTGCTGATCAATGGCGCCGACATCCGCTCCGTTCAAGCTTTACTTGGCCATTCTTCCATCACCACCACTCAGGTTTACACCCACATCACAAACAGACAACTAAAGGAGGTCCATCGAGCCTTCCACAGCCGCAAGCGCAAATAATCAACTAGCCACCCAGCTCATCTAGCACTGACAGCGATTTGGGCCTTACCTCCAGCACATATTCCATCGAGTCTGACATCACTGCCGAAACTTGTTGTAATACATCGAGGCTGGCCGTAATCTTGGTCGCTTCTTCCAGTGGGTAGCGTTGTAATATCCGCAAAAATTTTAGCGTGTTCTCGGAAATCGACCGCGCGAAATCATCTTGCGCTCTTTTTGCTCCCTGCAATATCCCGCCCAATCGTGCACTGAAGCTGAGATCATCACCCGGCGCAAGCGGACTGTCATCGGTCGCGCATTTATACAATTCCGGTGAGTAGCCCAGCATCAGCAACATTTTCATCTCAAAATAACTTTTTACTACTCCCGAATTGGTATCGTGGTTTTTGATGTAATGCAACATCTCCCGCAACAACTCAAAACTTCCGGGAACCTCTTGGGTTTCCTCAATCAATTTATCCGCCAGCTCGCACAAGTAATACATTAGGCCGATCCGCTCCAGCGGCGTGTCATTGCCCACGAACCGCTCGATAGTGCTGGCCGCCGTTACAATATCCAAATTCCGCCCTTCAGCCAGCATCAGTTCATTGTAGCAAAACATATCGGCGAAACCGACCAGCTTAGCACGCGGTCGTCGTACGCCTTTGGCAACTACCCGGATCTTACCTCGGTCGCGAGTCAGGATGGTTAAAAGCTTATCGGCCTCCCCGAAATTTAGCTTGCGAATAATGATCCCCGAGGTCTTAATAGTCACTACTCCCTCATCTTAGCAAATAAAAAAGCGGGTCATTCACCCCCTAACCCAACTCTGGTAGGATAAGCTGTTATACCCCCTGAGCCCACCCAAGAATGGAGGAGCCCAAAATCTATACTCGGAAAGGTGATTTCGGCGCCACCAGCCTGCCAACCGGCGAGCGAGTTAGCAAATCCAACCTGCGGGTGCAGACTTACGGCACTATCGATGAGTTAAACGCTTGGCTGGGCACTGCCAAGGCTTCCGCGCGACATTCGGATATCAAAAAATTGTTGGGGCGAATTCAAATCAAACTTATGACCATCGCTTCATTATTGGCGTCAAAAGCTGCCACCCTCGAAGCGTCCGCGGACGAGCGACCGTTAGCAATTTCCGAGGCAGATGTCGTCGGGCTAGAGCGCTGCATCGATTACTTCAACTTGCGCCTGCCTCATATTTCAAACTTCATTGTGCCTGGGCAAAACCAATCCAGCGCGCTGCTGGATGTAGCGCGCACTGTTTGCCGCCGAGCTGAGCGCATGGTAGTGGAGCTATCTGAGTCCGAAATTGTTGATCCAATATTAAGAAAGTTTTTAAATCGCCTGGCCGATTTATTATTTGTGCTCGAACGCGCGGAATATCATTTCGCTAACTTCTCGGATAAATTCTGGAAATAAATGATTTGAGCCTAGATATGATGATGGCCTGGTCGCGAACGACCAGGCCATCTGATTGACGGTACAAAGTAAGACGCTACTCTCCTGCGGTAGCCGGTGCATCGTGGTACTGGATCTTGAGTCCGGCCTTAACCGTTTCGAGGATGGTAGGCAGAGTCAGCTGGGACGGAGGTGCATCGTGAGTCTCAGACCCGTTCAGCACCATAGCCCGGTTCTCTGAGAGATACCAGGCCAGGTCCCAGGCAGATTTTCCGACCACCCGCAATTCCTCGCGAGTGCACGACAGCTGACCCTCGCGGGCCAGGATCTCTTCCCGCCGGAGCGAGGCTGCGACTTCCGTCAAGTCAATCAGCCCGTCGCCGTTGTGCTGGGCAGTAAAGACCTGATGGAACCCCGTGCCGGGATTCCTCTGGACCAGTATGTCCAGCCCGCTCTTGGCTAGGGCCAGAAAACAGTAGGGGTTATCGGTCTCGATCACCCCGACTGTGAAATTGCGGCCGCTCTGCGTCTCAACGAGCTCGCAGGTTTTGAGTAGCGAGTTGATCATTTCTCTCGCTCGCTCGCGCATCGTCCGCTCAGCTACCTGGATGTCGTGAGCCCGCATCATCCAGCGTTTCGCCTCGTCCTCGCCATCGAGAATGGCGATGATCGTGCAGAGACTTTCAGCGGCCAGCACCTTGGCCGTGACCCGCGAACCGAGGCCCGCGCTGTCGCCAGCCAGTTGCGACTGAAATAGCGGATGCCTACGATCGTTGGCGGCGTAGCAGGAGGCGGCTTCAAGCCACTGCTCCAGCGCATACATCGCCCACTTGACGGTCGAGGCCTGATCGATGTTTGCCCGATGCGCCGCCTTGATCAAGCGGCTGAGGCTCGTGAAATCAGTATCAACAGCTTGGCTGTCAACCATCGATACAAACTTCACCAACCGAAGTACCCCAGGGCAGTCCATTATCCCGAGGCTCTGCGCCACCAGAGCGGTAGCGCAGTCCGCTGTAGCGGAGCCCTTGAGGCGGGAGGGGTGTTCGTCGAACTCGCCGCCCCCCATGCCGATCATGATCAGATCGCTCTCCGAGGCGTGGTGGTTCAGCCAACCCGACCCGGCGAACATAATGATCAACAGCACGCCAGCCACCTCATCGAGGTGGGGACGATCGTGGGTCATGAATGTAAGTTCGCGACCCGAACAACGCTGGGATTCCAGCGCAATGCGGAACGACCGCAATGCAAACACGGCGTTATCCCTCCTGTAGGGTGTGAGGATTGCGAGAATACAGAAAAAGTTGGAAAGGTAGAAAACTGACCTGGCCTTGAGCCATTCTTTATATTGTACTGCTAAACCCGAAAAAAGTCAATCCCAGAGCGGATTTACCCCCATAACAAAAGGCCGAGCAGCTCCAGGGGTAGACTGGATACTGCTCGGGGGATGAATCGTCCGAGGGAGGATCATGCCGGCCAGAGCTCGGGGCACGACATCCCCTGACCACGCAGAGCCTTCACTAAAACTCTGAGTGACTGCTCCTTGGTACTAATTTCCGCATCGGCCTGCACTCTCCCCGCGTCTAGCGCCAATACTAATTGGCGTCGATTGTTGAGGTGAGTAATGAAAGTGAATCCGATCTCCCCAAGTTCAGTATCACTTATGATGTACCCCTGCTGCTGTTGCGAAGCTACGACACCGTGTAGATTAATCAATGCCAACTCCGCATCACGCAGTAAGCCTTTGTAGCGAATAATTTCGGGGCCAGCCAACTCTTCCCAAATCGATCGGAGCTCAGCGATTGCCTGCTGCCAATCCCGATGTGCTTGAGCTAAGTTAGCTTGAGCAGCCGCTAAATCGCCTGGTGCACTATCCATCGGTTCGTCACCTACCTTTGGACTAACTGGCTTTATCCAAACATAAAACAGTAGCCGAATCAAGCGGTCGCTCTATCCGGAGCCTGAACAAAACCGCCCCAATGGGCGTTTCTGTTTGGTGGGCGCACCTGGAATCGAACCAGGGACCTCAGTCTTACCCGCCTGCCAAAACCTGTCTGAAAATTTGGTGGTGGGTGAGGGAGGGATTGAACCTCCGACTTCTGTCTTATCAGGACAGCGTTCTACCACTGAACTACTCACCCAAATTTTCAGTTTGTACGGCGGGCAGGTCAGGACTGCGCTCCCCGCCCGACTGAACGACTTCAGTCGTTCGGGCGGGTACCAGCTGAGCTATGCGCCCGTGTCTCAAAATCTCAAACAGCCTTCGGCCTAGTTGGAGATTTTGGCCAAAAAGCCAAAAGACAGGAACATGCCCAGATTAACAAAAAACCCGCTCCCTATCAATCCAATTCTCCCAGTGTATAATTTTAGATAGTATGAGGTTTTTGATATTTTCTATTGGAGTTTTTGGCGGGACACTCTTTGTGATTTATCATCGCCGAATTGCCGATCTGGTAGGTTTTAAGATCGGCTGGGCTGAGCGGTACTTGGGCGGAGGGGGAACCTACACCGCCTATATTCTGTTTGGCCTGCTAGCTATTACACTCGGTCTTCTGATAGGATTTGGAGTGATCAATCTAGGGTGGATGGGGATTTAGGGGATGTAGCTCAGTTGGTTAGAGCGCCTGCTCTGCAAGCAGGAGGTCGGGAGTTCGACTCTCCCCATCTCCACCATTCTTTATACGAGGCGCGCCGCGCGAGCGGCGCGTAAGTCGGAATCCAGTCCCAGAGCACTTTCCGCGAATTCACTCTATGGTGCGAGCCAACCTCCGCGACAAAGTCGCGAAGTTCATTAAGATCAACTCCCGCAGCTGGGAGATTCCTCTCCCAGACTGCGTTTATCTGCTGTCGCAGAGGTGCGAGCCAATACCCTAAGCCTGTCAGAGAATAAGACTCCCTGCGCGCTTCCAGCGCGATCTTTTCATTCAAGAGAGGCTTCTTGCGGGCGGCATACTCCGCCCGATCAATTTCCTCATCAACAAACAATCCATTAAGCCTGCGCAGCTTCGCTGCGACTTTTTCAATACACTCATCAATCGAGAGCAGAGTACCGGCAAGGCCGTCTTGCTCTTCCTGCTCCCAGCGGTCAAGCTGCGCCAGCATTGGAACTACCCAATCATCGGGAAGCGCAATTTCGCCCAGCTTCGCCAAGCACTGCTCGACTAGGCTGTCTTCGCGGATGAAGACCTGCTGGCAGTTGGCGAACACTCGCTTCTTGGTGCAACGGTA
>JAZDLM010000057.1:0-16244 GCA_043801895.1 bacterium
TTGGTGCGGGCATTAGTGCGAGTCCGTTGGCCACGAGCCGGCAGTTTCTTGGCATGACGACTGCCGCGGTAACTCCCGATCTCTTTCAGTCGCTTGATGTTCATCAGGATATCTCGCCGGAGATCCCCCTCTATCAGCATGTCTTTTTCGATAATAGCGCGAAGTTTCCCCTCCTCGGCCGCAGTTAAGTCGCGGACCTTGGTATCGGGATTAAGCTGGGCTTGCTTAAGGACCTGTTGGCTAGTAGTCCGGCCAATACCGAAAATATAGGTGAGAGCGATCTCCACTCTTTTCTTGTCATCCAAATTGACACCGGAAATTCTGATCATAATTAACCTTGGCGTTGCTTATGCTTTTTGCTGCTAGTGCAGATCACCAATACTTTGCCCTCCCGCCGAATGATGCGGCAGTTTTTGCAAATCTTTTTGACTGAGGCGTTAACCTTCATTTTGCTGTGTAAAAACTAATCTAGCTGTTGAATATGGTTGCTCTTGTGCCGGTAGGTGATCCTCCCGCGCTCGATATCATACGGGCTCATTTCCACGGTCACCTTATCGCCAGGCAGGATTTTGATATAGTGCATCCGCATCTTGCCGGAAATGTGAGCCAGGATAATGTGCCCACCTTCAATCTCCACCCGAAAAGTCGCGTTCGGGAGAGCTTCCACCACCGTACCCTCGAGTTCGATTACCTGCTTATCTGACATAATGGATATCACCGCCTGAGGCGGGACCCCGCTAATACCTATGAATTATATAGGTTCGGAACTTGGCGGCGGCTTTGCTATTATTCTATTTTTATGCCCTAATGTCAACCGGATTTTAGCTCCCAATGAGCGTTTCTAGCGGGGTGAGCACCTCGTGCCCCTGGTCGGTCACCAGAACGGTGTGCTCAAAGTGGGCTGCCGGCTGGCTGTCCTCGGCATAAGCCGTCCAGCCGTCTGGGCTAGTAATGACCTGATCGCTGCTCCCCAGCCCGGCGATCGGCTCGATGGCAATAGCCGTTCCAGGGGTCAGTTTGGGCCCCATCTCCCCAGTAAAGAAATTGGGAATAACGATGTCCTCATGCAGCTTTTTGCCGATCCCGTGGCCGACGAACTGTTGAAAGATGGTCAACCCCCGAGCTTTCAAGACCTTCTCGATCGCTTGAGAGATATCGCCAGCGTGGGCGCCTGGCTTAACCTGGTCCGTCCCCGCCAACAGCGCGGCGTAGGTACCGTCCATCAGGCGCTTGACCGCCGGAGCGACTCGGCCAACTGACCAAGTCACTGTCGCGTCGGCATGAACGCCCTGATAATACAGCCCCATATCAACGCTCAGAATATCCCCGTCGCGCAATACCCGATCCTGCGGAACGGCGTGGACGATCTGTTCATTGACCGACAAACAAGTGGCAGCGGGATAGCCGTGATAACCCCTGAATGACGGCAGCGCGCCGTGCTTCCTGGTCGCCCGGTCTGCGATCTCTTCTAATTGCATAAGGTTCACACCGGGAGCTATGGCTGATTTGATCTCTGCCAGAACAGCGACTAGCTTCCGACCGGCCTCACGCATGCTAGCAATTTCCTCTTCGGTTAGTCGCGTTGTCATGGCTAGACCAACTTAATGATTCTCCGATGAACTGCTGAGATAGTCGCATTGCCATCAGCTACTCCCAGCCGTTTTGTCTGTCGATAATATTGTAAAACTTGTTTGGCTCGATCGTTAAAAATTCGTATCCGACGAGCGATGACACCGGGACTGGCATCGTCCTGCCGATGTTCGATCGCCGCGCGCTTCGCCAGCCGGGCCTTAGCTACCGCGATCGGCAACTTAATAAAAATGGTTTTGGCTTGACGATGACGCCGAGCAAGGATCTTATCCAGCGTGCGAGCCTGCGCTATCGTCCGAGGGAAGCCGTCAAATACAATTACCCGAGCGGCTGGCACTTGGGCAACAAATCGGCGCACGATCCGATCACTGATCTCCGGAGGAACGATCTGGCCAGCGTCCACATAGCGTTTCACCCTTTGCCCGGTTAGTGTTTTGGCGGCCGCCAGACGCCTTAACTCTGCTCCCATGCTGAGGGTCGCCGCCTGCAATTTTTTAACTAACAACTCCGCCTGGGTGCCCTTACCAGAGGCGGGGCCACCATACAAAATAATATCGGTCTTAGATTTCGTCATATTGCTTGGTGATCAGCTGGGCGCGGATCTGCCGCATAGTTTCCAGTGCCACCGATACCACGATCAGGAGACCCGTTCCCCCCAGGGTTAAGGTAGTAATCCCGGTCATTGCTTGGACGATAATAGGCAGGACTGCAATCAATCCCAGAAAGATGGCGCCGGCCAAAGTAATGCGATTACTGACAAAAGATAGGAAATCGACGGTCTGTTTGCCCGGCCTGATCCCGGGAATAAATCCGCCGGACTTCTGAATATTTTCGGCCACTTGGTCGGGACGAAAAACTACCCAGGTATAGAAATAGGTAAAGAAAGCCACTAATACGAAATATACGATGCCGTAAAAGGCATTGTGCTGAAACAGCCTTTGTACAAATTCGGCTCCCTGAGCAATCCACGGGGTCCGAGCCTGAGCGAAGAAAGAAGCGATCAGCCCGGGGAACATTAATAACGACAGAGCAAAAATGATCGGGATCACCCCGGCCTGGTTGACCCGCAAGGGCAGATGGCTGCTCTGGCCGCCGAACAGTCGGTTGCCACCGCCGCGGCCGGCGTAGGCAATTGGAATATTGCGCTGCCCCTCAGTAATATAAACCACGCAATAAATCGTGACGACCGTTAATACAACGAAAATTAGCAAATTAATTAACTTGCTGACATCAAAGAGTGCGAAGGTTCCGGCTAGCCCCTGAGGCAGACCATCTAAGATGCCGGCGAAGATGATCAACGATACACCGTTACCGATCCCGTATTCGGAGATCAATTCACCTAACCACATCAACAAGATGGTCCCGGCGGTGACTGTCAGCAAGATGACGACCAGATGCGAAACACTGATCTGGCCCAGAATATCCACATTCGATCTCTGCAGTAAAGTGACCATCCCCCACGCTTGAATGATCGCCAGCGGCACGGTCAGATACCGAGTGTACTGGGCGATCTTGCGCCGGCCATACTCCCCTTCTTTCTGCAACGCCTCCACACTGGGGATCGCCATAGTCATCAGCTGCATGATGATCGAAGCATTGATGTATGGCGCCACCCCCATCATGGCGATGGAAAATCGGCTAAGCGAGCCGCCCGAGAACAGATCCACTAATCCTAAGAATTGGTTGCTCTGGAAAACTTGGCCCAGTGCCCCTAGATCGATACCCGGCATCGGAGTGTGGACCACCAGACGCACTAAAAACAGGACCAGCAGCGTATAGAGAATCCGCATGCGCAGATCCCGATGTTTGATAATTTGTCGGATGGTGTCGAACATTGGAACTTATTAAATTATTTCTACCGTTCCGCCAGCTGCTTTTATTTTATCAGCAGCTCGGCCGGAGATCAGATGAACCTGGACCTGATAAACGGATTTGACTTCCCCTTCGCCCAAAATCTTCACCTGAGTCTTGGCTGATACTTTCCCGGCTGTAGCTAGCCCGGCTAGGGTCAGCTTCCCATCGGCATCGACATACCGAGGCAGGTCTTTGAGATTGATTTTCAAAATTGACCACTTCCGGTGATGGCGAAAACCTTTGTTTTTGGCGATCCGCCTAAACAGCGGGGTTTGACCGCCTTCGAATCGAGCTGGGATACTGCCGCCGGTACGAGCCTTCTGCCCTTTAGAACCGCGGCCGGACATTGATCCTTTCCCGCTGGCATCGCCCCGACCTACTCGCTTGCGCTGGGGATGGCGATCGACACCGACTAGATCGTGGAGCTGGGTAGTTTCGGTCATAATTTAGAGTTATCAGTAGACTTACTATCGGCCGATTTAGTTTTAGTGAATCCTCGCTGAGCCATGATGTCCTCTCTGAGCCGGATGTGACTAAGCGCCTGGATGGTAGCGACCACATTACTGATCTTGTTGCTGGAGCCAAGGACTTTAGCGGCCGCGTTCTTCACGCCGGCCAGCTGTAATACGATCCGGACCGAGCCACCGGCGACCAGCCCGGTCCCCTCGGGAGCTGGTTTAATTAATACCTGAGCGCTTTTATAGCGCCCGGTAATCCGATATGGTAATGCCCCCTTGATCAACTTAATAGTTTGCATCCGCTTCTTGGCCTCTACCACCGCTTTCTGCACCGCGGTGGTGACATCCGCAGCTTTACCCAAACCAAAACTAACCCGAGAAATGTTATCGCCGATAACCACTAGCGCGCGGAAGCGCATTCTTTTGCCGCCTTTAACCACGCGAGTAACGCGATTGATCTCTAGGACTCTCTCGTCAAACTCTTTTGGGGCACGCGGCTCGCCGCCCCGATGACGCCCGCCGCCACTAGAACGACCAGATCCCCGATTGCTACCCCGGGATGTACTTTTATTGATCATAGTTAGAATTTCAACCCACCCTCCCGAGCTGCCTCGGCTAGCGCCCGAACTCGGCCATGATACTTATAATACTTACGGTCCAATACGACCTGGGTAATATTTTTCTCTCTGGCTAACTTCGCGATCGCTTCACCGACCTGCTTAGCTAGTGCGATCTTGCCTTTGTTAGCCGACGGGCTTTGCGCTGACGCTAAAACCTCGCCCCGATGATCGATGATCTGAGCGTAAATTTTCTTGGCGCTGCGTTGCACTGCTAACCTGGGGCGTCCCGGAGCAGTATGCAGTTTGGCCCGGACGCGACCGGCACGGTGAGAACGACGTTTGATTGTATTGCGAAGTTCTTTCATTGTCTAGAAATGGATTTAGGCGGCAGTCTTGGCGGTTTTACCGGCTTTGCGCTTAACTACTTCATCAATATACTTGATACCCTTACCTTTGTACGGCTCCGGTTTCTTGCGGGAACGAACCAGCGCGGCGAGATGGCCGACTTTTTGCTTGTCGATGCCGGAAAAGATCAACTGGTTCTTGTCCTGTTTTACCGTGACCCCCTCGGTCACTCCGACTTCTACCGGGTGCGATAAACCGATGTGCAACACGAGTTTATCCCCTTTTAGCTCGGCTCGATAACCAACTCCGGTGATTTCTAACGTCTTAGTAAACCCGGCGGCCACCCCAACAACGCTATTGTTAACCAGCGATCGAATCAGCCCGTGCAAGGCTTTGGCCGAATTGCTGTCATCGGCTCGCGAGACGATCAACCGAGTTCCGTCTTGGACAACTTTAATCTGGGGCGGGACAGCAACCGTCAGCTCGCCCAATTTGCCTTTTACTAGGACCTTACCATCTCCGATTTTTACGGAAACTTCTGCGGGTAAACTAATTGGGAGTCGGCCAATCTTAGACATAATTGAAAATTACCAAACTTTAAATAAAACCTCGCCGCCGATACCGGCTTTGCGCGCCTGAGCATCGGTTAGTAGGCCCTGAGAGGTAGACACCACCGCTATACCGACACCGCCCAATACCGATCTAAGCTGGTGGGTGGGAGTATAAATCCGCTGGCCCGGCTTGCTGACTCGACGCAGACTTTTTACTATCGAACTGCCGTCGGTGCCATAGCGTAATCCCACTTTGATCTGTTGATGCTGGTCGGTCTTATCGGGCGCTACCACCACTTCGCCAACATAGCCTTGCCGACGAAGCAATTCGAGGATCGCTAGCCTGGTCTTAGAATGAGGCACCAACACGAACCGCTTGCGCACGGCAAGAGCGTTACGCAGACGGGTCAACAGATCGGCAATGGGGTCGTTAACTATCATAAGAATAATTAGGAATGAAGAATTAATAATGAAGAGTGATGGAAGTCCGCCAGCTGACGGATGCGGTCATTGGTAATTTTTAATTTGGCATTTGTCATTATTTTATTACCAACTAGCTTTTTTAATACCGGGTAATTGACCATTCCGCGCCATTTCGCGGAAACAGATCCGGCAAACTCCGAAATCCCGCATTACGGAATGCCCCCGGCCGCAAATCTGGCAACGGCGGATCACCCGAGTGGTAAATTTCGGTTTAGCCTTAGATTTATTGATAAGCGCTTTTCTGGTCATTGGTGATTGATTAGCTAGTTGCTGCTTGCTTCTTGAATGGGAAACCCAGAGTGGTCAACAAGGCGCGGGCGGCCAAGTCGGAGGCGGCGGTAGTAACAATGGTAATCTCCATGCCGAACACTTTATCCGCGTTTTCGAACACTACTTCAGGGAACGACACATGTTCTTTTAAACCTAAGGTGTAGTTGCCATGCCCGTCGAACTTTGTTTCCAGCCCTTGGAAATCACGTACCCGCGGCAAAGCTACTCCCACCAGTCGCTCGAGGAAATCGTACATCCGATCGCCTCTTAAGGTAACCATAGCGCCAATCTCGGCGCCTTCACGCAGTTTAAACCCGGCGACTGATTGCTTGGCCTTGGTTACCACCGGCGCCTGGCCGGTAATGCGCTTTAGCTCGCTTACTACAAACTCAAGCAGCTTAGGATCTTGCACCGCCCTGCCCACACCGACATTCACCACGACTTTGGCGACCCGGGGCACCGCCGATATCGACTTAAGCTTGAGCTCAGCCTGCAGTTTAGGCACTAATTTTAAATATTTACTTTTTAACATCGGTGATTAAAGCTTTACACCTTTTACATACCCGGCGTTTCTGGTCGCCGACCGTCTGGTACCCGACTCGGGTGGGCCGGTTACAACTTGGGCAAATTAACATAACTTTCGCCGAGGACAGCGGGGCTATCACTTCCACGATACCGCCTGGCTGCCGCGACCGGCCGCCCTTTTTCTGGTGTCGCTTATAAATGTTCAAGCCCTCAACCTTAACTAGCCCTTGGGCATGATCAGCTGCCACCACCACTCCGCTTTTACCGCGGTCTTTGCCAGTCATCACCGTCACTTTGTCGCCTCGCTTAATTCTCATCCCGTTAGAAATCCTCGGCGAAAAATACTTTGTATTTTTCGCGTGATTACTGGTATGCCGTGGATTAATATATTCATTTTCTTTGAACTAGATTTGATGCGAGTAATTGGCAGATTTCTAACGGGATTCATTAGAGCACCTCCGGAGCCAGTGAAACAATTTTCATAAAACCCTTATCGCGCAGCTCTCGAGCCACCGGCCCAAACACCCGGGTACCCCGCGGCTGCTTCTGGGCATCGATCACTACGATCGCGTTATCATCAAAACGAATATAGCTGCCGTCTGGCCGGCGAGTTGCCCGTTTGGTACGCACGATTACACCTTTAATCACCTCATGGTTCTTTACCACTCCGGTGGGCGCAGCATTTTTGACCGCACAGACGATCACATCGCCCAAGCTGGCGTAGCGCCGTCGGGTTCCGCCCAGTACCTTAAAGCATTTGACGAGGTGGGCGCCAGTGTTATCAGCCACTTTTAGTTTGGTTCCTTCTTGAATCATTTTAAGAAATGGTTGCTTGACGAGCTTTAACTATCTGTAATACTCTCCACCGTTTAGTTTTACTCAAAGGACGGGTCTCGCCGATCGTCACGGTATCACCTACCGTTGTCTGCTCCTGCTCATCGTGAACAGCGAAACGCTTAGTCGACCGCACCCGCTTTTTATATAACGGATGGGGGATGTAGCTATCTACCTTAACAATGACCGTCTTGATCCCGGCCTTGCTGACCACTACCCCGGTCTTTTGGGTACCTTTCGGGGTGGCTGATGGATTGGTTGATGGTGTGCTGATCTTATCCATTTAAGCTTTGGAGAATTATTTTCTCGCGTTTGACGGTGGCTAACCGTGCGATCGTCCGGCGAATATTTTTTATCTGGGCGTGATTGGTCAATTTGCCAATCGCCTGCTCCGACCGTAATTCTTGGGCTTTGCTGGTCAGCTCGGCTACCCGCCTGGACAAATCATCCAAACTCAATTTGCGGTAGTCGGTCATCGTGTCGATAATCCTGGGAGTCATAGTGAATAAACTTTATTCGTTCTTAACTACAAACTTGGTTTTAACCGGCAACTTATGGCCGGCCAGCCGCATCGCTTCCGTCGCGATTGCTCTGGGGATCCCGTCCATCTCAAATAGGATAGTACCGACCTTGACGGTAGCAACATAGTGGCTGACCGCCCCCTTCCCGCTGCCCATTCTGGTTTCGGCGGGGTGCTTGGTAACCGACTGGTGGGGAAAAATTCGGATCCAGATTTTCCCTTCACGTTTAATAAAATGGGTCATCGAACGGCGAGCGGCTTCGATCTGGCGAGAGGTAACCCAGCTGTTCCCCAGGGCTCTCAGCCCGTATTTGCCGAAGCTGATAGCGTTGGAGCGGGTGGCAACGCCCTTCATTGAGCCGCGCATCTGCTTACGATATTTAACTTTTTTTGGGATTAACATGAGAATATTTCAACTAATCGGGAGTCTCGTCATCGGCCTCTGACCGAGATACCCAAACCTTGATGCCGATAGTACCATAAGTGGTATAAGCAACGCGCAGGGCATAGTCGATCGGTTGCTTGATAGTGTGCAGTGGCACTGTCCCAAACGAGAAGGCCTCAGTACGAGCGATCTCTGCACCATTTAACCGACCGGAAACGATTACCTTGATCCCCTTCGCCCGAGCCTGTTTGGCAGTTTCGATTGACTGCTTCACCACGCGCCGGAATGGGATGCGTCGCTCGATCTGTTCGGCGATATTATTGGCAATGATCGGGGCGGAATCCTCTGGGTTGCGAACTTCTTGGATATTTATAGTAATTGCGCCGGCCCCGACCAGCTTAGCCACTTCTTTCTTGAAACTCTCTACCCCTGCGCCGCCCCGGCCGATGATCACGCCCGGGCGAGCAGTATGAATAGCAATGGTCACACTACTACCAAACCGCTCGATATCGACAAAGGCAACAGCTGCTTTCTTGAATTGTTTGTCCACCAGCTTCCGAATCTTGTAATCCTCGACGGCAAATTTGCCGTAATGCTTGATGTCAAACCAACGCGACCGCCACTTAGCGCTCTGCCCGAGCCGAAACAGATACGGATGAACTTTCTGTCCCATAGGGATTATTTATTAGTGGTCCTCCTGGTAAATATTTTGCGCATACCGGTCACCGCACGCTTGGCCGTCTTATCTCCCGGGGTGGGCTTGCCTGGTTTATCAACAACGGCCTCGGACTTAGCCTCGGGGGCGGCTTGAGTTCCGGCTGGCTTGGCCGTTACTATCGGCGCCGCTACCGGCTTTTTTACTAAGGTGGGTTTAATCTCGGACAATATTACCTTAATATGGCTGGTGCGTTTCAGTAAGCGGTCGGCCGCACCGTGCGATCTGAACCAATATCTTTTAAAGCTAGGGCCCTCGTCAACAGTCAGCGCCTTGATCTTGAGGTTGCCAAGCTTGAGATTGTAATTATTACCGGCATTACTGGCCGCCGATTTGATCGCTTGGTAGAGCAACCGCGCCGATTTACTGGGGTGGAATTTAAGCTTAGTCAGCGCTGTTTCGGCTGGTTGATTACGAAGCGAGCTTAATAAAGGCCGTATCTTCTTGGGGCTCATCCGCACAAATTTTGCTGTTGCGCTAACTTCCATCAAATTAATTAAGAATGAATGATTAATAATGAAGAGCGATGGGGGTATAGCTTCCCAGCAGCACTACATTCATTTTTAATTTGGCATTTATCATTGGACATCATCACTTCTTCTTGCCGCCCTTGGCAGCGGGCTTAGCGGCCGGAGTTGTCGCCGGAGCAGGTGCTGTGGATGCCGCTTTGGCTTGTTCTTTAGCCATCTTGCCGCCATGCCCTCTGAACTTGCGAGTGTGCGAGAACTCTCCGAGCTTATGACCTACCATATTCTCGCTAACAAACACCGCGATAAAGTCTTTACCGTTATGCACCTGAAAAGTAATACCAACCATTTCCGGAGTGATGGAGCAAGCTCGACTCCATGTCTTAATCGGCCCGCGGTTGCCGGATTTGGCTGTTTCGACTTTCTTCATTAATCGTTCGTCGATGTAGGGTCCTTTTTTGCTGGATCTAGACATAATGTTTACTTTTTACCTTTCCGCTTTTTGGTCCGTGGTTTAACTATTAACTTACTACTCTTCTTGGTCTTGTTGCGAGTCTTGTAGCCCAAAGCTGGTTTACCGGTACGGGTTTTAGGGTGTTTCAAGCCGATCGAAGAACCGCCCTCGCCTCCACCATGCGGGTGATCAACGGGGTTCTTGGCCTTACCGCGAACTTGCGGGCGGCGTCCCATCCAGCGCGTCCGGCCAGCCTTGCCGATTTTAATATTCATATGCTCACTATTGCTCACCACGCCAATGCTGGCGTAGCCCGCTTCAGGCACGCGCCGCACTTCGCCCGACGGCATTCTCAATAAAGCGTAGCCGCTATCGAAACCCATAACCGTAGCGCTAGCGCCGGCCGAACGAACTATCTGGCCACCGTGTCCGGGGACTAACTCGATATTATGCACCAGCATGCCGGCGGGAATATTATTAAGCTGTAGCCGATTGCCCGGCTTGATCTTGGTGGTGGGATTGTAAATGATCTTGTCGCCCACCCCAAGATGTTCTGGCGCTAAAATGTATGACCGATGGCCGTCTGCAAACAATACCAGGGCGAGGAAGGCGGTCCGACCAGGATCGTACTCGATACTCTCCACGATGGCCGGGATGCCCATCTTCTGCTGATACATATCCACCAGGCGAATGTTTTGCTTGGCGCCGCCGCCGCGATGCTGGATAGTGATCACTCCACGATGATTACGGCCACTACTCCGCTTAAACCCTTTAACCAGCGATTTGCGCGGGGTGGTGCCAGCCGTCAGCACTTCTCGATAGGCAATCACGCGCATTCCGCGCTGGCCTGAAGTGGTCGGTTTGATCATTCGGATACTCATGGTTTATTTGACAGCTGATCTCTTGGCGGATGATTTATCCGCGGCTTTTTTCTCGGGAGCTTTTTCGGTCGGCTCCTTGGCATTTTCCTCAAAAATAGCGATCCGGTCGCCCGACTTGAGAGTCACTACCATATGCTGGCGGGGGGACCGATGGGAGACCAATCTCCGAAAGCGCTTTGGCTTGCCCGGCAATTTCACACTATTAACATTGGCGACTTTCACCTTGAATAGAGCTTCGACCGCCTGAGCCAATTGCTGCTTGTTGACGCCCCGATTCACCAAAAAGGTGTACCGATTCACCGCTCCCTGGGCGATGCTCTTTTCAGAAATAACTGGCTTTTTAATGATTACCGACATTGCAGACGATCTTTAATTTGACTGTAGGTATTGTTGACGAAGATCACGGTGTGGGCAGAGGCAATATCGAGCGGATTAACTCGAGCCACGGTCACCGGCCAAAGATTAGGCAAATTCGCCACTCCTCTTGCCCAGGTGGCATCGGGGATAATTAATAAAGCTTTTCGGATATTCAATAACTCTGGCAATTGCTTTTTTAAATCACTGACTTTGACGATCGGATTATCTAAATTGGCTTGCTTAAGCCGGCCAGCCTGCGCCTTAAGAGATAAAACGGTAGCAAGAGCTTGTTGACGCAATCGGATAGGGATCAATTGTTGGAAATTGCGCGCAGTACTCGGCCCGAACGCCGCACCGCCACCTCGCCAAATCGGGTTGCGGCTTGAGCCGACTCGAGCTCGGCCGGTCCCCTTCTGCCGCCAAGGTTTACGCCCACCACCGGAAACCATCCCGCGTGTCTTAGTGCTAGCCGTGCTCCGGCGCTGGTTGGACTGATAAGAAAGCAAGATCTGTCGCAGCATGATCGCGCCCAACAACCTGGTCTTAGGGGCTTCGTCCACCGAAATTATCTGCAGTTTACTGGCGACTGACTCAGTAGCCGGAGCGGCTGCGGTTCGTTGGGCGACTTTCTTAGATTTTGCTTGGGCTGCTAGCATATTGAAAAATTATTCGTGTTTTCTGATCATGACTATCTGTTTGGGTGCTCCGGGAATCCCGCCAGACACGGCTAATAAGTTAGTAGCTGAATCGATCGCCATGATCTTCAAATTTTTGATGGTAACTTGGACATTCCCTAGATGACCAGACATTCGTCGGCCCTTTTCTACTCGGGGGATGCCCATGGCGCCGATCGAGCCGGGTGCCCGATGGTGGTCGTGGCCGTGAGTCATCGGCCCGCGGTGGAAATGGTGGCGTTTGATAGTACCGGCAAATCCGCGGCCCTTGGTGATGCCGATCACATCTACCCGGTCACCGACCGCAAACACATCGCCCACTTTTACCTGGTCGCCTGGTTTCCCAGCGTACTCCGGGAAACGGAATTCTCTTTTGGCTCGCATTACAGGAGCTTTGTCCCGCTTCTTCATTTTCTGGGGCAATCCCAATTGCAGGGCAAAGTAGCCGTCTTTATCGGACTGTTTGACCTGGGTGATTACATTCGGTTCGGCTTTCAAGATGGTAATCGCGTCAGCGGAACCATCTTGAGTAATCGCCTGGGTCATAACCAATTTTTCCGCAAGTAGTCCTTTCATCCCGCTAGAAGTCCTCGGCGAAAAATAATTCTTCAGAATTATTTTTGCGCACAGTTAACAATTACTGGTATGGATCGGGTTGGCATATTCATTCTCTTTAGGCTGAGCTCAATATTCATAGATGACAGACTTCTAGCGGGATTCATAAAAAACTTTTCTTCCGACCCCATTAGAGCGGGGTGCGGGAGCAGGTTAGCGATCGGGGACTAGGGATTAAGGGTTGGGGCGACAAATTCACCGCTCCTATTCCCTAATCTCTAAACTCTAATCCCTACATTTTAACTTCGATGCTCACCCCGGCTGGCAAACTCAGGTTGGTGAGAGCCTCGATGGTTTTTGGCGTAGGATCCGAGATCTCGATCAATCGCTTGTGAATCCTCATCTCAAATTGGTCCCGAGCGTCCTTGTGCACAAAGGTGGATTTCAGCACGGTGTACACTTTCTTCTCGGTCGGGAGCGGGATGGGCCCACTGACTACTGCCCCGGTTCGTTCGGCTGTTTCAATGATCAACCGCGAGGATTTGTCCAAAATTCGGTGATCATATGCCTTTAGGCGGATCCGGATCCGCTGTTTCGCCTCTTTACTACGAGCAGACTTACCGCTCGGGGCGGCCTTAGCCTTAGGCGAACTGGCGGTCTGTTTGGGAGTTGATGATGGCATCAAGGACACGTGTTAAACAACAAATATGTGCAAGTCTAGTAGAGAGGGTGCTTCGAACTCCCCACGCTGCCAATAAAGTTTTGAGCGTGGGGAGTTAAGGTTATCTTGTAAAGTTATTTAGTGATCTTAGTTGCCACACCGGCGCCAACAGTTCGACCACCTTCGCGAATAGCGAAGTGCAGCCCTTCGTCCATAGCTACCGGAACGATCAGTTTGACTTTCATCTTGATGGTATCCCCTGGCATTACCATTTCGGTACCCTCGGGCAATTCCACTTCGCCAGTTACATCAGTAGTGCGAATGTAGAACTGCGGTTTGTAGCCCTTGGTGAACGGGGTATGGCGGCCACCCTCTTCTTTGCTCAGAATGTAAACTTCGGCATCGAACTCGGTGTGCGGTGTGATACTGCCAGGCTTGGTTACCACTTGGCCGCGCTCAACATCCTCTTTCTCGACGCCACGCAGCAAGAGGCCAACATTATCTCCCGCCTGGCCCTGGTCCAACATTTTGCGGAACATCTCCACGCCGGTCACCACGGTCTTGCGGGTTGGTTTGATACCAACGATTTCAACTTCTTCGTTAACCTTTACGATCCCCTGCTCCACCCGGCCAGTCACCACGGTGCCGCGGCCTTTAATGGAAAAAACGTCTTCCACTGGCATCAGGAACGGCTTATCTAGTTCGCGGACCGGGTCAGGGATATAGGTGTCGAGGGCGTTCAACAGATCCCAGATCGGCTTAGTGGCCGCTTCGTCATTGGGGTTCTCTAGGGCTTTCAGGGCAGAACCGCGGATTACCGGGGCTTCGTCGCCCGGGTATTTATACTTCTTTAACAAGTCTCGGACTTCCTGCTCTACCAGATCCACCAACTCCGGATCGTCCACCATATCGACTTTATTAATAAAAACTACGATATGGGGTACGCCTACCTGATAGGCAAGCAGAATGTGCTCGCGGGTTTGAGGCATAGGGCCGTCAGTAGCAGCAACCACCAAAATCGCGCCATCCATCTGGGCAGCACCGGTGATCATATTTTTGATGTAGTCAGCGTGGCCGGGACAGTCCACATGAGCATAATGGCGCTTCTCAGTTTCGTACTCCTGATGGGAGGTGGCGATAGTAATGCCGCGTTCTTTTTCCTCGGGAGCGTTATCAATATCTTCAAATTTCCTCGCTGTAGCCAGGCCTTTGGTAGCTAACACCTGCGTAATAGCCGCTGTCAGCGTGGTTTTTCCATGGTCAACGTGACCGATCGTGCCGATATTTACATGAACTTTGTCTCTCTTAAACGCTTCTGCCATAGCTCAACTCCTATGATTGGTTAGCTTATACCTTATAAAAATGTACTTTTAGACAATACCTAAATCTCGGGGATAATGCAAGGATTTTTTGAAAAAGCCCCCGAGTGGGTCAGCCCTCTCCTCGGGAAGGCCCCGATTTCAGCCATAATCTACCGGCTGTGTTTGGCGATCAATTCTTCCTGGATGGTGGCCGGCACCCGCTCGTACTGGGCAAATTCCATGGTGTAGGCCGCTCGCCCCTGGCTCATCGAGCGGAGGTTGGTGGCATAACCAAACATCTCGGCCAACGGCACCATGGCATGGATCACCTTGGCATTGGCCCGATCGGTCATCCCCTCGATCCGACCGCGCTTGGAGTTGAGATCCCCCATCACATCACCGGCATAGTCCTCGGGGGTCACTACCTCTACTTGCATGATCGGTTCCAACACTGCTGGCCTACCTTTTTTGACCGCTTCCTGAAAACACATGCTTCCAGCGATTTGGAAGGCCATTTCATTGGAGTCAACTTCGTGATACGAGCCGTCAAACAATGTAGCGCGGACATCTACCACCGGATAGCCGGCAATAACCCCGCGGCCCATCGCCGCCTCGATCCCCTTTTGCACCGCCGGAATGTATTCCTTGGGGATGACACCGCCAACGATCTTGTTTACAAATTCAAATCCGCCAGTATCAAGAGGTGTCAGTCGCAAAACCACATGGCCATACTGACCGCGGCCGCCGGTCTGTTTAATATATTTGGTTTCGTTGACCGCTTCTTGAGTGATAGTTTCTCGGTAAGCCACCTGCGGTTTACCAATGTTGGCCTCGACTTTGAATTCGCGCCTCATCCGATCGACGATAATATCCAAATGGAGCTCGCCCATCCCTTCGATGATGGTCTGCCCGCTATCCTCATCGGTGTGGACTCGGAAAGTCGGGTCCTCTTCGGCCAATTTGCCCAAAGCCAAGGCCATTTTTTCCTGATCGGCCTTCGATTTTGGCTCCACCGCAATGGAAATAACCGGCTCGGGAAATTCGATCGATTCCAGCACCATCTTGTCGCCCTCGCTTACCAGCGTGTTGCCAGTAGTGACATTCTTCAGGCCAACAATGGCGCCAATTTCTCCGGCAAAAATCTCATCGACTTCCTCGCGATGGTTGCTGTGCATCCGCAAGATGCGACCGACGCGCTCTTTCTCGCCCTTACTGGAGTTCATCAGATAAGAACCGGCCTTGAGCTTGCCGGCATACACCCGGAAGTAAATCAACTTCCCCACAAACGGATCGGTAGCCACCTTGAAAGCCAGCGCAGTAAACGGTTCTTCGTCGCTCGCCTGGCGGATAACCACCTCGCCCGTATCCGAGCGATGGCCCTCGACCGGCGGGATATCGAGGGGGCTAGGCAGATAATCGACAACGGCGTCCAACAATTTCTGCACGCCCTTGTTTTTAAGAGCGGAGCCGCACATTACTGGTACCAATTTATTGGCGATGACTGCGGCGCGAATCGCCTTCTTTAATTCATCGATGGTTAACGCCCGATCGGCCAAAAACTTTTCCAATAAGATATCTTCGGTCTCGACAATTTTCTCCAACATCTTGTGACGATATTCAGCCACCTTCTCTTTCATATCCCCCGGAATGTCAGTCTCGAGAACATCTTGACCCAAGTCGCCCTGGAAGATATAAGCTCGCTCAGTGATTAAATCTACTAAACCTGTATAGGTTTCGGCCGCGCCAATTGGAAGTTGGATCGGCACCGCGTTAGCGCCCAACCGATCCAGAATAGTTTTATAGC